>DASXRM010000228.1:0-16640 GCA_036506575.1 Gemmatimonadales bacterium | reverse complement strand
TATTTCGAGCTATTCCTGACCATAGCCGGAGTGCTCATCGCGATCATGGTGACTCTGAGCGAGCTGTCGCGAGGGGATCAGGGAATGGCGCTGATCTTCCTCATCTGGCTCCAGGGCTTCATTCTCTGGGCGGTTCACCGGCACTGCTTGCTCCGGAACCGGGCCCTTGTTCGGAAGATGCGTCTGATGCTGCAGGATCGGGTGAATAACCGGCTCACGGTCTGGCTCAGCCTCACCGACATCGAAGCCCGGGGTGCGACCACAGCCGCGCGCGAGGACCGGGAGGCGGTGTCGCTCGCCGCCGCGCGCGCGGTGTCGCTTGAGCTCGAGAAACTCTCCTACGAGTCGCTCCGAACCTGGGAGCGGCGTCACGCCAGATTCATTTTTTCCCGGGAACTCTGATCCAAGGTATTGCCCGAGCGCTCGCCGGTCGTCGCCGGCGGGCGCTCGCATTTTGAAGGCCAGCTCTCTCCAGTAGAAACCGTCCACCGGATCCGCCCGTAGAGCCCTGAGTCCCCCGAAAGATCATCCAGTCAGGCCGGAGGCTCAGTGCCCCAACTACAGCCGGTTCTATGGGCTCTTCTGGTCCTCACGAGCGCGCCCTCGCTCTCGCCGCAGGACAACACCAAGCCGAAAGACGGAGACCGACTGATCGCGCAGATGCGCGAACGGTATGCCGGCAAATGGTATCGCACCCTCACCTTTACCCAGAAGACCACCCTTCCCGACGGGAAGGTCGAGACCTGGTATGAGGCACTCGAGCTGCCGGGCAAGCTGCGGATCGATATCGCGCCGCTGGACAGCATGAATGCCATTCTCTTTCGGAACGACTCCGTCTACCAGTTCGAGCGGGGGAAGCTGAAGGAGTCCAAGGCAATGGTGCACCCGTTGATGGTGCTCGGGTTCGACGTGTACGAAGCGCCTGTGTCGGAGACAGTCGGGAAGCTCCGGGGACTCGGCTATGATCTGTCCAAACTGCACCAGACGACCTGGCGAGGGCGGCGTACCTACGTGGTTGGCGCGGAAGCCGGAGACACGGTGAGCCCGCAGTTCTGGATCGATGTGGAGCGGCTCTACTTCGTGCGAAGCCTGGAGCCGTCGAAGAAGAACCCAGCGGTGATCAACGACACCCGATTCGAGAAGTATGTCCCCCTAGGGGGAGGCTGGGTGGAGACCGAAGTGCTCTTTCTGGCGAATGGAAAGCAGAAGGTGAAAGAGGAGTACTTCAATCCCAAGGCCAACGTAAGGCTGGATCCCGCGATCTTCGACCCGCGCGGGTGGAAGGCGCCGGGCTGGGTGAAATGAATTGAATCGGGGCGCCGGGATTTGAACCCGGGACCTCCTGCTCCCAAAGCAGGCGCGCTACCGGACTGCGCCACACCCCGCTGAAACCGCAGATGCAACATAGTGGCGCATCCGGTGACCGGGTAGCGCGGCTCCAACGCAGTGGTTGGTGGCGCAGACTATTGCTGTAATGAGCGCGCCTCGTCCAAACCGCTCAAGATTTTCACCAGGGCCCGCAATGCCCGCCCCCGGTGGCTCACCGTGTCCTTCTCCTCGGCCGAGGCTTCTCCAAAGGTCTTCCCGATCTCGTCGCTGAAGAAGAGCGGGTCATAGCCGAAGCCGGCGCTGCCCCTGGGCGCCTCCAGGATCCGGCCGCTGCAGTCGCCCTGGCAGATGGTTGGAACGACGCGGGGTGACCCCAAGAAGGCCAGGACGCAGCGATACCGTGCCACCCGTTTCCGATCCGGCGCGCCCGCGAGCCGGCGCAGCAGCTCGGCGTTGTTGGCGGCGTCCACCTGCGCAGCGCTGCCCGACACTCCGGCCCAGCGCTTGGAGCGCAGTCCGGGCGCACCGCCCAGAGCCAGGACCTCCAGGCCCGAATCGTCGGCAAAGGTCGGCAACAAGCTGAGCCGCGCGAAGTGCTCGGCCTTTCGCCGGGCGTTTGCCTCGAAGCTCTCACCTAATTCGAGTGCATCCTCGGCTGAGGTCTCCCACAGGCCGATGTCGTCGGGAAAAATGATCTCCAGACCTGCGGGGCTCAGGACTCGCCGGATCTCCTGCTGTTTCCCGACGCTGCGTGTGGCCGCCAGGATTCGCACTACCCCAGTGCCTTACGCTGGGCCTGGAAGAGCTCGGCGATCCCACGTTGCGCCAGGTCGAGAAGAGTGTCGAGCTGGGCCCGGGTGAAGGTGGCATGCTCTCCAGTCCCCTGCACCTCCACGAATTCGGATGGCTCGACCATCACGATATTTGCGTCGACGCCGGCGTCCTTGTCCTCGGTGTAAGCGAGGTCGAGCCGGAGCTCGCCTTGGACAACGCCGACCGAGACCGCCGCCACGAGCTGACCGAAGGAGGACGGCTGGCTGGTTCGCTCCGCCAGCCAGGCGCAGGCGTCGGCCAGTGCGACACAGCCGCCGGTAATGGCAGCCGTTCGGGTTCCACCATCGGCTTGGAGGACGTCGCAGTCGACCCGGATAGTGAACTCACCAAAGGCCATGGTGGCCATGGCCGCCCGGAGTGACCGCCCGATCAACCGTTGAATTTCCTGCGTTCGGCCGCCCGGCCCGTTGCGCTCCCGCGAGGTTCGCTCCACCGTCGCCCGGGGAAGCATGGCGTACTCGGCGGTAACCCAGCCTTCGCCGGTTCCCTTCTTGAAGCCCGGAACTCCGGGCTCGACGCTCGCGGTACAGTGGACCAAGGTTCCACCCATGCGGATGAGACAACTCCCCTCCGCGTAGGGGTTGGCCCGCCGCTCCAGCACCAGCGGTCTGAGCCGATCGTTGGGGCGACCGTCAGGACGAGGCACGAAGACGTTCCACGATCGAGGAGGTCGAGAACCCGCCGACCAACGGCACCCGCACCACCCGGCCGCCGTTGGACTCAACCCAATCAGCCCCGACGATGCTTTCCCGGCGGTAGTCCGCGCCTTTGACCAGGACATCGGGGGCCAGGCTCCGGATCAGGTCGAGCGGCGTGTCGGCATCGAAGAGCACCACACAGTCTACCGCGGCAAAGCCCGCCAACACGCGAGCCCGAGCAGACTCCTCATTCAAGGGCCGGCCGTTTCCCTTGCCCAAGCGGCGCACGGAGGCGTCGCTGTTGACCCCGACAACCAGTGAGTTGCCCTCACGCCGGGCTGCCTCCAGTAGCTCCACGTGTCCCGGGTGCACCAGATCGAACACGCCGTTCGTGAATACGACGGGGCCGGTCTGGCGAGCGCGCCAGGCAATCGCTTCCGCCAGGCTGCGGACCTTCATGGCCGTGTCGATCACGCGGGATAACCGGGAGCCGACCGTGATCCGAAAAGGGCCTTCAAGCCTGGAGGAGTCACGAACGTCGTGGCCATGACCATAAGAAGGATGGCACCAAACACTGCCTCGTTGAGAATGCCCGACCGCCGTCCGATATCGGCGAAAATCAGACCTACCTCTCCCCGGGGTACCATACCTACGCCTACCACCAGACGCCGGACCCGGACCCAGGGTACGGCCCAGCCGGCCGCGAGCTTCCCGAGGATGGCGAGTGCCGTCAGGGTGGCGGCGACGCCCAGAATTCCGGCGGCACCCTCGCGAGTCGGGTCCAGCAGCCGGAGATTGACCGACGCACCGACACTCACAAAGAAGATAGGGGTGAAGATCGACGCGACCGGGCGAACCTCGCGTTCGATGGTGTCGAACTGGTTGGTGCCGGAGAGAATGATCCCGGCGGCAAACGCTCCGATGATGAGGGCGGACCCGACCAGTGCAGCCGTGGCCGAGAGGGTGAGCGCGAATGCGACGGCGAACACCAGGAGCACGTAGCGCACACGCATTCGCACCACGAGGTCGAATAAACGGGGCGCCGCATACCTGCCCACCAGCACGGCGAAAACCAGAAACCCAACAGCAACCCCAAGGACCCGCAGGATGCCGAGCGTCGTCACGGACGTTCCAGCCGCCAGCCCGGATACCACTGTTAGAATCACCAGGCCAAGGACGTCATCGATGACGGCTGCCCCGATGATGATTCTGGCCTCCGGAGCGTGCATCTGCCCGAGATCGGAGAGCACCCGGGCCGTGATACCGACGGAGGTGGCAGTGAGGGTGGCACCGACGAAGATGGCGGCCGTGGTGAGATCGGTCGAGCCGCCACTCGCCGCGTGCGGCACATAAGCCCAGTAGGCGAAACCGAGCACAAAGGGGAGCACCACGCCGACCGCGGCCACGGACAGGGAGGCGGTTCCGACCCGGAACATCTCCCGCAGATCGGTCTCGAGACCGATCTCGAACAGGAGGAGCACGACACCGAGCTCGGCCAGGAGCCGAACCATATCGGCACCGCTGCCCTGGGTCGGCACGATGCCCATCACGCTTCCACCCAGGAGAACGCCGGCGATCAGCTCGCCCAGCACGGCGGGCTGCCCGAAGCGCTCGGCAACCTCACCCAGCAGTTTGGCGCCAATCAGCATGGCCGCCAGCACGACGAAAAGATGGGGAATAGAGAGGTCGTGCGTCACGAAGCTAGAGCGGTTCTTCGGCCCGGGGACGCATGACGAAGGTGTGCTTGAAGAGGGGCAGGTCAACACTATCGCTGTACTCGGTCTCGATGACTATCCGGTTGGGATGTCCGCCCCGGGTGATCTTGAATTGCGGCCGGCGACCGGGAAAAAGCGAATCGGCCTGGTCGCTCAACCGGCGATAGATCACGTCGTCCTGAAGACCGGGAGCCATCCGGGCCTGCGAGCGCATCCCATCGACCAGCTCATAGTAGCGGAGATAGACCTGACCGATGTTGATGCCGTAGTAGAGGGCGGCGGCAAAGAGCGCCAGCGACAGCATACACCCCAAAGTGCCGGCGCCACGGCGGGAACGATGCGAGAGGATCACCATTGTGATTGGGCTCCCTCTACAATGTTCACCACGAGATCATCCAGGGCCTTTCTCCGGCCTTCGGCTTCCCTGCCCGACTCGTAATCACCCCGTACGGTCAGTCCGTTTCGCTGCCACAGCGGCTTTCCTTGCTTCTGATCGAGGATCTCCACCGACACGGTGATCTGGACCTGCCGCCGGGTAACCGTCACCGCGCTATCGCTGCCGGTGTAGGCCACGGGTAGATCTGGCTCGTAGCGGGTAATCGAGCCACGCACGACGGCATCGGCCTGGGGCTCGGCGGACTGTCGCAACCCCAGCCGTTGCTCCACCGCTTCGCGCACCGCCCTCGAGATCTCCTGAGTAAGAGTCGGCTCGGGCGTCTGGTTGTCGAATGGCAGCACCGCGACGGTCTTGATGGATGGAGGAAGACCGCCACCCGCGAAGCCATAGAGGCAGCCGCTCAGCGCCAAGGCGCTAAGGCTTACGAGGAACCCAGATATCAGGCGCAAAGGAAGCCCGGGTGGTCGAGAGAAACGTCAGATCGAGTCGGGCGGGCCCGCTCGGCACCGTGAGTCGTGATTTCAGGGGAGTCCCGTCGGCGGCCAGGGTCGTCTCGGCCCGCCCGATCAGCTTGCCGGCCTGGCGGACCTCCGCGATCAGGTGGCCCGGATCCCCGCTAGTGCGCGCGTACTCCACGGTGTCCCCGGAACCGGCGTACTGCCAAGCGATCAACGAGTCCTTCACGAGACCCCGCAGCTCCACCCCTTCCGGTGGCCGCTCGGCAATCCCGAACATGGCCCACATGAGCGGGTAATTGGGAACCAGCTTGGCAATTGCATCCGGCGGCTCCATCCACAGCCCCCGGTCGCCGACCACAACGGCGGAACCTGTGCCGCTGCCAAAGGGACCTGCGACATCGAACCGCAGGGAGTCGGGTGGGGCAATCCGGGCGCTGCCACGCCCACCCGCACTCCCGCGCTCATCCTGGAAGAGCCACTTGAATCGATGTAGCTGGTGATCTGAAGGAACGGTGGAGGCGACCCAATCGAGAACTTCAGCTCGGGCAACCGGCTGCGCCGCGAGGGGGATCAGCGGCCCGGGCTCGCTCCGACATCCCGCTCCCACCCAGCCAAGATAGGCCAGGAGGATCTGGCGGTCAAGCCCAAAACATTGTCGCATCAGTAGTTATAGCCAAAAAAGAAGTGGACAAAGCCCGGATGACGCTGGTCGGCGCTCAGGCTGTATCCCCGATAGTCATGGTTACTGAAGCGACGTCCAAGATCGAGTCGAACGACTGCGAGAGGGGCGAGAGCCAGCCGGAAGCTCACCCCATAGCTCCCCAGCAGGGCACGGTCCGAATCCGAGTGCAGCAACGCCTTCCCGACATCGGCGAAGATGCCGCCCTGGATCTCGGGGAAGTCAATGTCACCAACCGGGGTGCCGATCGTCAGGTGGGTCAGGAGAGGAAACCGTATCTCCTGGTTGAGCATGTAGGCGCGGGTGCCGACGATGTACCCGAACTCGGGGTACCCCCGAAGCCCGAGGGTACCGCCGATGTTGGTGCGACGCGGACGATCGCCCCCGCTGTAGAAGCCAAAGGCGCGCACTGCATAGGTACTCCGGTTGCCGAGCCGGAAATACCTCCGCCAATCCCCGCTCAGCACATAACTGTCGAAACGACTGTTGGAGAAGTCGCTGGAGATGCCGGCGGTGAAGCTGAAGCGCCTCCCGTCGATGGGACCGGAAGATATCCAGAGCGAGTTGTCATGCACGAAGCTCAGGTAGTGAGAAGCGATCCATCCGATCCGTCGCGGCTGATCCACCGGCAACGTGAAATCGACCCGATCGGAGTGCTCCACGACGACGGTGCCCTCGACCCGGCTGAACCGGCTGAGCGGGTAGCGAAGCAGCCCGATGGCACCAGCCGCCGCCTCCTCGTAGGCCACCACGAGGTCGCCCTCGAAGTTGCGGCTCTTGGTGCGGAACGCTCCCAAGCCCCAGTTGAGCCGTCGCTGGCGGTTCAGGTAGATCGCGCTCGCACTGATGTTCTCCAGGAGACTGCCGAGCCGGCGTCCCTGGAACGAGCCGACGGAGCCGAAGAGGAGGTTGTCTCCCAGCAAGTCGCTCATCAGAAACGCGATGCCCTGCGCACCTCCGTAGCCGGGCACGAAGACGGCATCGCCCGCTGCCACGTCGAGGGTGAGGCGCCGGCGATAGGGCTCTCCCGTGACGGATCCGATGGCAGTGTCGCGGCCGGTTGCCCAGGCCCATTGCCCTGGCGGTGGACCGGAGTCGAGCACAAACTGGTCCTCCCGCGCTGCCGAATCGATCGGATAGCGGTACAGATTCCAGCTCAGATCGTGAAAGCCTCCCACCAAAAGACCGCTGCTATCGGGGAGCGGCACGGCGTCGAAGGCGCCACTCCAGGCCGATGTCTCCCGACGTCCCTGGCCCAGGGTGTCGGTCGAAAACACATTCAGCACGCCGTCCCGGTCCGACGAGAAGTAGATCCGGCCGTCCGGACCCCATGATGGGGCCTCGTCGACCCACTGGCCCCGGGTGAGTTGAGTCAGGCTTCCGGTTACAAGATCGAGAATGAAGAGGTTGACGGCGCCATCCAGGCCACCCGACGCCCGGTCCGAGGCGAACACCACCCGCCTCCCATCCGGGGTTGGGCTGGGATCCAGGTCCTGATACCGGTCCCGAGTGAGGGGTTCGAGAGTGCCCTCGGGGAGCCGCACCCGATACAGGTCCGACACGCCGCTTTCGGACAACCCGCTGAACACGATGCTCTGCCCGTCGGGCATCCACATCGGCGAGAGGATCGACACGAGACGATCGAACTGATAGCGACCGGCCATCTTCTCGCGCTTCAGGTCCCACACCACCAAGGCGTCCCGGTCGCCGTAGCGGGCGGTGAAAAGCAGGTATCCGCGACGGGAGGCATCCATTCGCGACTCGAAGGGATGGAAGGCTTCCAGATCCGCGGAGCGTCCCGCCGTCACGATTTTGCGGGGCCGTCCACCATCCAGTGGTTTACGGTAGATGGTCAGATATCCGGTAGCCGGTGACAAGTACACAACTTCCCCGGGACCCTCGCTCGCGGTGTCGGGCAGGAAAGCGGGCTTGACCGCCAGTTGGGATATTTGTTTCCCCAGGACGGCAAGAGGGGCCAGGCTGTCCACCGAGGGATAGAAGTCTCGCCGCATCGCCAGCTGAAATTCTTCACTCAGTTGATCGAGCGACCGGCCATAGATGGCCTGAATGGCGTCTTCGAAGGTATCGTACCGGTTGAGCTCCTTATACATGAGGGCAACCCGCCAATCACCGTAGGTGTCGGCGAGCCAGCGGTGGATCCGGCCGCCGAGCGGGTAAACGATTCCCCCGGTGACATAGGTCAGCTGCCGCAGTGGCGGCAGACGCCCGCTCAGAGTCAGCTCCCGCAGCACCATGTAGTCACGCGCGTCCTCTCCGCCGGACCACAGCTCGGCCAGTCCCTCGCTCCACCAGAGCGGGAACCTGAAGCTTCCTGAGCGGGGCGCCTGGTAGTAGCTCTCCGACTGCAGATCGAGCTGAAAGACGTGGACCATCTCGTGCCGCAGCGTGTGGCGAAACTCAGCGAAGTTTCCTCGAAACGGGAGCGCGACACGGCGCTTCAAGAAATCGGTGGCTCCGAGCAACCCTTCCGGCGGGGTGAACGGCAGGACGTTGGTCTGCTCGAAATCGCTATGGGAGGCGTAGACGATCAGAGGGACTCGGGCGGCGACATCGTGTCCGAACTGCACCGAGAGCGTGTCATAGCTGGCCTCGGCATAGGCCAGCGCGGCCGGGACCAGCTCTGCCTCTGCGGGGTAATAGTAGAGATCGACGTGGGGGCCGCGGATGATCCGCCAGTTGAGCTTGCGGTACTGAATCTTGTTCTGGCCGAAGGCGAAGAACTGGGCGTGAAGGGGGGCGGACAAAGCGGAAAGGGCGGAAAAGGCGGGAAAAAGCCAGAAGACAGAGGCGCACCTGACTATCCGCCGAACGAAATCCACGAACCTGCGACTCTGCCCTTGTCGGGTCACGCCGCTAGATGGGTAGCGCGTATTCATAACCAGTTCCCTGTGTCCTCTCCGTCTTCCGCATTCTCGCAGTGTTCCGCACTTTCCGCCTCGTCCGCTCTTTCCGCCTTCTCCGCCCTCTCCGCCTTCTCCGCCCTTTTTACCTACGAACCGTCCGGATCACATCGCCCTGCGTGATCCGATTCAGTGGCCCATAGTTACCAACGGCCCGTCCGAACACGGTATACGTTCCGTCGAGGTGGGGCTGAGGCGCGAGGTTGATGAACCATTGGCTCGAGCCGGTGTCGGGGCCGGAAAGGGCCATCCCCAGCATGGGCTTGATGCCGTAGCGGTTCCGGTTGATCTCGTCGCGTATGGCTCCTCCTGGTCCGCCGAACCCATCGCCCCGGGGATCTCCGTCCTGCACGACGAAGTTAGGTACGACCCGGTGCCAGCGATTGCCGTCGAAGAAGCGCCGGTCGACCAATCGCAGGAAGTTGGCCACCGTGAGTGGCGCGTCCGGCCCGAAGAGCTCGATCTCCAAGACCCCCCGCTGTTCCGTCTCGATCACTACGTGAGGGCGCGCGATCGAATCGGGAGCGAGGAGAAATTGGCGCGCGAGCTCGCGATAGTCTTGAAGGGTCCGGCCGGTCGCAACCGGGTACGCGGGGCCCCATCGCTCCGACGCCTCGGACCAGTTGGCCTCGGCCCAGCGACGAAGGAGGTAGTTTGCCGGCCGCGGGACCGACTGCAGAAACTCGCGGTCTACCCGGGACCTGGCCGCTTCACCCCTACGGCGAATAGCCGCGATGGCGTTCAGCGCCGAGAGGGAGGCCTCCGGGAAGGAATCGCGGGTCGAGCGCGTGTACATCTGTATCAGAGGCCCGAGGTCGGCCGGATCCGCCGCCCGGGTGAGCACGTCCGCCGCCACACTTCGAGCGGCCGCGTCCGGATGGGTGAGCAAACTTCGGGCAGCCTCCACCAGAGCACGGTCGGGACCTTGGACCACGTCTGCCCACGCCTGCAGGCCGGCGGCGATAACCCGTCCATCGCGATCCGCTGTGAACCATGGCGCTCCTTTGGCACCGGCGAGAGCCCACCCTTCGGCCGCGGCGGCGCGGTCCCGCCAGTCGGCTCCGGTGCGCCAGGGGCCGGCGGCTGCGGCGAAGCCGCCGGGATCGGCTCGCGCCAGGCCAAGCAGCGCCTCCCGCCGGAGGGCATAGCCTCCCTTCCCTGCCAGCACCCGCTTTAACGCGGCCCGGGCCAGCGATCCTCCGATCTCACCCAGCGTGGACGCGGTCTGGACTCGAACGTTGGGGTCGGAATCGTCCAGCCTCGATACCAGCGCGGCCGCCACGGTGGAATCGCGATAGCTGCCCAGAGAGCGAATCGCGTTGATCCGGACCCCGGCGTCCGGATCGTCGATGGCTCGGGTAAGCAAACCCGCGACCGTGGCCGGGGTGAGCTTCGCGGTGTCGGCGTACTCCCGGATGAGCGCGCGAGCCGCCACTGCTCTGGTTGCGGCATCGTCCGCACGGAGTGCCGCGATCAGATGATTGGCCGCCGTTGGGGCGCGCAGCCGCCCCAAGGAATAAACGGCGCGCCAGCGAATGCCCTGGACCGTGTCATCGGCGAATGGCAACAAAGCGTCCGCCCGCGCCTCCGCTCCGAGCCGCCAGCTTTCGAGAAGGATCTGGCTGAAAGCCGGAGCCGGATCGACCTGCGAGAGAGCCACCTTCCCCAGCAGCACCGAGGCGAAAAACTCGGCGCCGCGCCGGCCGCCGATTTTGGCGATGGCGGTTACCACCTCGGCTGCGGTCGCGGTATCCAGCGGGGGCAACCCGGTGAGCTGCTCAATGAGCGGCCCGAGGGCACTGGAATCGCGAAGCAGGCCCAGCGCAAAGGCCGCGGTGACCCGAACCGTCGAGTCCGGTTGATCGAGCAGCTGCAGCAGCAGCGGTGTCGCCCGAAGATCACCGATTCGACCTGCCGCCATGGCGGCGACCCGACGCACCACCGAATCGGGAGCCACCAGGGCACGTTGAAACAGCTCGGGCCGCCACTGGCGGGCATCTTCGGCTGCGAGCACCGGGGCGAGCTGCTCAACCACCGCTTCTTCCTGAGCCCGGGCAACCTTCGGCGCCAGAAGACCGAAGCAGAAGCAAAGAATGACCACCAGGATTCTCATGATCCCAACCTGATGGGGTCGGCTATAGGGTGCAGCGCCCGGCGCACGCTGTCAGGCAGACGGGTCAGTACCATCGCGGCGTCGAGGGCCAGCAAACTGGTCGACGCGGTGGCGAGCATGCGACCGTCTTCCGCATGCTCCACCGAGTAGCCAAACTCCACCTTTCTGGACGCCAGGTGGCGGACCCAACAGCGGACTCGAATCAGGTCATCGTAGTAGGCGGGCCGGCGATACCGGATCGACACTTCACTCACAGCGAGCCGCAGTCCGGCCGCTTCCAGCTCGCGGTAAGTCATCCCGCTCTGCCGCAGGTGCTCGCAGCGCGCAACGTCCAACCACACCAGGTACCGGGCGTGATACACCACCCCCATCTGATCGGTCTCGGAATAGTTGACGCGGACCAAGGTCTCGGTGACCAACGGAGCCGACGTCGCCATGAAAGCCTCACCGCTGGTAGACGTTCAGGAGGGCGACCGGTGACACGGTTGCCTCCAGGGGAGGTGGGAGCCCATCTTTGGCGCCGTGCTGGGCCACACCCTCGTCATCGTGTCCGATGCCCACCTCGGAGTGGCGCCGCCCGGCATCGAGGAGGCGCTGCTCGAATTCCTCGATGTCGTGCCCACCTTGGGCGACTGCCTGCTGGTCAACGGCGACCTGTTCGACTTCTGGTTCTCCTATTCCCGCGTCATCCCCCGGCGTGGTTTTCATGTCGCCGCCGCGCTCGCCCGGCTGCGGCGCCGCCTGCCGATTGTCATGGTTGGAGGGAACCATGACCGGTGGGGCCGCGACTTCTGGGAGCGAGATCTGGGCGTGTGCTTCTTCCCACATCGAGCGGCGTTCGAGATCGGGAATCGTACGGTCACGGCAATTCACGGCGACGGGCTGGCCGAGCCCCGCTGGCAAGCCAAGCTGATTCATCGGATGATCCAGCATCCCGCTACCGCGGCGGTCTACCGGGTATTGCACCCCGATCTCGGTCTACGCCTGGTGGATGCGCTGAGCCCGGTGCTCGGCGACCACACAATCGATCAAGCGAAGCTGGCCCGCGCGGCCGCGCGGCAGCGGGAGTGGGCCGAGCGCCTCCTGGCCGAGGATGCAAGCGTGGGACTCCTGGTCATGGGGCACACTCACCGCGCGATTCTCGAGGAACCCGCAAGGGGACGTCAATATCTCAATCCAGGCGCCTGGTTCGACGGGTTCCGCTACGCCGTGGCCACGGAGTCGGGTGCGGAGTTGCGCGCGTTCAAGCCAACAGCCTGAAGAAGCTCGAACTACGCTCAGAGTCAGGGTGACAGCCGGGTTCACGGTTCACCCCTTATCCTAGCGGAATTACCTCGGCCTTTCCCAGCCGCTCACCGATAAAGCGCGACCCCACCTGACGGAATCTGGCCTCGTCATCGCTCACCACGAAACGGTGATTCGGCCTTGCCTCGCCAGGCGCTTCGAGAGCCCGGTCTGCCAGTATGGTTTCCAGCGCCGCTGCTGTCGCCTGCCCGCTGTCGATCAGCCTGACCTCCGGCCCCATGACTCGCTGGAGCAGCGGTTTCAAAAGTGGGTAGTGAGTGCAACCCAATACCAGCGAACGAACGCAGGCTTCGCGCAGCTCCCTGAGATAGTCCGCGGCCACCAGTTCGGTGGCGGGATGGTCGAACCATCCTTCCTCCACGAAGGGCACGAACAGCGGACAGGCGCGCTGGATGACCGGCAGGCCAGGCGCGAGCGCCTGAATAGCCCGGTTGTACGCATCGCTGGCGATCGTTCCCGTGGTACCGATCACACCGATCGGTCCTGCTCCTCCGGCCGCGATGGCCGCTCTCGCCCCCGGCTTAATGACGCCCAGAACCGGCACCGGCGTTGCTTCCTGAAGGGCGCGAAGCGCATGGGCGGTGCTGGTGTTGCAGGCCACGACGACCGCCTTGACGCCCTGATCCAGCAACCACCGCAGGATCTCTAGGCTGTACCGCTTGACGGTGTCGGGCGACTTGGGGCCGTAGGGGACCCGGGCCGTATCTCCGAAATAGATCGTCGATTCTCGCGGGAGCCGCTCGTAAATCGCACGGGCGACGGTGAGCCCGCCGATTCCGGAGTCGAAGATCCCCACCGGCGCGCGGTTCATCGAAGACGTAGGGGCAGGGAGAGAGCCGCGCCGACTCCACCGGGTACCGCCTGAAACCGAAGATCGCCCGGGAAGTCGGCGAGGTGCGCGGACACGTAGGCCTCCAGGCCGGCGAAGAGATGGTTGAAGGCCAGAAGCACCAGCCAGTCCTCGTGCTCCTGTCGCTTGTCCTCGGCTCGTGCCGAGCTCGTGCGCCGGAGATAGCGCAGCTCACTGCGGGTCTTCAGGCTCATCCCCAAGGTGACCCCCTCCCAGGCCACGAACATCCCGCCCGCGAGCTTGCGGTTGAGTCTCGCCTGACCCCAGCCAGGAAGCAGCAACGAACGCCACAGTGCGTTGAAAGGGCTGATGTACCGGCGGGCCAGTGTGTCGGGGCTGGCAACAGGGCCGCGGGGCGGCGGGGTGGCCTGCGCGTCGAGCCTGGAGATGGAAGCAAAGAGGCTCAGCAGCAGGATAATGACGCCGCCCCGGAATGCGAGGCGGGGGTGGCGGGAGCGTGTGGGAATCGAACCCACCGGAGCCGCCGGAGGCGCCTCCATCGCGGTTTTGAAGACCGGCCAGACCACCAGGCCCGATCCGCTCCCGTCTTTAACGGTAAACAGTGAACGGTGAACAGTGAAC
The DNA here is from genome assembly GCA_036506575.1 of Gemmatimonadales bacterium. GTDB lineage: Bacteria > Gemmatimonadota > Gemmatimonadetes > Gemmatimonadales > GWC2-71-9 > CAVVWJ01. The sequence continues at coordinate 2,819 of DASXRM010000228.1, read as the reverse complement.
GGGAAGCCTCCGTCCACCGGAGCAGCCCCGTTCACCGTTTACCGTTCACCGTTCACGGCTATCACCTCGATCTCCACTCGCGCGCCACGGGGCAAGGCGGCGACCGCCACGGTGGATCGGGCTGGACGATGATCGCCGAACACTCGACCATAGACCTCGTTCATCGCGCTGAAATCGGCCATGTCGACCAGAAACACGGTGGTCTTCACCACCTGGGGGAATCCGGCGCCGGCGGCGGTCAGAATCGCTCGGAGATTCTCCAGGGCACGGGCGGTCTGCTCGGCGATTCCGCCGGCGACGAGCTCGCCGGTGGTGGGGTCGAGGGCCACCTGCCCCGCCGTGAAGACCAGCCCGTTGACGCTGATGGCCTGGCTGTACGGACCGATGGCCTGGGGAGCTCCCGCCGTGGAGACGAAGTCGAGCGGCATCAGAACAGGCCCTCGATCGTGCCGTCAGCCAGCACGCGGATCGATTCGGCGGCCGGAACTTTCGGCAGGCCCGGCATTGTCATGATGTCACCCGCGAGCGCCACGACGAAGCCCGCGCCGGCCGAAGGGTAGACATCGCGAATGGTAAGCCGGAAGCCGGTCGGGCGGCCCAGCTTGGCAGGATCATCCGAGAAGGAGTATTGGGTTTTCGCGAGGCACACTGGCGTTTGCCCCAGGCCCATGGATTCACACTGGACGATGTTCTTCTCGGCGACAGGGGTGTAATCCACGCCAGCCGCTCCGTAGATCTCCCGGGCGATCGTCTCGATCTTCTCCTTGATCGGTTGGGCGGAATCGTAGAGCGGCTTGAAAGCAGCCTTTTTTTCATCGAGCACCGCGAGGATTTCACGCGCCACCGCCTCTCCGCCCGCGCCTCCCTTAGCCCAGACTTCGCTCAGCCCGGCCCGCGCACCCCAGCCCTTGGCAGCGTCGAGCACGGTCTTAAGCTCCTCATCGGTATCCGAGGTGAAGCGATTGAGGGCGACCACGACCGGCACCCCGAATTTCTGCACGTTCTTTACGTGGGCCTCGAGGTTTACCAGCCCGCGCTTGAGCGCGGCGAGGTCCGCCTTCCCCAACGCATCCTTCTTCACGCCGCCATGCATCTTCAGCGCGCGGACCGTTGCCACCACGACGGCGGCTTCGGGATTGAGATTCCCGAAGCGAGCCTTGATGTCGAAGAACTTTTCGGCGCCCAGGTCCGCCCCGAAGCCCGCCTCGGTGAGAACGATCTCGCCCAGCGAGAGGCCCAGCTTAGTCGCCGCGATCGAATTGCAGCCGTGCGCGATGTTGCCGAAGGGCCCGCAGTGGACCAGTGCCGGGCCTCCCTCCAGCGTCTGCACCAGGTTGGGTAGCATCGCGTCCTTGAGCAGAAGCGTCATCGCACCCGAAGCCTTGAGCTCGGCCGCAGTGACCGGCTTTCTCTCTCGCGTCAGGCCGACGATGATCCGCCCAAGCCGCACCTCCAGATCGGCAAGATCGGTCGCGAGCGCCAAGATGGCCATGATCTCGCTACCCGGCACAATGACGAACCGATCCTCGCGCACCGGGCCGGCGTTGATACCTCCCAGGCTGATCACGATCGAGCGCAAGGCCCGGTCGTTCATATCCATCGTCCGCGGCCAGGTGATCCGGCGCGGGTCGATCCCGAGGGCGTTGCCCTGGTGGAGGTGATTGTCGAGCATCGCCGAGAGCAGGTTATGAGCCGACGTAATCGCGTGGAAGTCACCGGTGAAGTGCAGGTTGATCTCATCCATGGGGACTACCTGGGCATATCCGCCACCGGCCGCCCCACCCTTCACCCCAAAAACTGGACCAAGGCTCGGCTCCCGGATGCAGACGATGGCCTTCTTGCCCATCCGGCGCAACGCCTGGCTCACGCCGACGGTCACGGTGCTCTTCCCCTCCCCGGCGGGCGTCGGGTTGATCCCCGTGACGAGAACCAGTCTCCCCTTCGGCTGCCGCCGCGTGATCGCTTCGGCGCTGATCTTCGCCTTGTGGCGCCCGTAGGGAAGGATCTCCTCGGGTCTGAGCCCCACTTCGGCGGCGACCTCGGCGATCGGCCGAAGCTTTGCCGCCTGAGCGATCGCGATGTCGGAGGGAACGTTGGTCACGTGCGACCCCTGAGAGTGAGAGGTGAGAGGTAATCTGACCTCTTACTGCAGTTGAAATACCCGTCTCGCATTCTGACCCGTCACCGCAATGAGCTCCTCGACCGGCATACGCCGCACGGCAGCTACTCGCTCGGCGACCTGACGCACGAAGCCGGGCTCATTCCGCTTCCCTCGGTGGGGCACCGGCGCCAAATAGGGGCCGTCCGTCTCGAGCAGCAGCCGGTCCACCGGCGTCTCCAGGATTGCATCGTCCAGACGCCAGTTTTTGAAGGTCACCATTCCGCTGAACGACACATAGTGGTGGAGGACCAGCCCCGCTCGCAAGAGTCCGATACCGCTGCTGAACGAATGGAGGATGGCGGTCACGTCGGAATGGGCGGCGAGCACCGCGGCCACATCGTCGTCCGCCTCCCGGGCGTGAATGACGGCCGGCTTTCCCGCCTGGGCCGCGAGCCCGAGCTGGGCTTCGAACGCGCGAAGTTGTTGGGCGCGAGGAGAGTGATCGTAGTGGAAGTCGAGGCCGGTCTCACCCACCGCAACGATGAGCGGGTCGCGCAGCCGCTCACGAAGCCAGGTTTCCGACTCGGAGCTCCATTGGTGAGCGTTATGCGGATGGAATCCCGCGGTGGCCACGACCCGCGGTTCCGCGGCCGCGATGGCGTGGGCCGCCTCCGCGCTCTCCCGGGATTCTCCGATCGCCACCACGCGGGCTACTCCG
>DASXRM010000227.1:0-7227 GCA_036506575.1 Gemmatimonadales bacterium | reverse complement strand
TGGCATGCACTTTGCCTATTTACTCTATCGGGTAAGTAGAGTATAAAGTCCCAGCTACCGCTCGGGGCTCGGTAGGCCTGAGGCAATCCATTCCAACGCTAGGGGAGAAGCGGAGATGAAACCGTGGCCGCCGTTCATGCTCGGAGTGCTGCTGGCGAGTGGAGCTGTAGGCGGGGTGCCACAACTGTGGGCCCAGCAAAACGGAGGAACTGGGGTCGATATTGCCTCCGACACGGCGGCATCACTCGCTGCCCGCGTGGACCAACTCGACCAGCAAGTCAGGATCCTCAACCGGCTGCGTGAGCTTGCGGCGGATAGTGCGGCCGCGGCCGCGAAAGACCGGCAGTCCGCCACTGCTAACGCCAAGGATGGTTTCAGCCTCAAGTCAGCCGATGGGAAGTACACCCTGCGATTTCGGGGATACATCCAGAGTGATGGGCGGTTCTATCCCAGCAACGACGCGGTACCGGCGGTTGATAACCTGCTGATCCGCCGCGCCCGCCCCATCGTCGAAGCCGCGGTCGGCAGATACTTCGAGTTCCGCCTCATGCCGGACTTCGGCGCTACCTCGCCCACCATTTTTGACGCCTACTGGGACGGCAAGTTTGTACCCGAGTTCACCGTGCGGGCGGGCAAGTTCAAGCCGCCGATCGGGCTCGAGCGGCTGCAGTCGGCCACCGACATCCTCTTCGCCGAGCGCGGGCTGCCGACCAATCTCGTGCCCAGCCGTGATATCGGCCTCCAGTTCTCGGGAGACCTCTCGGAGGGCTTGTTCGCCTATCAGATCGGCGTCTTTAACGGCGTTCCCGACCTTGCGAACGGCGGCGACGACCTGAGCAACGCCAAAGACTTCGCTGGCCGAGTGTTCATCCAGCCGTTTAAGGTCGGCAGCTTCCGGCCACTCGGGTTCGGGATTGCGGGCAGCACCGGGTTCGAGCGCGGGTCAACCACCACGCCAGGGCTCCCATCGTACCGGACGCCGGGTCAGCAGACGCTGTTCCGGTACAACAGCAGCGCCACGACGCCGGCTAACAACGTCTTTGCCAACGGCAAGCGGACTAGGATCTCGCCCCAGGGATACTTCTATACCGGTCCGCTCGGCTTGCTCGGCGAGTATGTCATTTCAAAGAATGAGGTAACCCGAGCCGGCGCTACTGCGGAGCTCGAGCATACCGCTTGGCAGGCCGAAGGTTCGTTCTTTCTCACCGGCGAGAAAGCCGGCTTCCGAAGCCCCGCTCCCAAGAGACCGTTCGATTTGAAGGAGAGCGGCTTTGGCGCGATCGAACTGTTGGCTCGTTATGGCGAGCTAACCCTCGATGAGACGTCCTTCCCGGTTTACGCCACCCTAACATCCAGCGTGCAGAAGGCCAAAGCGTGGGGCATCGGGGTGAACTGGCACTTCACCCGGGCGGTCAAGGTCGCAGTGAACTACGAGCGCACCACGTTCACCGGCGGGGCGGCGACGGGCGACCGGGAGCCGGAGAACGCCGTGATCACGCGGTTCCAGACCTCGTTCTGATGCGAACGACCACCCAGAGGAATGCACTCATGAAGACGCTCGCACTCACACTCCTCGTCGCCGGGGCCGCCGTCGGGCCGATCACGGGGCAGAGCGCGCACAAGTCGGTCACCTTGCTCAACGTGTCCTACGATCCGACCCGTGAGCTCTACGAGGACTTCAACCGGGAGTTCGCCGCTTACTGGAAGGACAAGACCGGCCAGGAAGTCACGATACGCCAGTCGCACGGTGGCTCTGGTAAGCAGGCTCGGTCGGTGATCGATGGCCTGGAGGCCGACGTGGTCACCTTGGCGCTGGCTTACGACATCGACCAGATCGCCGAGAAGGCCGGCCTTCTCCCGGGCAAGTGGCAGACGCGGCTGCCCAACAACAGCGCACCGTACACCTCCACCATCGTGCTGCTGGTTCGGAAGGGGAATCCTAAGAACATCCGGGACTGGGGGGACCTGGCCAAGCCTGGGGTCGCCGTAGTGACCCCGAATCCCAAGACCTCGGGTGGCGCCCGGTGGAACTACCTCGCCGCTTGGGCCTGGGCCTTACGTCAGCCAGGAGGAAGCGACGCGAGTGCCAAGGAGTTCGTAGCCAAGCTCTACAAGAATGTTCCGGTGCTCGACGCGGGAGCCCGAGGGTCGACGACCACGTTCGTGGAGCGCGGGATCGGCGATGCCCTCGTCGCGTGGGAGAACGAAGCCCTGCTCGCGATCAAAGAGCTCGGGCCCGGAAAGTTCGAGGTGGTGGCACCCTCCGTCAGCATTCTGGCGGAGCCGCCGGTCGCGGTGGTGGACAAGATCGCCAACAAGCACGGCACCCGCGCAGTGGCTCAGGCGTACCTGGACTACCTCTACACTGAAACGGGGCAGGAGACTGCGGCTCGCCACTTCTACCGGCCGCGGCTCCCGGCGGTGGCGGCGAAGTACGCGAGTCAGTTCCCCAAGCTGACTCTCGTGACGGTAGACAGCGTGTTCGGGGGGTGGAAGAAGGCGCAGGCCACCCACTTCGCGGATGGGGCGCTGTTCGACCGGATCTATCAACCGGGTCGTTAGCCGGAGTCGACCTACTTTGATGAGGCCCGATGAAGCGTAAGGCGCGGCGGGTGCTCCCCGGGTTCGGTCTTTCCCTGGGGATCACCTGCACCTACCTGAGTCTGATCGTGCTGCTGCCCCTGGCGACGGTCTTCGCGCGCACGGCGGACCTTTCGTGGGCCGCCTTTTGGGCGACCGTCACCAATCCACGGGTGTTGGCGTCCTACCGGGTGACCTTCGGCGCGTCGTTCGTGGCTGCGTTGATCAACACGGTATTTGGCCTCCTGGTCGCGTGGGTCCTGGTGCGTTACCGGTTTCCCGGGCGCCGGCTGGTGGATGCCATGGTGGACCTACCGTTCGCCCTGCCGACAGCGGTGGCCGGCATTGCGCTTACCACACTCTACGCCTCAAACGGCTGGATCGGGAGTTATCTCGACCCGCTGGGCGTGAAGGTGTCCTACACCTGGCTCGGGATCACGGTGGCCCTGATTTTCATCGGACTTCCCTTTGTGGTGCGGACGGTGCAGCCGGTGCTCGACGATCTCGAGGTGGAGGTCGAGGAGGCCGCGGCGAGCCTCGGCGCTCGGCGCGGACAGACCTTTATCCGCGTCGTCTTCCCCACGATCGCGCCCGCGCTCCTGACCGGCTTCGCGCTGGCGTTCGCCCGCGCCATCGGCGAGTACGGCTCGGTGGTCTTCATCTCCGGCAATATGCCGATGAAGACCGAGATCGTGCCCTTACTCATCATCACCAAGCTGGAGCAGTACGACTACGCAGGGGCGACGGCCGTGGCGCTGGTAATGCTGCTCGCCTCGTTCGCGCTGCTCCTCACCATCAACCTGCTCCAATGGGCGGCCCGGCGCCGCGCGGCGGCCTGAGCCATGGCAGCTACCGCCGTTTACCGTCCGGCCACCACCGCGCCACGAGCCGTCACCCGCGCCACCGGCGAGTCGGCAATGGTGCGCTGGACCCTGACCGGCATTGCACTGGTTTTTCTGGCCCTGACCCTGGTGCTCCCACTGACGCTGGTGTTTGCTCAGGCGCTGGGGAAGGGGCTGCCGGCGTACTGGGAGGCGATCAAGGAGCCGGACGCGCTCAGCGCGGCCAAGCTGACCCTGCTGATCGCCTCGATCGCGGTCCCCATCAACCTGATCTTCGGGGTGGCCGCCGCATGGTGCATCTCCAAGTTCAGCTTCCCAGGCAAGAATCTGCTGATCACCCTGATCGACCTGCCGTTTGCGGTCTCCCCGGTAATCTCGGGAATGATCTTCGTGCTGCTCTTCGGCGCCCATGGATGGTTCGGGCCCTGGCTCCTCGATCATGACATCAAGATCATCTTCGCGGTGCCGGGCATCGTGCTTGCCACCACGTTCGTAACCGCCCCCTTCGTCGCGCGCGAGCTGATCCCGCTCATGCAGGAACAGGGATCCGAAGAAGAGGAGGCAGCGATCGTCCTGGGAGCGGGGGGCTGGCAGACGTTCTTTCGGGTCACGCTACCGAACATCAAGTGGGGGCTGCTCTACGGGCTCATTCTCTGCAACGCGCGGGCGATGGGCGAGTTCGGCGCCGTGTCGGTGGTCTCGGGACATATCCGGGGCGAGACCAACACCCTGCCGCTCCACGTGGAGATTCTCTACAACGAGTACGCCTTCGCCGCCAGCTTCGCGGTCGCTTCCGTGCTCACCTTGCTGGCCCTGGTCACCCTGGCTCTCAAGACTCTGATCGAGTGGCAGCAGGGGCGGGCCACAGCCGATCACGGGGACGCAGAACTCACACCCGAAAGGATCGCGGCATGAGCATCGAGGTTCGCAACCTGCGCAAGACCTTCGGCGGCTTCGTCGCCCTGGACAATGTGAGCCTCGATGTCCCCGGCGGTGAGCTGGTGGCGCTGCTGGGTCCCTCCGGGTCGGGCAAGACCACCCTGCTCCGAATCATCGCCGGCCTGGAGCCGGCGGATCAGGGTACGATCCACTTCCATGGCGAGGACGCCACCGACCAGCCGGTTCGCGAGAGGCAGGTCGGATTCGTGTTTCAACACTACGCCTTGTTCCGGCACATGAGCGTCTTCGAGAACGTGGCGTTCGGATTGCGGGTCCGGCCCCGGCGGGTGCGCCCCTCGGAGGCGGAGATCCGCGAGACGGTGATGGGGCTCCTGCGCCTGGTGCAGCTCGATGTGCTGGCTGACCGGCGGCCATCCGAGCTCTCGGGCGGCCAGCGCCAGCGGGTGGCCCTTGCCCGGGCGCTCGCGGTGAAGCCCAAGGTGCTGCTGCTCGACGAGCCGTTTGGCGCGCTCGACGCCAAAGTGCGCAAGGAGCTGCGCCGGTGGCTCCGCCGGCTGCACGAGGAGGTTCACGTCACCAGTGTGTTCGTCACCCACGATCAGGAGGAGGCACTGGAGGTCTCCGACCGGGTCGTGATCATGAACGAGGGGAGGGTCGAGCAGAACGGAACGCCGGAGGAAGTCTATGAGAGGCCCGCCACGCCCTTTGTCTACGGCTTCCTCGGCGATGTCAACCTCTTCCACGGACGAATTCACCAGGGCCGGGTAAACATTGGACCGAGCGAGCTGGAGGCCCCGGAGTGGGCCGGCGCACAGGATCAGGCAGGCATCGCGTATGTCCGCACCTATGACGTTGAGCTGGGGTCCTCTCGCTTGGACGACTCGTCCCTGGAGGCGGTGGTCCGTCATATCCGTGCCTTCGGGCCAGTCGTCCGCCTGGAGCTCGATCTTGTGGATGGCGGCAGGACGATCGAGGCGCACATACCCCGGGGCCGGTTCGATAGCCTCGCCCTCAGCAAGGGTCAGCGGGTATACGTCTCGCCCACCAATGTGCGGGTGTTCGCCCAACCCTCCTGAAAACGATAGAGGGCACCTGCCGCCGGCAGGATCAGGAGCCGGCGGCCGCGGCCGGCTATTTGCATGCGGTGGCCGGGACCTCGGACGCGCCCTACCCTAGGACAGCGGTCGCGCTTTCTTCGGCGTGGGCCCCATATTTGGGAGGCGGCTTATGGGCAGTCGCATCATGGCCGCCGTCACCGGATCATTGGCAGAAGAGCTACGTTGATGCTTCCCAACTTCGTCGTCATCGGCGCTGCGAAAGCCGGTACCACAGCGCTTTACTGGTATCTGGCGGAGCACCCGGCGGTATTCATGAGCCCGGTGAAGGAGACGAATTACTTCGCCTTTGGCCTGGACGATAAAGGTCAGCTGCTCTACGGCGACCCGGACGTTCACCGCTTCCCGGTGAGATCGCTGAGCGCCTACCAGCAACTGTTTGTGAATGCAGGCGACGCAGTGGCGGTCGGAGAAGCATCGCCGATTTACCTGGAATGTCCTCAGGCGGCCGCTCGGATCCGGGAGCTGCTACCCACCGCGCGGATCATCTGCAGCCTCCGGCACCCGGTGGACCGAGCGTACTCGGACTATGTGATGTATCTGCGCCATCGGGGTCAACGCTTCGAGCCCGCCCGCGACCTGACTGCCACGGCCCGTTGGGCACGTCCCGACTCCCGCTGGATGGTAATCGGCAAGTACCGTGAACAGCTTTCGCGATATTTCGCTGCGTTCCCTCGCAACCAGATACACGTCATCTTGTTCGACGATCTCAAGCGCAATTCGCTGGGAGTCGTTCAGGATGTGTATCGGTTCCTTGAGGTCGATCCGGCGTTCGTGCCCGACTTCGATACGCCGCATGCCATCGGCGGGGTCCCGGCCAGCATGCTGCTGGAGGGTTTCTTGACGAGCAACGCGGTCCGGTCGGCGGTCAAGCCCTGGGTCCCGAAGCGGGCGGCAAACTGGGTCCGGCGGCTCCGGAGCCGGAACATGCGGCAGGCGCCTCCTCTGCCGGCAGAGTTGCGGAGTGAGCTCACGCGTCCCTTCCGCGACGATATAGCAATGACGTCCGAGCTCATCGGCCGAAGCCTGGACCACTGGCTCTAGCCGAGGTCGTTGCCTCTACACCCAGTGACTCAGATCCCGATTCAAGAGACGGGATAACCGGGCCACCTCGTCCCGAAACGTTTCCACCAGCTCGGCCCGGAGTTCCGGCGCGAGCGGCGGGCGACGTTCCTGCACTGTGTTCAGACTCACGATCTTTTTCTTGACGGCGCCAATTTCCTCGGCCCCCACCGCTCGTTTGAGGCTGCGGAAGGCCGTGCGTAACGCGGGCGGCGGTTTGCGGGAAAACTGTTTGAACCAGGCCGTTTTGGCTCTTTTGTTTTCGTTGATGCGGGGGAATTCGGTCCGGTTGTCGTGCGGTATACCCAGGAAGTCAATGACCTCGTCATAGACCATCTGGGGCGACGTAGCGAAATCGTCGTATAAGATCAGCTTCACCTGGGCCCGGGGAAAGGTCGATAGCAGACGCTCAGCCTGAGTCCCGAACCGAGCGAATTGCGCGTACTGAAGAAGGAAGGCTCCCCGGCTGGCCGGAGGTAAGTCGAAACCCTGGCTGCGCCGCTCCTGCAGCCGCCAAGCGGTTTCGAAATCACTGACGGTTTCTTCTGCGACGTACAGTAGCTGCGAGTGCAACGCATGCACCATCTCTACCGGGTTGCGAAACATGGCAATGATTCTCGCACCCGGGTTGAACTCATAGATGTTGGGAATGGCCACTGACGAGCGCAGGTAATAAACCGAGGCCTCTCCTACTCTCAGATGTTCCTCGGCACTCGCCGCGAAGAGCC
>DASXRM010000226.1:0-2741 GCA_036506575.1 Gemmatimonadales bacterium | reverse complement strand
ACATTGACGTAAATCTGGGGCACGTTGACCCGCATCAACGATTGCACGCCTTGCAGCTCCGGCTGCGCGTTGGTCTTCTGCACATACTCGCTCACCAGGCCGGCGAATTTCCGGATGTCGTTGACACTGCGGTCCTGCAGGTTGAGCTCGAGTCCTGCGGTCGTACCCAGTCCAGGGATCTCGGGGAGGTTGAACCCGAAGGCGACGGCGTTGTCGAGCGAGAAGAGGAACTGGTTGGTCCCCTGCAGCACCGCGTCGAGCTGATCCCGTTTGCTGGTCCGCTGATCCCACGGTTTCAACAACACGAACATCGACGCCGAGTTGGTCTGGTTGGTGCCGAGGACGAAGCTCAAGCCGGTGAAGTTGACCACGTAGGCCACCGCAGGCTGTTTGAGGAGGTAATCCTCGATCCGCCGGGTGACTGCGACAGTCCGTTGGAGCGAGGCCCCGTCGGGCAATTGGATGACCACGCCGAAGTAGCCTTTGTCTTCGGTGGGAATGAATCCGCTGGGAACCCGGCGCACGAGTACCACGATAAGCACCAGCATGACCGCGAAGCAGGCGATCCAGCGAGAAGGTCGCGCGATGACGCCGCCCACCGAGGCCATATAGCGCTCGGTCACCCGACCAAATCCACGGTTGAACCAGCCGAACAGGCGGTTGCGGGACTCTCCCTGGTCGGGCCGCAGCAGCACCGCGCAAAGGGCCGGGGTGAGCGTGAGCGCCACGAGACCGGAGATCACCACCGCCACCACGAGCGTGATGGCGAACTGTTTGTACATCTGGCCGGTGATCCCGCTGAGAAAGGCTACCGGGAGAAACACAGCGCACAGGGAGAGCACGATCGCCACCAGCGCGCTCGCCACCTGGCCCATGGCGCGGTCGGCCGCCACTTGCGGCGACAGCTTCTCCTCCGCCATGAGCCGTTCGACATTCTCGATGACCACGATGGCGTCGTCCACCACGATGCCGATCGCGAGCACCAGGGCGAAGAGCGTGAGCAGATTGATTTGAAAGCCGAGCAGCTGGAGCCCGAAGAAAGTACCGATGATCGCCACCGGCACGGCGAGGACCGGGATCAGGGTAGTGCGCCAACTCTGCAGGAAGATGAAGACCACCAGGGTCACTAAGACCATGGCTTCGAAAAGGGTCTTTACCACCTCGCTGATCGAGGCCGTAATAAATGGCGTGGTGTCGAAGGGTATGAACCAGGACACGCCCGCGGGGAAGATCTGGGCCAACTCGTTCATCCGGGTTACCACGGCCCGCTTCACGTTGAGCGCGTTCGCCCCGGGCCGCAGATACAGCCGGATGGCCGCGGTGGGAACGCCGTTCACCCGGCCAACGAGGTCGTAGCTCTGGGAGCCGAGCGTGACCCGGCCGATGTCCTTGACCCGGACCAGCGAGCCATCGGAGTTGGCCCGGACGATGATGTCGGCGAACTCCTTAGGATCGGTGAGCCGGCCGAGGGTCGTCACCGGAACGGTCAGCTGGTTTCCCGCCGGGGCCGGCTCCCGGCCGATCCGGCCGGCGGGATTGGTGGTGTTCTGCTCCTGCACCGCTGCCTGTACATCCGATACCGTGAGGCCGAGCTGGGCCATGCGGTCCGGATCGAGGCTCAGCAGCATCGAGAACTGGAGCGAGCCGATCGGCTGGGCGTCGCCCACCCCGGGAATGCGCTTGAGCTCGTCGATGATGTAGATCCTGGCGTAGTTGTTCAGATAGGTCACGTCATACCGGGGATCCTTCGAGCTGAGTGCGATAGCCGCGAGGATGTCGGTCTGCGCCTTCGTGATGGTGATCCCCTGCCGCACGACCTCCTGGGGCAGCTGGGGCTCAGCCAGATTGACCTGGTTCTGGACGTCCACCGCCGCGAGGTCGAGGTCCCGGGAGAGGTCGAAGTAGACCTGAAGGTTCATCGTCCCGTCGCTGGCGTTGGATGACTTGAAGTACAGCAGGCCGTCGAGTCCGGAGAGTTGCTGCTCGATCGGCGCGGCAACCGCGCTAGCCACGTCTTCCGCAGTGGCCCCCGGATACACCGCCGAGACCTGGACCGACGGTGGGGTGATCAGGGGATAGCGGTTGATCGGCAAGGTGGAAAGCGCGAACGCGCCGAGCAGCACGATCACGATCGAGATGACCGCCGCGAAGATCGGCCGCCGGATGAACAGATATCTGATCTCGGGCGTGTCGCTCATCTCCGGTCTCCCAACCGGGGCGTGGGCTGGATCGGCGGTGCAGCGGAGGGGGGTGCGATGACCGTGGTGTCGCCCCGCACCGCGAGCGTGGTGTCACGCTCGGGTCTATATGCCACCGGCCGGACCGCTTTGTCGGGTACGATCTTCTGTACCCCATCCACGATCACCCTGTCGCCCGGACGCAGGCCGTTGTCGATGATCCACTGGGTTCCTTGCCAGGCGGTGGCCGCCACGGTGCGGACGCTGACCTTGTTGCTGTCGGCCAGGACGTACACGAAGGGGCCGTTCAGCCCCTGCTGTACCGCCCGCTGCGGCACCAGGATGGCATCGTTGCGCTTGAGGCCGAGGAACCGGACCCGCACGAACTGACCGGGCAATAGGGTGTGCTGGGGATTGGGAAATTCGGCGCGGAGCTGAAGCGCGCCGGTGCTGGGTTGGAGCGCCACGGAGACGAAGTTCAGCTTTCCCGTCTGGCCGAAGACGCTCCCGTCGGCCAGGGTGGCCTGGACGTCGAGCATGCCCCGGGGCAGCAGCAGGCGCTTG
>DASXRM010000225.1:0-4218 GCA_036506575.1 Gemmatimonadales bacterium | reverse complement strand
GTCTCGGTGGCCCCGCGCGCGCTTTCTCCCTCCTGGCCCAGGAACTGGTCGAGACCCCCGAGGCCGAGCATGTAGCCCAGGCCCGGCTCGAAGAGGTTTAGATCGAACGTCGAGGTGCGGGTCAGCCTGGAGCTGAGATCGACCGGCCGGACCCGTGCCACGGCTTTAGCGACTCCGCTGCTGTCACCCCAAAGCTGGCGCAGCGCCCGGGACAGATCGACCGATACCCCGATATCCCGCACCCGTGAGTTGTTGAGGGTCTGTGGCAGGATGAACGCGCCGCTGTCGCCATCAGCCTGGACCGGTAACCGGCTGGTGAGAGTGCGAGACAGGAGGAAGTTGCTGGAGGTGGTGAAGCGGGGGCGGAGCCAGGAGCTCAGCCGCGGCGTCAGAGCGAGGGCGGTGGTCAGGGTGCGGTCGCGCTCCACGCCCACCGGTATTCCGGCCAGAAAACGCCGCTCGGCATAGGCCAGGCGTCCCAGCGATGTTGAATCCGGGTAGACGCGGAGATCTCGAGTGCTGGTGAGATCTCCGGTAAGAGAAAGCATTCCCAGCGGCTGCCAGGTCAGGCCACCCGAGTTGCGCCAGACATGGGTCAGAGACAAGGTCGGCCGAATCGACGAGTCGTCGGCCCGCGTCACCGGCACGGCGAAGAGCGAATAGTCCGCTTCGTTTTTCGAGAGCCCGCTGCTCCAGCGGATGTTGGACGGCAAGGGACTGAAGGTTGCTTTGGCGAGGCCCTTGCCGCCCTCGCTCTCCCGGATCCACTTTGGCAGCCCTTTGAGTATTCCACCGAACGGCAACCGCGGTCCCCGATGCTGCAGTTGCAGATTGTAGCCGAGCACAACCGAATAGGCGTCACTGTTGGCCTCCGAGAGCTCGGTCCGCGAGTGGCCCTGGGTCAACGTCCCGGCCAACGAGAAGGGATCGACCAGTCCTCGCATCAGCCAGCTGTTGCCCCGCTGACTCCGACGGATGGCCAGGTTGTAACTCGCGGTCCAGGACTGGGGCCTTCGCAATCCGTCCAACGCATCGCCCCGGATATCGGTCCCGGTCAGGAGCTCGGGATTCACATCGCTTCGGTTATACGAGACCGTGAGCGGAACGGAGAGGCCCAGCGAGGGCGGCAGGAAACGGTCGAGCCGCCAGTTGGTCGTGAGCTGAAGCGTCCCGTTCGTACGATAGGTCGGGCTACTGTTGATCTGATGAAACTGCCCCCCTTGTCTCACGTAGGATGCCGTCAAGCTGCCCACATCCGAGGCAACGAAGCGGGAATCGAGGGCCATCGCGGTACCCACCTCCGACACCGGGCTGCCCAGCCGGATGTCGTCAACCCAGAGCTCGGCCTCGGGTGTGGTTACGCCGGCAGCTATTCGATAGATGCCGGCGGATACTTCCTGGACCGCTGCCAGGTTGGGCGGATTGATTCCTGGATCCGCCAGATGCACCAGGTAAGGCCCCTCGCAGGCAACGTACGCGTTGACGTCACCCCCGCCGCACTCCGCCGCGCCGGAGGGCGGCGCGCCGCTGAGCCAGCGACTCTCCAATCCGGCTCGTAAACGCCTCCAGGTCTCCAGATCTATAATGAATTCCGGTTCCCAGCTCGCGCTGTGCGCGGGCGCGCGGTAGAGGTAAAAGTTCCGATCGTCGCTACCCAGCTTGATGAACGCCTGGTAGTCTCCCTCCTCCCATCCGGCTCCCCGCCCCCTCATCCAGACCCGCAGCGTGCGGTAGCCGAGCACGTTCTGCGGTCCGGCAGGAAAGCGGAGGTAGGCTTCCGCCCGTTCCCCGACTTCGAGCCCGCGGCCAATGAGCCGGAGGGACTTTTCGTTGATCTGGGTGCCGAGTGACCCGCGATCCCCACCCCGCCGGGACACCGACTCGAATACGCCGGGCGGCGACTCATAGCCCAAGTCGGTGCGGTTCTCGGTCGAAATGATCGAGGCGATCACCTCGCCCGCGGGCTCGGCCAAGGATCCCGAGAGACCGGCGATGGGACTCTCCGCCCGGCGGACCCAAGGTGACCCGACCAATCGCAGTCGGGCCATGGCGAAGCGCGCGACCACGTCAGGTTGACCCGCATCAGGCTGAGCTGCGACGGTGAGGCGGAGGTGCTGGATCAGCCGGAGATTCGGGGTGCCGATGACGGCATCCGGAGTTCGAATCGGAATCCGGTACAACTGCCAGCCGCTGATGGTGCCGTTGCTCTCTTGGGTCTGCACTCCATTCCGCACGAAGTACTTGTCACCCGGAGCGGTGCTCACGACATAGCGGAACACACTCTCGTTGGGCCCCGACGAATTGAGGACGTTGTCTCCGTTCAAGTCCTCGGTATCCAAACTGCCGTTCCCCACGGTGCAGCGGCCGCTCAGATCACCCCAGGGGAAGACCGGTACCACTGCGCTGAGAATGCGTTGGCACAGCGGCAGGTCGCTGACTGGAGCACCGGTGGTGCCGTCGACCAGAATGTCGGGCCGGTCACCCAGAATGCCGATATCGTCCACTTGAGCATCGAAGATGTCGACGCTGTTCCGCTCGGTATCGAGCCGGCCCTGACCCACATATTGCCGGCCGGTATACACCGTGTCGCTTCCCGAGACCGTGATGCTGTCCGGCGCGAGCCCGAGTGCGTCCTCGTTGACGCTGCCGAGATCGAAGACCAGGCGCACGCCGGCCGAATCCGCAGTCCGGCTTCCGGACTGAAAGACCCAGAACTCGAGATACTCGTCTCGGGTCAGGTCCAGACCTGTCGGACTCAACGAGGTGACCATCGATCTCCAGCGAGGCCGTGACAGACGCTCGGGCAACGACCAGCGCGAAGCATTGCTTCTCTGGACCACGCCTCCGGCGGTGTCTGCGTGCAGGGTGAGAAACAGGGCGGTCTCCCGCTGCTCACCCCGCCCCGAGAAGCGAATCAGGGTATCGATGTCCTCCGGCCGAAGCTCCAGTGGCGTGCTGGTTCCGGGATTCGGCACCAGGTTCTGCCAGGTCAGCGCAACTGCGTCCTCCGGTTGGAATCCCCCTGCAAAGCCGATATCCTCGACCCCGGTCGCCTGCTGCGGCTGACTCCCGAACTCCCAGGCGGTTTCCCGCAGGGAAAGCGGAATTCCGGCGTCTGCCTCGAACTCTTCGATATACGCTTGTCCCGACCGATTGGGGTCCGGTTTGGTGAAGGCGAATTCGGCATTCACATCGAGCAGCGATGGTGCGGTAGCCGGCTTGGTGGTAAGGCGGCTCAGCAGCCGGCTTACCCCGGACGGCTTGAAATGCAGTGCGGTGTTGATGCCGCCGATCAGATTGGCCGAGGCCTCGAACCCCAGCGGGGGCCGGTTGAATGCGCTCTGCTCGCGCTGATACATCCCGATCAGGTTGACTACGCCGGTTTCCCCAAGGCTGTAGCTGGTGGCCAATCCGAGTATGGTGGTGGGTGCAACGGCAAAGAGACCCTGTTCCTCGAACCGGGCGGTGATCTGTCCCGAGCCGGTGCCGAAGAGGGCGTCAGGATTCAGAAACGTGACCTGGCCCAGATCGTAAGAGATGGTGTAGTCCACCCCGCGTTCGAGCCGGCGCCCACTCAGGGAAAGTTGCTCACTCCCATCGCGGATCTGGAGCGCGCCGAGGCTCAGAGTCGAGCGGTCGCCGGCGCCGGTAGAGTTATACCGTAGATGCACCTGAAACCGGGCCGCCGGCCCCTGAGCGAGGAGGAGATAGAGCGGAGTGCGATAGAGCGAATCGGACCGTTCCGCGTCGCTCAGCCGAGGATCGGCAAAGGGGGTCAGGGTCGGGAAGACGAGATAGGACTCGCGCAGAACCTCCGAGGCATCCGGGTCGCGGGGACGGGGAAAGAGTCGGTTTTCCCGGTCGAAAACGTTCTGATCGGTGGGCGTGGCCAGACCCAGAAGAGCCAGGTAGGTGCTGGCTTGCCCCTGGGGTCGCTCGGAGCGATTCACCGAGAGGTTCACCTGCAAGGACGCCCGATCCAGATCGGCGCCGGCCACCCGATAGACCTGCCGCATCTCCTGCCGGAAGGTCACCGCCTCCGGGCCCTTCTTCGGTTCAACTATGAGCCGGAGACTGTCGCTGGAGCCCTGCCCCCGATCCTCCGCTGGAAAGCTGCCGACGGTCGTTCCTGCGGCGGTCGTGTAGCTCACCGCGAGGTAATCGTTCTGGTCCAGCTTGGTAGCCAGGGCAAACCATAGCCCCGAAGGGTCGAGGTAG
>DASXRM010000224.1:0-2395 GCA_036506575.1 Gemmatimonadales bacterium | reverse complement strand
GCCCCGTTCTCGATCGAGATCCGGCTGGGGAGATTGAGGCTGGCGTGGGGACGGAGCTGCACCTCCTGCGCGCTGACCGCGGAGCCGGCGCTGCATTCGAGTGCGGCCCCGCATAGCAGGAACCGGACGGTACCCCTCATGCCCATCCGACCCTCCGGTACAGTCCCACCCATTCCCATTCCGTCCAACCACTCCACCGGCAATATCGTCCTCGCGGCTACTTTGACGGTGTGCGCCGGCTCACCAGCGTGGGTTATGTTCTTCTCGGGGCGCAAGCATGCTCGTCGGCCCCCCGAGCGTAGCAACGGTTCTGGAATGCAACCCCGGCGGCGCGTCCCTCAAATCTGATGACTCCGCTCGTATTCGTGCTTTGGACGCTGGCCGCCTCACTCTTCGCCGGCCTGCTCGGGGCGCTGCTTGGGCTGGGGGGCGGCATCATCATCATTCCGGTCCTCACGCTCTGGTTGCACATCGATATCCGGTATGCGATCGGTGCGTCGATCGTGTCCGTCATCGCCACCTCGAGCGGGGCGGCGGCGACGTACGTCCGAGACCGCCTCGCCAACCTCCGCGTGGCGATGGTTCTCGAGCTGGGCACGACGGCCGGCGCGCTCAGCGGCGCCTTCCTCGCGGGCCGGATCGGCACTCGATGGCTGTACCTCATCTTCGGGACCGTGATGGCGTATTCGTCGGTGATGATGCTCCGAAAGATGCATCGGATATCCTCGCGATCAGTCAAAGCCGCGCCCTGGGCCGATCGCCTCCGGCTGCACGGCAGCTACTACGACGAGGCATTGGGAAAGGAGATCGCCTACCGGGTTGTCAGTACCCGCATCGGGCTGGGCCTCATGTATCTGGCGGGGATGGTCAGCGGATTGCTCGGCATCGGCTCCGGGGCGCTCAAGGTGCCGGCGATGGATCTGGCGATGGGCCTGCCGGTGAAGGTCTCCACCGCGACGAGCAATTTCATGATCGGGGTGACTGCCGCGGCCAGCGCCGGCATCTACTTCACGCGGGGAGACATTGATCCCTTCGTGGCGGCTCCCGTGGCCATCGGGGTCCTGCTTGGCGCGGCGGTAGGCTCGCGCTGGCTCGGCCGTCTCCAGAGCTCGACCGTCCGAGTCATCTTCGTGGTGGTGCTCCTGTGGGTGGCGGGGCAGATGCTGTTGCGGGGATTCGGCGGATGACGATCCAGGAACTGTCGTCCCCCTCGGGAGGGACCGAACAGGATGCCCGGGTCCGCCGGGCAGAGCTGATCATCAGCGCGGTGTTGCGGGTGGGTGTTGGGTCGAGCCTTCTCGTCGTAGTGGCCGGCAGCCTGCTGACCTTTCTGCATCACCCCGAATACATCTCATCCGCCTCGGATTTGAGCCGGCTCACGCAGCCCGGGGCGGCGGTGCCGCACACTCTGCGGGAGGTCGTGCGCGGGATAGTGAATCTGCAGGGTCAATCGGTGGTGGCGGCCGGACTGCTGCTGCTCATTCTGACGCCGGTGCTGCGCGTCGCCGTGTCCATTTTGGCCTTTCGAGTACAACGCGATCGCACCTACGTCCTGATTACGTCCGCGGTGCTCGTGCTGCTCCTTCTCTCTTTCGTGCTCGGCCGTACGGAGGGTTGAGCGAGCCGGGTTCCTACTCCACTCTGATCCGACGGTACCGAGCGTTCACCAGCTCGTAGACCCCGTACGCGACCAGCCCGAACGCCACGACCGCGAAGGGCCACTGACCGACTGCGGCCAGCGTACCAAGCGATTCCCGGAGTCCTCCCGCCTGTCCGGCATCGTGCCGCAGGGCCGCCCGCCCGAGAAACACGCCGATCAGACAGAACACCACTCCGCGCGCCGCGATGCCGAACCGGCTCACTCCGACCACCCACTCGCGCATCGGGTCGGAGAGCAGACTCAGCTGGAGGTTCCGCCCCAGCTTCGGCGCCCAGGCCCGGTAGAACTGGTAGACTCCATATGCCGCGATTGCGGCCGCGACCAGTCCAACCAGCAGTTCGCCAGCCGGCAAATCGAACGCACGCGCCGTCCAGTGGCGTGACTGATTCCCGGACGTGCCCGCGCGATGGCCCAGCGCAACCCGGATAGCGGTGATTCCCAGTACCCCATGAACCAGGCCCCGGGCCGCAAACCCGGCGCGCACCGCCAGCGCCTTCAATCCAGTGCCTCGACGCTCCGGATCGATGGCCGCTTCGACCAGTCTCCAGACGGCATATCCCAGGAGTCCCGCGGCCACGACGAGCAGCAGCACCCGCCCGAAGGTTGCTCCGTTCACCACTCGCAAGGCGCCCTGGGTATCGGTCACTCGGCCACCCTGCCCGAGCGCTGCCCGCGACGCCAGAGATCCCACGGTGATGTACAACAGCGCCTTGGCGGCGTATCCCACCCGCGCGA
>DASXRM010000223.1:0-11397 GCA_036506575.1 Gemmatimonadales bacterium | reverse complement strand
CTACGGCAGCACCCCTCGGGCGATCGACAGACAATCGCCACCCGAGCTGAACAGGTAGAACGTCTTGCCGTCACCGCTCATGTATTTGGTGGGGATGTCCGCCCGCTCGCCGGCACCCCAGTTGGTGGACCCGCAGGTGCTGGTGCTGGCCCCGCCCGGCCAGGTGCCACCGCTCGCGAACACCTTCTGCCAGGGGCCCCAGGGGTTCGCCGAGACGAAGACCATGAGCCCGCCGTAGAAACGCGGGCTGTCGCCGGTGGTCTTGGGGGTCGGATCGTACACCAGCGACAGCATGAACTTGCCGAGCCCCGGGTTCCAGCTCATGCCGGCGCGCGGGGCGAACCTCTTCGCCGACCGGTAAACGATGTTCTTCGCCGACCCCGGCGACGAGCACCAGGCCGGGCTGCTCGAGCTGCCGCAGAAGTACTCCCAGTTGCTCTGCAGGGTGAGATCGCTGCGGGATCCGCGGATCAGTCCGAACGCCGGCACCAGGTCGTACGCACTGTTGCTCACGCTGCCGGTGGTGCTCGACCGCATCGGCACGACGGCATACACGTAGCCGGCCGGTCCGCCCAGGTATCCCTGGCCGTACTGCACGAAGGAGGCGTAACCGACCTCGGGTAGGCTCCAGCTTACCCAGGTGAATTGGGGGTTCGATGAGCCGTAGTCATCCGAGAACTTGAGCCGCACGCCCGTGCCGCCGGCGTTGATGTTCCGGATCCAGTACCACAGCCGGCCATCGGCGTGCAGCATCCCCGCCGGCTTCTCGCTGGCAGGGCCGTCGCCCAGCGCCTCCACCCCCGCGCCCGCCGCCGCGTCGTCCCAGTCGAGCGGGTCCCCGGTCGGTACCATGGCGAACGACACGCCGTATCCGGTCGACCCGGAGAGCCGGCCGAATCCCATGCCGATCTTCTGCGGCACGCCCTTGGGCCGACAGTCGCCGTATCCGGTGTAGAGGTACCCGTCCGGCGCCCAGGTCGGAGTCCACGAGTCACATCCCCTGGTGCCGGCGACCTGCACCATCTGCGACTTGGGATCCCAAGTGATGGTACCCGCCGCCGCCAGCGCCAGCTCCTCCGGATTCGCTTCCGCCGTGTCCCTACAGGCGGCTAACGGGCCGACCAAGAGCCACGGGAGGCTGGCCAGCAGGGGGACTCGAGAGCTCAGGGATGGTCTACGCGCCATGAATTCCTCCACAGGGTTCGCGCGGCGAATGGTCGATCCAGTATCACGCGACTGAAATCGCTGCTCGGCACGGCGTGGCTCGGCCACGCACGGACCTCCACCCGCCACGCCCGTGGCGCCGCCACGGTATGCCGAGCCGCGACTTTAGTCGCGTGCTTTAGTCGCGTGCGCCGGATCGATCGAAACGGCGCGAGCACGCCGCGCCTCCAGCCCGTGACTTGCTTGACAGCCCCGTCCCATCGCCCTACCGTAGCGTCTCGACATGCACCAACCCGAGCCCGCTGGCGCTCATCACGTAGGAACTCGCCATGACGCACCTAGGTTACATCCCACCTCTCGGAGCGCTACCCCTCGTTCTGTTCACCCTCGGCTGCGGGAGCACCTCTCCGCCCACCGCGCCCGAGGCGCCGCCTCCCCCGAGCGTCGCGGCGGTGGCTCTGGCGGGCGGCTTCCACTGGAGCCCGGCGACGCCCGAGAGTCAGGGGATGTGTGGGAGCACCAAGCAACTCGGCTGCAAGAAGACCCTCCTGGGAATCTGGAACAGCATCAGTAACCCCAAGCACAACACCAAGCGATTCATCGTCATCCGCAACGACAAGGTGATCTACGACATGGGGGGCACCCTCGCCTACCATGCTTACTCCGCCTCCAAGGGCCTCCTGGGAGCACCCACGCTGGTGCACGCGATGAGCAAGTGCGGGGTGGGACTCACCGATCCGGCTTCCCAATGGTTGGAGCATGGCGACGGAGCCCGCTGGGGCACCGATTACCCGTGGACGGCCATAACCGTCGAGCACCTGGCCACTCACACGAGCGGTGTCTGCGACTATGGCAATTCTAGCTCAGTATGCCACGATGAAAACCCGGGCTGGCAGAATGACTATAATGTCGCCGACCTCGGGGGAACGAAGCATGTGTATCCCGACGACGCCTTCACCATCGCGCGCGCGAAGTCGGAACAGAATAGGGAGCCGGCTCTGGCCCCCGGAAGCACTTTCGAGTACAGCAACGTCGGCCATGCCTTGATGAATTACGTGGTCCAGAGGGCCTGCGGCCAGAAGCTCACCGACATATTCGATCTTTACATAAAGCAGTCCGGCATGGGATCGCCCAGCTTCACCGCGCTGATCTACACCGATGATGGTCAACAATTCAATCAGAGCACCGGCGTCGCGCTGTGGAAGGGTCTGGACGGGGCGGCGGTCCTCCGCCTCGCGGGCCGGCGGGGGATTTGGGACAACCAGAACATCGAGCCGGTGAAAGACTGGTATGCGGTGACCAAGATAACCGACAATCTCCCCACGGCGGCCGCCCTAGGTTGGGGCGTAGTATACCAAAACAACTCGAAAAACCTGTGGACCCAGTCATCCGGCCATAAACGGCTGTCGCTCGAGACCTTTGGTCATGGCGGCAACTACAGCAACGTCTTCATCAACGATCCGCTGACCAGCACGATTGTCGTTCGCCAGGGCGAGAACAACGCGAAGGGCGCGTCGTACCTCACCAAGAACGGTTGCTACGCGGGATGGACCGGGACGGCGCCCAGCTGTACGGCAGGCACCAACTGGAGCAACAACTGGAACGTGTCCACCAGTACCCAGGGCTGGCCCGAGGTCGCACCCCGCAAGAAGCTGGTCGAGCCGCTCCAGGAGGCGTTCTTCTTCCCGCCGCCGTTCTGCAGAATGACCTCCGCGGCCGGCCAGACGGTGGATAACAAAAGCGATGTTTACGACAGCCCGGTGGACGCCTCGACCATCGATCTCGCGGCAGAGATCACGGTCAACCCGCGCGAGGGCGACGGCTCGTCGGTGGTGGACAAGGTCGAGTTCTACAAGGAGAGCGATGGCACCGGGCCGGAATACATCGGCAACGGGACCCTGGTGGCCGGCACCAGCCCGGCGCAGTACCAGCTCTCGTACACCGCGGACAACCACGGCGCGGCCGGCGACGTCAGGACCTATTTCGCCAACTGCGTCGCCAAGTCAGCGCAAGACGGGACCAAGAAGGTTCCTTCCTATTCCCGGCCGGTGCGGGTGCGGCGGATGTGATTGGTGAGAGGGCCGCGGGGCCCAAACAGAGTCATTGCGAGGGCGCTTGGCGCCCGAAGCAATCCAGCAGGACGGCACCGCGCGCGCGACTGAAGTCGCTGCTCGGCACGGCGTGGCTACGCCACGCGCGGTCCAGCTGCCACTGGCCCAAAGGAGACGCGTGAAATGTCTCTCGCCTGAGGCACTTCGATACCCGATAGCTCTGCAGTGCCATTCATCTTTGGCGCCATGCGCCATCGTCTCTATATCCATCTAATCTGGACGACACGCGGAAGAGAACGGCTGATCGATCGGGAGCTGGCCCGGTTCCTGTGCCGGTTTCTCAGGGCCATGGCCCGGAAGGAGAAGGCCTACGTTCTGGAAATCGGCATGGTGCAGACCCACGTTCATCTTCTGATCCGGGTGCACCCGATCACGCCGATCTCTTCCCTGGTCAAACGGCTAAAAGGCGCCAGCTCAGCGGTCGCGGCTCAGGAGGGCCTGGGCAAACTCGGCCGGCTATACTGGTCCAAGGGTTATTCGGTGGCGAGTGTGAGCGAGCGATCAACGAATGTGGTTCGAGCGTACCTCCGTCGTCAGCCGCTCCACCATCCAGAAGAGGCGATCGCAGGTTGGGAGGGCGACACGCCAGAATACGACAACGCCGTAGTGCGTACCTTGTTGGGGTGAGCGCCTGACCCGCGTGGCGCAGCCACGCCGTGCCGAGCAGCGACTTTAGTCGCGTGGTGTGCCGAGCAGCGACCTAGTCGCGTGACGGATGAGCAGCGACCTAGTCGCGTGACGGATGAGCCGCGACGTCAATCGCGTGATGCGCTGAGCTCCTGATTGACCGCCTTCACCATTTGCTCCAATGTGAAGGGCTTGGCCACAGTGCGCACCGAGCCCAGCAGTTCGGCTAGGCCGAGCAGCTTGAGGTTTCTGGCCGGCCCGCCGTCGGTCATGGCGATGACGGGGGTGGAGGAGCGCTGAGCCTGAAGGTCCTGAATGAGGAGGAGGCCGCTCTTCCTTGGCATATGGATGTCGGCTATGACAAGGTCGGGGCCGGTCTCATGCCAGAGGCGGGTTGCCTCCTCTCCGTCTCGAGCCTGGGCGACTTCATACCCTGCCTTGCTCAGGGCAATTTCAAGGGTCTGACGTACGCCGGGGTCGTCATCCACCACGAGGATCCGCTGCTTGGTTCGCTCCAGGATCTCGAAGTGCGTGGCCGGCACACTCTGCGCGCTTCCTGCCAGGTCGAGCCAGATGTAGCCGGGCATGGCCGGTACGTCGGGGGCATGGCGTTCGAGTACCCGGAACCATTGACCATGGTAGCTCGCAGGATAGTCACGCTGATGCTCGGAACGGATGCGGGCCCTGCGCAGAGGTTCGTTCGTAGGCGTGCCTGACATTACCGTCATTGGTGCGGAGGTGGGCACGAGCTGCAATTGGCGTTCAATGAATAGCCAAATGCGGGTTGGTAACAAAGGGTCCGGACCAGCAGTCCCGTGGCGCAGCCACGGTGTGCCGAGCAGCGACTTTAGTCGCGTGATGCGCCCGGATCGCCACGCCGGCACCCGAAGCAACCCCCCGTCTGCCGCGGCGGTTTTCTTCTGTCATCCCCTCGCCCGTCCACCCATCTCCTTGCACATCGCCCGACCGCTGCAGCGGCGTGCACCCATCCGGGGGTTCTGGGGCGAGCCACTATGTCGCTGAGTAATAAAGGATTGCGCGCCAGCCCCTAGCGCCCGACCCACTTCCTCAGCTCTTACACGATCCTTGCTCCACCTTCTCTCCCTTCCGTCAATCAAATGATCCAGCGTTCAGGGAGGTCTGAGAGATATGAGCCAGCCATTTTCCGGTATTCCGGATCCAGGGACTCCGCGTCCCTTCAAACGGCGCTACCAGGGAGACGGGGTCCAGGACACCCTGCGGGGAGTCCTGCGCCGGGTCAAATCGTACACTGAGGAAGCACTTCGCGGCGCGAAGCGGGAGCGCGAGAAGCTGTGGCTCCGAGGAAGGCGCAACCCTCGCCCATTCGCCCTCGCGGGTGGTGCCGTGGCCCTGACGCTGGTGGGCGCCTACGCCCTGAGCGCCACCGGGGCCGGCCGATCGCTCTGTCCAGCGGCGGGCGACGGGAAGACGCCGCCATTTCTCTTGCTGATGGATGCGGTGCCCCCGGCGGGGGCCGGAGCGGAGATCGAGGTCCACTACGATGTTTGTGGCTTGTCTTCCAGAACACCCTACAAGGGACGGATCCAGCTCTCGCAGCAGAAAGTGGGCAGGAAGAAGGCAGCTAAGGCGAAGCTGCTGGTGGTCAGCTTCCAGGATAAGGTCGATGGACCGGCTACCCGGCGGGAGCGGGAGGTGGAGCTCGGCCCAGTCAAACCGGGCGCCTACACGCTCGAGCTTTCCGTGGTGGACAATCAGGGACGAGAGCGGAAGAAAGTGCAGAAAGTCTTGATCAAGGCCCGGTAAGTGTTACGCGTGCCCGAACGCGAGGGCCCTTTCACTTCAGTTCGATCACGCCTTTCTCTGGACTCCGGGGCACCCCTGTGAGTATCGCGGCCAACTTGTCCTGGGCCTTTCGCTCGGCGAGCTCGCGGGTCTGACCCGACTGCGTGGTAAACAGTTGCGTGGGCAGGTGGGTCACCTTCACGATGACCCCGCCGGCGTCATTCGGAGTGACGTCGACCTTGAGCTCGTGATCCGGAAGGCGATGTGGCCTTCTTCGTTCCTTCTCGATCCTGCGTCCACCCCCGCTCCTTTCCCGGCGGAGCACCAGATAGAGCATTGGGAGATAGACGGCGCCGAGGGTCACCGGCCAGCCCGTGGCTGTCCACTCGGCCATTCCATGGCTGAGATCCAACCGGGCTGCCGCCGCCACCGCAATCCAGCTCCCGGCCAGATAAATCGCCATCTCACGGCGATTGGCGGGGATGAGTGCCAGCGAGACCAGCTCGTACGGCAGAGTGGTTTGGGGTAGAAGGGTCATCGCGAGGATGAGCCGTGCTTCCGGTGAACGCCATCGGAGCGCCGCAAGCAACAAGACGAAACCAAAGGGACGCAGTACTGGGGGCACCAACTCTGTGTTGTCCAGCGGCAATGCCATCCACCAATCCCAAGGCCACGACGGCAGCACCACGAGGCTGAGGACGAGGAAGACGCTCACCCCCAGGAGAGCCATCCATGAAGGCCGGGCAATCCAGAGAGGAACGGAGGTATTGGGCTTTACAGCAAGGAGAAAGCCGAGGGCCGGGACAAGACTCGCTGCCACCATGAGCGGCGTCGTCTGTCCATTCGCCATGGCGAAGAGGTAGGCCCCGGACAGCACCGCCAGAAGAGCGTAGGGGCCGCGGCATCTCCAAAGCGCATAGGCGAACGCCGAACCAACCAGGACGTCAAAGATGGGGCGCGCGAGTCCCAGGGGAATCGTCGTGAAGGGGACGGCGAGAAGCACGGCCGGCAGTGGGTAGGGGAACCACTGCGTCCCGACCGGGTAGGGGTTTTCGCCCCGAACCAGGCGGGCCGCCGAGTGGTAGAGGAGATCGAAGTCGCTGGTCCGATCGGGCATCCAGGCATACAGCAGGAGCCGGCACCCTAACACGAACAGGAGGGCGAGGACAAGAACAAGCAGCCTCTGGCTCACCGGTACGGATTTTGTACCCGCGGATTTGGTGGTCACCGCACCCGCTGCATCGCTCATCCCAACTGGCCCAGGTAGAGAACGAGCACCGTCACGAGCACGATGAAGTATACGAGAACCCCATTGCCGGATGAGGTCGAACCGCTCGCCCTATTTCGGCGGGGCCAGGTTACTGCTGAATGCGTCGGCCACGACCTTCCACTTCCCGCCCTCTCGCCGCAGGACGTTCAGGTACTTCCCCTCGTCCTTGACGGTACGACCCTTGGGGTCCGCATAGGACACCGAATACCTCCCGGTCTCGTAGGCCATAGTGCCGTCATCAGAAAATCTGATCGTCTCCGGTCCCCCGCTGATCGTCAGCCCCGGGGCCTTCACGAAGTCCTGGTTGTATTTCAGGATCGCGTCGTGTCCCACGAGCGGTGGTGAATTGGGAGGCATGGAGATGGCATCATCGGAATACAACGCGGCAATGGCGTTCGCGTCCCGCGCCTTCGCGGCGGCGAAGAACTCCTCGTCCCCTCGGCGGATTTCGGCCTCGGCGGCCCGGGTATCAGCCGGCTTGGCGCCGGCGGCGTTCGCCCCAGCCTTTCCGTCTTCCCTACTTGGTCTGGCGCAGCCCGCGGCCACGGTCGATAGGGCGAACAGCCCTGCGGCGAATCTGAGACGATTATGCATCACAACCTCCGGATTAAGGGAACACCCTGCGTGTTTACCCGAATACGCGCTCCTCTGAGTGCGACCACCGACGTGCACGCAAACCAGACCGCGAGCAGGAACCGCTGCAGCGCGCCGGCCCATGGCTGGAGCGGCGAGCCTGGTTCCAGCGCGAATCGTACCGCGAAGAACAAGAGGAGCATCATGATGCCGCTCGCGAGCACGTAGAATGCAATGCCCTTCCACGCTGGGTCGCGCCGCATCCGCCGGGAAATCACAATGTGGCCAATGGAAGCTCCGAGGAAGGACATTACGGCACCAACCACGTGACCCACCGGCACGATGAACGTCCCGTTCTCCTGTCTCCAGGGAAAAATCCCGCCAAGAATCGCGCCTACACCGCCGAGCGCGACGAGCGCTGGGCCGATGGCAGCTCGCCGGCCTGGGCGCAGAGCCAAGTGAAGCCCGACGGCGTACACGATCATGAGCGTGCCCAGGACGTAGAAGTTGATGTTCTGGAGCCATCCCAGCGGTAGTGCCGCCAATGCGCTGATAGGGTGCACAACGTGACTGTAGCCGGGCTGAAGCTAACCCTGCAGAATGACCAGCGCGATGAACGGAAACGGAGCGACGAGCCCTGCGACGATGAGTCGGGCTGCCGTGGCTGCGAACTGCATATGCCTATTGCGGGTCAACGCCAGCCCGCTCGTGGGGGTAAGCCTCCCAACCACCCATCCACATACTGCGCGACGACGCGTACCGAGATAGTGGGGTCCTGCTCCGCGACTCGCCGAACGAGCCCCAAAATCTGCTTCCGTTCCTCTTGGCCCAGTGGGAGCCGTCCGGCTCGTCTCTGCGTATGCGCTGGGGGCACATGGCCGATGGTGGGCGTCACGGAGACGATTTCTCCGTTCGGTGCGCGCCAAGGTTCTTGGCTCAGCCCCAGTACAGCGGTCGAGTCCGCCCATTGGACGAACACACCCAGAGCATCCAGCCGGTGCCACGTTGGCCGCCCTGTATCCGCCAGCACGTGTGCCACGGCATTGAAGAGGTCGCGGTCTGACACGTCGCCTGAAATGGCATGGACACGCCTCTGCTGTAACGAGTCTTGAGGGGAGTCCAGCCAGAGATCCCCGAGCGCTCTGCCTGCTTCCTCCGGACAGTCGTAGAGGCTCAGCAGAGCAGTGTTCCACACCGAATCGGCTTGGTCGTCAGCACGGACCACGGCGGCAACTCGAGGGCAGTCGACTGGCCGATTCCAGGGCTCGTGCGGCGAGCTCCCAGCAGCACACGCTAGCAGAGAAGCTAAGAGCGGCACGTAACGCATCTTCACTTACCCAGAGTCCCTAGCGGCACGCCTAACGTACCGCGCATCAGCTGCAGCGACTCCGCTGCGTTCGTGATGGGCGCTGTCCCTCGGTCCTACTCCGTGCGACTCCACGGGAGGGTACGGTTAGCGAAGCCAGCTTTGCCTCGTAACAGATGATAGAGATAGGAGCCCAGGCAGAATCGGCCAAATACGAGAGCGGCCAGCGCGATCGCGACCACTCCTTGGAGGATCCAAGCAAGGCGAGGCCATCCAGCGAGTAACGCAAGCCCGGCGCCGCCCAGGAGCGTGCCGGCCATCCCCTGGGCAAAGCGGCGTGGCGCCGGCGCGGCGGTCAGCGAGGGGAGGTTTCGGGGCGCTGCGATGGCCCGATTGTAGGCCGCGTCAAACGGATTCCGCGGGGCAACCAGCACATTCCACCACAGAATGGCTGCCAGGACCAGAAACAGCGCCGCCGATTGGAGCAGGATGGCCAGGAGGACGACAGCGGCCAGGAGGCGTGGCTGGAACATGAGGGCCGAGTACTGGTATGCGCAGTGGGCCGCGGGGAGGTCGCCAAAGCCCTGCTGGCGGACGAACTGACGCTTCGCGATTTCGGACATTCGATCCTCCGCACTCCTGTTGGCGTCTCGCCTATCGCGGCGTGCAGCCGCCTAACGGACCGCGCATCAGCTGCGGCGACTCCTCAATCTGCGCACGAGCCGACCTTTCCTTTCGAACTGAAGTGAGGTCCCGGTTAGATAATCTGTCGCTCTTCGCTGACGAAATACGCACTCCGGGAGAGGTCTACGAAATTGATTTCATCTGTCGTGGACGCCGCCCACTCTGGCGATTGCCGCGCCTTAAGGATCGCCCTAAGGTCATCGAACCATAGCTCGGCCATGCCGTCGAAATCGGCTGTTCGGCTATCGCCAGGTGTCGCCAGCGCATAGCTATGGACGAGCTTACAGAGCCCAGGGATACGCGCCCCGATAGGCGCGTGCACCTCCGCCCAGTAGCGGACGAACTCGTCCCGGCTGAGCTCCGGTTTCCGGCGGATGCAGTAGACGAGTTTCACCACGAGGCCTCTGCTCGCTCGCTGAGCCTTTCGCGGAAACCTGTATTCTAGCGAATCCTCGCGGACCCCGTGAGGCCAAGGAGACCGCCGCCGGGAGTCGCGCTCTCGGCGGCGGTTCTTCCGTCAGAGGAGATTGTCGGGCGTGCGCGTACGGGTCAGCCGCCGCAACGGATCTCGAAAGGTCCCATGTTGGGCCCAATAGTGTAGCCGCGAGCGCGATGGGCCTGCTTGGGAGTCTTCTTCGCCTCTGCTGTGCGCACGCCGGTGGTGTTTCGCAGGGTATAGTCTGCGTCGCCATCTAGCGAGACACCGGCGAGCTCTACCTTCTGATCGTATGCATCTCCCTGGGGGTCGGCGGATACCACCGCTTCGGCCAACGTATTTTCGGTGTCGCTGCCGGCCTTCCGTTCGACGAGCATCCGCAGCCACAGCCAGCGATCACCGTTCGAGGTGTGGAACTTCCGAGACTTTTCGCACACCAGTGTGTCACCAGAGGTACGGGGACTCGTTCCGATCGCCCTGGGTTCGGCGGGGAGTCCCTCCCTCGATGTGCTCAGCGCAATTTCGGGAGTGGTATCGGCCTGGTTGGTACTGCAAGCGGTAGCCAGAGCGAATATGAGAGCGGAGAAGAGACAAGGCTTCGCGTGGATAGTCTGAGTCATAATCGATCTACCGGTTGGCATCAGTGGGTTCAGAGGTGATCTAGCAGGCAAGTTCATGTGGGCGCCCCGAAGCTTCAGGAAGCAGACTGCCTCCCTGCGAAGCTTTCGTCAGTGACTCGGCTCACAGATTGCTGCGTCTACCCCGACTTTCGGCGGCGGCTCGAGACCTCGGTTGATTGTCAGTCACGATGGAGTACTGTTTGTCATGGAACTTGCCGCCGTCCAGCGCCGTACCCTGCGCCTGTTGTTCGTCACGCAAATCATCAGCGGCATCGGCGTCGCGATCGGCGCGTCCGTCGGAGCGCTGCTGGCTGCAGATATTGCCGGCATTGGCGCCTCGGGTCTCGCGCAGAGCGCCATTGTTATCGGTGCTGCCCTGTTTGCCCTGCCTGCCACGGCGATCGTGAATCGCCATGGCCGTCGCCCCAGTCTCGCGGCAGGCTACTTCGTCGCGGCGGTGGGGGCGATCCTCATCGTCACTGCGGCCGTGCGCGGGTCGATTCCGCTGCTGTTCCTGGGCTTTTTTCTACTCGGCGGGGCGACCGCCGCGAATTTTCAGGCGCGCTATGCGGCTGTCGACCTCGCACCGGCGGCGCTTCGAGGCCGCCATCTCTCCTTGATCGTGTGGGCGACTACGCTGGGGGCCGTCGTGGGGCCGAGCCTCGCTCCTCTGGCGGGCGCATCAGTCGGCCGATACGGCGTGCCCACCCTGGCCGGCCCGTTCGTCTTCTCGGCGTTGCTGTTCGGCCTGGCGACCCTTCTCCTCCTACTGCTCCTGAGACCGGACCCGGCGGTGGTCGCGCGCAGCGCGATCGGAAATCCGAGTGGGCCGGCATCGGAGG
>DASXRM010000222.1:0-4567 GCA_036506575.1 Gemmatimonadales bacterium | reverse complement strand
CTCGGTGCGCTGGCGGAGTCCCCACGGCGAAGTAACTCTTCGAGACTCTGGCCAGCAGGAGCAGTCGCCGGCGGCTCCGTGGAGTCGGACTTCGTCACGAGCTGCTTGATGGCGTAAATCACCGCCTCGTAGAAGTTGCCTTGGTAATGCCCAATTAGACGGAAGGGCTGGTTGCGGTCACCCAGAAAGGGGCGAAGGTTCCAGGCCATCTGGATCCCGACGAACCCGAAGAGCACCGCCCAGAGTCGCATGATCGTGATCGCCTTGCGTGGGTACACGCCGCGCCGCTCGCAAATTGTGGTGAGCCCGTCGTGCAGGGCATACATACCGAAAATGCCAGCAGCCCCCACGACGGCGATGTGTAGCAAGTGCTGGAAGTAGTAGTTCGCGCCGGTAATCAGGAAAAAGGCTGGCACTGGAACGAAGGCCGCTAGCACCACCGCGGTTAGCGCCAGCGCGCTGGTCACCAGCACGACAACCTGCAGCAGCCTGAGCCTGGAGCCAACTAGAACCTGCACGACATAGAATGCCGGGAAGCAGACGGCAAAAGTGGCTAGGAAGAGGAAGGGCAGCTTTGCCGCGGCCGCGATCGCCTGAAGCGGCCCGCTGTAAGCACCCGCCACGCCGCCGTAAAGTCCGGCCAGCACCAGGATTGTGGCCAGTGCAAAACGCAGCTTTCTACCCAGCTCGACTCCCGCTACAACCTCATCGAAGAACGACTCGCGATCACCCAGTAGGGCCGCGAGGAACTCCCCGTAGCTATGAACCGAAGGAGCGGGCGAGACCGGCCGATCGACCGTGGTGGTCATTGAGGCTCCTAGACAGCAGATAGCGAGTATCTGTGACTGTTTGACACTGTATTCTACTGTTTCTTAGTATATCACTCCAAGCTGTAGACTGCTAGCCAGAAGCCCACGCCGGGCGCCCTTTGTAGGCGCGAGACTGTGAGCCGGGTTACATCCAGGTACGCGAGGGCTCCCATGGATTAGCCAGTAAGCGGTCCACTGCGCCCTTAACTGGGTAGCTGGGTTATGAACCTCGTGCAGTCCTCGCATGAGATCATCGATCACGCGTCGGAGGTCCGGTTGCGCATTCGGGCCGCCTCGATGTCGGAGTTGCTGGCCGAGGCGGGACGGGCGCTCGCGAAACTTCAGCTCCGTGAATCCGGCGGCACACCCGTACCGAAGCGGCGCGACATCGAAGTCTCGGCGTCGGACAGCGCCGCTTTGTTGGCCGAGTGGCTGAACGAACTGATCTTCCTGAGTGAGACTGAGGCGTGGGTGCCGGTTCAGTTCGAGGTGACACGCGCCACGGAGACGAGCGCGAAGGTGCGTGCGTCGGGAATGTCGTTGGACCGAGTCTCGGGACTGGTCAAGGCCGCCACCCTCCACGGTCTTCGGGTGGATGGGATCCCCGGCGGGCTGGAAGGAGAGGTGATCCTGGACGTATGACAACGGAAACGATCAGGTCCAGCTATCCCGTGCGGGTGGTGAGTCCGCTGGTGCGGGAGATCCCGGTCACCTCGCGCGCCGACATGCAGGTGCCAGTCCGGATCTACGCCGACGACGAGCTGTGGTCCCAGATCGCCAGCGACCGGTCGGTTGAGCAATGCGTCAACGTGGCTACCCTGCCCGGCGTTACCGGTCATGTCTACGCCATGCCTGACGTGCACGAAGGATACGGTTTCCCCGTGGGTGGGGTGGCCGCCACGCGCGCCAAGGACGGCGTTATCTCGCCAGGTGGGGTGGGCTACGACATCAACTGCGGCGTTCGGCTCCTCGGCTCGGGCCTCCAGTTGGACGAAGCCCGCGCGAAGCTCGAGCCGGTGGTGCACGACCTGAGCCGGAGCATTCCCTCCGGACCGGGGCGCAATCCTCGTCTCGATCTCCGCGCCGAGGAGCTCGACCAGGTGCTCGACCGTGGCTGCCGGTTCATGGTAGAGTGTGGCCTCGCCGCTGCTGAGGACCTCGAGACAATCGAGGCCGAAGGCAGCCTGCCGGGAGCCGAAGCTCGTCAGGTTTCATCGAAGGCCAAGCAGCGCGGCCATCACCAGCTTGGCACTATCGGCTCCGGCAATCACTTCGTTGAAGTCCAGGTCGTCGACCAGGTCTTCGAGCCGGATACCGCTGAAGCGTACGGCTTGCGGCAAGGGCAGCTCACGGTGCTCATCCATACGGGATCGCGCGGTCTGGGCCACCAGGTCTGCACCGATTACGTGCGCCAAATGGACCAGGTGATGGCGCTGTACCGCATCTCGCTGCCGGACCGGCAGCTGGCCTGTGCGCCGCTGGAATCACCGCCGGGCCAGGCCTACTTCGGGGCCATGTGCGCGGCCGCCAATTTCGCCTGGGCCAATCGGCAGGCGATCACGGAAAGCGCCCGCGCTGTGTTCCGGCGCGCGTTCGGCGATGCCGGTCGGCTGCGGGTCGTGTATGATGTGGCGCACAACATCGCGAAGCTGGAGGAGCACGGCGGGGCCCTCCTCTGCGTTCACCGCAAGGGCGCCACACGCGCGTTCGGACCCGCCAATCGGGAGACTCCGGAGCGATACCGGGCGGTCGGCCAGCCGGTCTTCATCCCGGGGAGCATGGGTACGGCTTCGTATGTCCTGGCCGGGAACGATGCCGCTCTCGACCTGAGCTTTGGCAGCACGTGCCACGGGGCGGGGCGCGCGATGAGCCGCGGAGAGGCCAAGCGCGCGCGGACCGGCGCGGAGGTCCGGCGGGAGTTGGAGGACAAGGGGATCATCGTCCGCTGCCCATCCAGCGGTGAGCTGGCCGAGGAGGCACCGTCGGCCTACAAAGATGTGGAACGAGTGGTGGACGTGGTGCACCGGGCCGGACTGGCCCGTAAGGTGGTTCGGCTCCGCCCCGTGGGAGTGATCAAAGGGTAGCAGAGATCAGCGGCCGCCAGGTCCTCGGCCAGTCGCTTGTCAGCCAGATGGCCGACCTTGCAGCCCTCAGGTAAAGATGGAACCCTGGTTCGACGCCGGACGTGGCCGCGGTCACCGCAAGGTGAGGAACCAGGCGTACTCTTGAGCGGATCGGGAAGGAAGGCGCCGGTGTGGTGACCCTGTTCCTGTGCGGTGACGTGATGACCGGTCGCGGCGTCGATCAAATCATGCCACACCCGAGCGCGCCGGAGATCTTCGAGCCCTGCATCAGGGATGCTCGCAAGTACGTCACACTGGCCGAGCTGGCGAGCGGACCCATTGCTCGCACGGTGCCCCCCGCATACATCTGGGGCGATGCGCTCGGGGAGCTCGCGCGGGCCGCGCCGGACGCTCGGATCATCAACCTCGAGACGAGCGTGACCACCTGCGACGACTGCTGGATCGACAAGGCCATCAACTACCGCATGCATCCCGACAACATCGCCTGTCTCACCGCCGCGCGGATTGATGTATGCGTCCTGGCCAACAATCACGCGCTCGATTACGGGTACGCGGGGCTCGATGAAACGCTCGATACGTTGACCGGAGCTGGGTTGAAGGCAGCGGGAGCGGGGCGGAGCATTACGGAGGCGCGCCAGCCCGCCGTCATCGATCTGCCAGGCGCCCACCGGGTGCTCGTGTTTGCCTTGGGAACCCGGTCGAGCGGCATCCCACCTGCCTGGGAAGCTACCCCGAACAGCCCAGGGGTCGAATTTCTGGAGGACCTCTCACCGGCTACTGCCGACAAGATCCTCCAGCGTGTCGGTCGGGTAAGATGCCCCGGCGATATCGTGGTCGCGTCGATCCATTGGGGCAGCAACTGGGCCTATGAGGTGCCACGTGCTCAGGTCCACTTTGCGCATCGGTTGATCGACGGTGGCGTCGACCTGGTTCACGGACATTCCTCCCATCATCCCCGGCCTATTGAGGTGTACCGCAAGAAGTTGGTGCTGTACGGCTGCGGCGACTTCATCGACGACTACGAAGGAATCACTGGATTCGAGGCGTTCAGGGACGATCTCGTGCTGATGTATCTCCCAACCGTCAATCCTCACAATGGAGAACTCCTCCGGCTCCGCATGGTACCGATGCGGATCAGGAGGATGCGTCTGAATCGCGCCTGGCCGGAGGAGGCCGCATGGCTGCGAGACACGGTCCATCGCGCCTCCTGCGAGTTCGGCACAGCGGTAGACCTGGACTCGGAGGGAGCGCTCGTGCTGGGCTGAGGAGCGCGCGCGTGGGGAGGCCGCCTATACCCGTCCATCTTGAAGCACACAGCTCAGGCCAGGTTCATCTTCCTGAGCAATGCCTGAAATCGAGGGTGGGAGCGTAGAGATGTAAACAGGAAGGAACCTTTAATCCCGAACACCCCGCCGGCCCGCTCCTCGTAGGCGCGCTCCAGCCAATCCATCGCCCGGTCGTCCTGCCCGAGACCGGTGTAGACATACGCCAGGTGGTAGGGCGAGACGTACCGCTGGCGCCGCAGCTCCTCCAGCCGGCGCAGTATCTCCCGGGCCTCCTCGGTCCGGCCCACCCGCGCGAAGGCCTGCCCGAGTTGTGCGAGGTACAAGGTGCTGTCGGGGGAGAGTGACACCGCCTTTTCCAGCGCGGCGATCCCCTGGTTCGGCTTCCCCG
>DASXRM010000221.1:0-5328 GCA_036506575.1 Gemmatimonadales bacterium | reverse complement strand
GCCGCGACTCAGTTCGCGGTGCTCTCCGCTATCCTGGCACTCACTCGCTGGATTGCGGGAGACCTCTCGGGGGGACTGGCCCAGCGCCTTGGCTACGCTGACTACTTCCTGCTGACGTTCTTCCTCGGCCTCCCCGCCTTCGCCCTCATTCCCCGTCTGCGTCACGCGGCGCAGGAAGAAGCGTAAGGACAGGGTCGTCGCGGGCGCCACCCGAGGCGCCGGACGCGGTGTTGCCCACGTGCTGGGCGAAACCGGAGTGCGCTGCTTTCGGAATTGCGTGCTACGACTTAGCGAATCGCCGACCGAGCCAACGAGCCACCCCTTCCTGCATCAGCCGCTGTCGGTGCCAGGCAAGGAGCACGGGTACACGGCTCGGCAGCTCTCCCAGCAGCCGCGGATGCCCGAACAGCACGATGAGGTCCGCGCCGGACGCGTGATGAGCTAAGGCCTCTCGTGACGCCGGCCCCAGCCCGGACCGCCCCTTCCAGGCCCGCGGCTCGGCGAAGACCAGGACGACCCTCGACCCGCCGGAATAGCGGCCGATCAATTCGGGACCCAGAGCACGATACACGTAATCGCTCGGACCGGGCGGGTAGGGACCTCCGACATCGTCGTCAACCACGACCAGATCGAGCGGTCCGACCAGCGTTGGAGGGGCGCCGCGAGTCATCCCATTTTTCAGTAATGCGTCCGCCAGGGCCTCCACCGAGTCGAAGGGCCCCCGGCTGACTGGAGGGGTCGGCGCGGTGGCGGAGGCAAGGGCACGCTCATAGCGGGTCAGCGACTCAGCGAGACGGTCTCTTCCGATATTTCCACTCGACAACGCTGCCTCCAGTGCGTCTCGTACCCGCCGCGGGTCGTTCGGGTAGAGCAGCAGGTCTGCGCCAGCCTGAATCGCCTGCACCGCCGCATCCGACTCGCGACGGCCAGCCAGAGCACCATCCATGATGAGAGCGTCGGTGACCACCAGACCGTCGAATCTCGAAACCGTGCGCAGCTCGCCCAGCATGATACGCGAAAGCGTAGCCGGGAGGTTCGAGCTGTCCAGCGCGGGATAGGCGACATGCGCGGTCATGATCGAGGCAACGCCGCTTTCGATGGCCACGGTGAATGGGAGGAGATCGGTGGACCGAAGCGCGGCCGCGGGAGCCTCGACTACAGGGAGGGTAATGTGGGAGTCGACGGTGGTCCGCCCATGGCCGGGGTAGTGCTTGGCGCAGGCCAAGGCTCCAGCCGATTGGCAGCCCTCGATCCAGTTCCGCACGCAGGTAGCGACCTCGTTGGGATCTGCCCCGAAGGCTCGCGTCTGTACGATGGGGTTGTCGGGGAGCACATCGAGGTCGGCCACCGGAGCGAACACCCAGTTTATGCCTACGGCACGTGCCTCCTGCGCGGTCACCGAGGCGGCCCACCGCACCACCGCAGGGTCGCCCAGCGAG
Organism: Gemmatimonadales bacterium; assembly: GCA_036506575.1. Lineage (GTDB taxonomy): Bacteria > Gemmatimonadota > Gemmatimonadetes > Gemmatimonadales > GWC2-71-9 > CAVVWJ01. Next base: position 3,889 of record DASXRM010000221.1, on the reverse strand, counting down.
GCAAGGGCCATCGGGGGCGGGAACTCCGTCAGCCCCGTGATCTGCTGTCCGGCGCCCCGCTCGAGATCGGCGGCAAGCAGGAGCGGCCGGCCCGCTCGCCGCAGGAGGTCGGACGTGAGCCGTCGAACGCTTTCTGCCGTCCCCCCAAAGATGATGAATCCGCCAACGCCGATCTCGAGGGCGTCGGCAATCCGGCCCGCCTCGTGGGCAAAGCCGCTCAACGCTTCCGAGCGCAACGCGGGGAGAATGAGTCTGGCGGGTATCTGGCCGGATGGCTCTGCTATCATGCCGGAGTTACCGCGCCGAGGACGCGAGAGCCGCCGGCGCCGGTCGCCGCCGGCAGATTCCCCGGCTGCCCGTGAAGGGTCAGATAGCCCAACAGGGCGAACGCAACCGCCTCTTTGGCGTCGCCGGGAAAGAACAGCTCATCGAAACGGCGGAGCGGATGGCCGCCGCAGGCGGCGAGGTGACGAGTCAGAGCGGCCATGAGACCCGGGTGATGACACCCTCCTCCGGAGGCCACCACCTCGACGCCTGAGGGAGTCCAGCGCCCAACCGCGTCGGCCACCGTCCGTGCGGTCAGCTCAACGGCGGTCGTCACGGCGTCGGGGCCAGAGAGCCTCTGGTAGAGCGTTCTCGCGTAGCGGTCTCCGAACCGCTCGCGGCCGGTGCTCTTGGGTGGAGGCGCCGAGAAAAATGGATCGCCGAGCAGATCGGTGAGCACCGTTTCGTCCACCTTGCCGCGGGCGGCGATGCGGCCGTCGCGGTCGTAGCTGCTGCTCTGGTCCACCATCCGGGCTGTGGCATCGATGACCGCCACTCCAGGCCCGGTATCGAAAGCCAGAACTCCGTCCTCCTGGGCCCTCCGCTCCACGTAGGTGAGGTTCGCCATTCCACCCAGGTTGAGGAGGATGCGGGGGGCATCGGCGGCGGCAAACAACAGCACGTCCGCCATGGGAACCAGGGGTGCCCCCTGACCACCTGCTGCCACATCGCGGGCACGGAAGCCACTGACCACGGGCACCCCGAAACGTTCCGCCAACACGGCGGGCTCCCCCAGCTGCCAGGAGACGACCGGCGGCTCGTGCCAGATCGTCTGTCCTGGAAAGGCGATCAGCGACAACTCGGACGCGCGCACCTTGCCTCGCAGCAGGACCGATTGCACGGCCTCGGCGGCCCATTCGGCAACTCGGACGTGCAATCGCGCGAGGCCGGAGGCCGTCGCCCCATCGAACGCGGCGCGAATCTGGGCCCGTTCATCATCGGTATAGGGTCGGGTGATAAACTCGAGGAGCGTCGCGTGAGTTGGGCCGTCCAGCCGCACCAGGGCCGCATCCATCCCGTCGAGTGAGGTCCCCGACATCAGACCGACCGCCAGAGTCGGCTGTTCCGTCACCGGGGTCGCACCGGTGGAGGGTCACCGACGATAGGCCGGAGCCGGCCGGCATGCTCGTCCAGCAGCCGCTCCGCCTCGCTCCGGGCGACTCCGCGGCGGGCCATGACTATCGCTGTCTTTACGCTGCCGTCCGCCGCCTCGATGACCTGCTGGGCTGCCTTACGGTCCAGTCCGGTAGTTTCCATTACGATCCGCTGACTGCGGTCGACCAGCTTGTCGTTCCAGGCCCTGAGATCGACCATCAGATTGCCGTAGATCTTGCCGAGCCGGATCATGGCGCCGGTGGTGAGCGTATTGAGTACGAGCTTAGTCGCCGTTCCGGCCTTCATCCGGGTGGAGCCGGTAACGATCTCCGGGCCGACCAGCACGGTGATGAAGACATCGCAGGTCCCGACCAACTGTGGTGGTGGGTCGGAGCATGACACAAAGACGGTACCGGCACCTCGTGCGTGGGCGCGGCCGAGTGCGGCCTGGACGTACGGCGTCGTCCCGCTCGCCGCGATGCCGACCACTGCGTCGCTGGATCGTACCTGGAGCGAGTCTATGGCCTGGTTGGCGGCGTCCACGTCGTCTTCCGCACCCTCCACCGAACGCACCAGTGCAGGAGGCCCTCCCGCAATCAGACCGACAACCATCTCGGGTGGGGTACCAAATGTGGGGGGGCACTCCGCCGCGTCCAGCACAGCGAGCCGGCCGCTGGTACCTGCCCCGACGTACACCAGCCGGCCACCAGAGCGGAAGGCAGCTTCGATGAGGTCGATGGCGCGGGCGATTTCAACCCGAGCCTGGGCCACCGCCCCGGGCACAGTCGCGTCTTCGGCGCCGATGAGGTCGACAATCTCGAGCGCTGAGGCGGTGTCGATGGCGGAGCTGCGGGGGTTACGCCGTTCAGTCAGGCGCCTGTCGAGGTAGTCGTCAGCCACGCAAGCAGAGGATAGGGAGTATCCAGGCGTCAGCGTCGCGCTAAATTAGAGGCCGTTGCAGGTCAGAGGCAACTCTCTCAGTGCAGTCTTCCTCGGTGCAGTCTTCTTCCACGGAGTCGGAGTGCGCGTACAGCCGGTCGCTGCCCTGCTCATCCTGTTACTCTCGCCTGCATGTGCCGTCCGGCGAGAGGCGGCATCTATACCACCGGTGCCCGGCGTCGCCCGCACCTGGCCCTTTCTGGGCAAGGCGCGGGTTACCGTCGCCGAGAGCGCGATGGTGGTCTCCGGCAGCCCGATCGCGAGCGAGGTCGGCCGGGACATTCTGCGCCGCGGCGGCAACGCGGTGGATGCCGCGGTCGCCGTTGGCTTCGCCTTGGCCGTCGTGCACCCGGAGGCCGGCAATATCGGAGGCGGAGGGTTCATGATCATCCGGCTCCGCGACGGCGGTGTATACGCCCTGGATTATCGGGAGACGGCGCCGGGTCGGGCCACTCGCGACATGTACCGAAATGCGGGCGAGGAGGCGAGTGTCACCGGTCACCTTTCCGCCGGCGTGCCGGGAGCTGTAGCGGGCTTGACCGAGGCGCATCGCCGATTTGGCCGGCTTCCCTTCTCGACCGTTATCGAGACTTCGATTCGTCTCGCGTACGAGGGATTCGAGGTAGACAGTTATCGCAGCCTCTCGATAGCCGACGATAGCGCCCGTCTGGTTCTGTTCCCGGCATCGCGGGCCACGTTCCTACCCGCCGACCGACCTCCGGCCCCGGGCTCGACATTCCGGCAGCCGGAGCTCGGTGCCACGCTCGAGGCGGTCCGTGACAGCGGAGCCGCTGGCTTCTACCGCGGCCGCGTGGCTGATCTCATCGTTGCAGAAATGCAGCACGGCGGCGGCCTCATCAGCCGGGAAGATCTCGAAGCCTACCAGGCCATCTGGCGGGACCCGATCGAGATCAAGTATCGCGGCTATACGATCTATTCCATGCCGCCGGCTTCGTCGGGCGGGGTCACCATGGGTGAGATTCTGAATATCATGGAGGGTTTCGGCCCGCTCCCGCCCTTCGGCTCTGCTACCCTGATGCACCGGGAGGCCGAGGCGATGCGGCGCGCCTTTACCGATCGGAACACCTACTTGGGCGACCCCGGTTTCGTTCACAATCCCATCGGTCGGCTACTCTCGAAAGAATACGCCGCAGGCCTCCGCCAGCAGATCGGTGAGCGGGCATCGATCACTCCGAAGTTCGACCCCGCCTCACGTGGCGGAGCCTCGACCACTCACTATTCGGTGATCGACGCCGAAGGCAATGCGGTAAGCTGCACTACTACACTCAACAACAGCTACGGCAGCGCGGTGACGGTGACTGGCGCGGGCTTCCTGCTCAACGATGAGATGGACGACTTCGCCACCTCACCAGGCCAGCCGAACATGTACGGCTTGGTCCAGGGTGAGGCGAACGCGATCGCGCCGGGCAAGCGGATGCTCTCCGCGATGACGCCGAGCATCGTACTCGACCCCCGGAACCAGCTCCACCTGGTGGTGGGTACTCCCGGTGGGCCCAGGATCATCACCATG
>DASXRM010000220.1:0-3418 GCA_036506575.1 Gemmatimonadales bacterium | reverse complement strand
GGAGAATGTTCTGCTGGACGAATCCACCGGGCGTGCGCTCCTGGCCGACTTCGGGATTGCACGGGCGGTGGTGGCGGCGGACGCGAGCGGCTCGAGTACCGGGCAGGGGGTAGCCGTAGGAACCCCGGTGTACATGAGCCCGGAGCAGGCCGCAGGCGAGGAGATTGACACCCGGAGCGATCTCTACGCCCTGGGAGTTGTAGCCTACGAGATGCTGGCCGGGCACCCTCCGTTCCAGGGACCTCACCGGGTGGTCGTCTCCAAGCATATCGCGGAACGCCCGGTGCCCATCGAGCGGCTCCGCCCGGAGACCTCCAAGGAGCTTGCCGGCGCCGTCATGCACGCCTTGGAGAAGCAGCCTTCCGAGCGGTGGCAAACCGGCGAGGAGCTACGCCAGGCGGTGGCGGGTGAGCGGGTTCTGCCACGACCCGCTCGCCGAGTGCCTAGCCGGTTGATCGCACTTGGGGCGGTGATCCTTGCCATCCTGACGGCCACGGTCGGCCTGGCTCGCCGGAGTCCAGGGCCGCCACGTGGGGTCAATCCCCGCCACTCCATCTTGGTACTGCCGTTCGACAATTTGCGGGATGACCGCTCGGTCGACTGGCTCCGGGACGGTAGCGTGAGCATGCTGGGACTGAATCTGTCCCAGTGGAACGATCTGACCGTCGTCGATCACGAGCGACTGCACGATCTGCTGGCGCAACATCGCCTGAAGGTGGGAGACGATATCGGCCTCGACATGGCCCGGCGGTTGGCTCGTGAGGCAGGGGTGTGGACCGTGGTGCTCGGCGATTTCGCTCCGGCGGGGGACTCACTTCACCTGGTCGCCCGGGTCTTCGACGTCGCCAGCGGGAAGCGGGTGGACGTAGCCCGGGTCGATGCCCGGCCGGGGGCCGACGTCCGGCCGCTCTTTGACGAGTTGGCCGCTAAGCTGCTGGACCTATCCGGCGCACCCAACGAGATCCGGATCGGCCTGGCGCGGGCTACTACCGGCTCACTGGAAGCGTTCCGGGCATACTTGAGCGGGGTAGAAGAGCTCAACCGGTGGGATCTGGCGGGCGCCGAGCGCGATCTCGAACGAGCCATTGCCATCGACACGACCTTCGGATTGGCCTACTACAAGCTCGCCCTTACCCGGGGCTGGCTGGTAGGGACCGAGGACTCGATCTCCGACCGCGCAATCCTGAGGGCCACGGCATACTCGGGTAATCTGCCGGTACATGAACGCACGGTGATCAACGCATACCGGGCCTTTATCGGGGGAGAATACAGCGGAGCGCGCGCCCTCTACCAGCAGCTCATCGCTCGCGATGCCGGTGATGCCGATGCCTGGTATGGACTCGGCGAGGCCTGGTTCCACGATACCACCGGCACCAACCAGGCCCCGGCCTGGACTCAGGCGATGCGGGCCTTCAAGCGGGCCCTCGCGCTCGATCCGAACTACGCCCTGGCCTACGATCATGTGCACACCATGCTGAGTCTGGCGGGGGTGGACTATCCCCTTTATGCGCTGCTGCCGGCCGACTCCTTTGCCTTGACCCGAACCGGGATCGGGCGCCCTCTGATAGACAGCCTCACCGTCAAGGCGGCGGTGCAGCGCGCCCGGAGCGAGGCCCTGACCTCGGCCCGGACCTGGGTGGCGAGCCAGCCAACCACACTCCGGGCTCACGGCGCGATGGTGAATGCCTACGTCTCTGCCGGCAACTACAGCGGAGCCCTGTCGGAGCTACAGCGATTCCAGGAGGCGAGCCCGCTACATCCCGAGCTCCCCTTCGTCGAGGCTCGGGTGCGCTTCGCCTCCGGCGATGTCGACCGGGCGGCGGCGCAGTTGCGGACTGCGCTCGATACCGTCGCGCCCAAGGATTTCCGACTATATCAGGGGACTCCCACCGTCGTCAGCGACATCGCCGCTGCCGCCAATGTATTCGCCTATCAGGGCGATCTGACCAACGCCGCCAAGGCCCTGGACCTGGCCGATCAGGTGCGCCGGGAGGTCGTTTACCATCCCGGCTCATCGGAAGGCCCTAAAGGTGAATCGTGGAGGCGCGTAACCCTCGGTGAGCTCTACGCCGCCGCGGGAGCACCCACCCCGGCACTACGGGAGATCTGGCAGGGAGCGGCCGAGGCGGCGCGCATGGCGCCGGCGGATAAACGGCGGCATATCGCACATAGCGGAGCGACGGCCGCAATCGGTCTGTTCACCGGTCTCGCGGCCGATACCATAGCGCTCCACGAGTTGCAGGCGCTCTCGGGTGAGCCTGCGGTCAGAGAGGTCCGCGCGTTGTTGGCGATCAGCCGGGGGGACTCTGCCGCTGCGCGCCGTACGCTGGCCGAGCCGGACTCAGTAGGCTACGCCAAGCCTATGTACACCGTTTACAGCCGACCCTTCGCGGCACAGGCCTACTACCTACTGGGCGATTACGAGACCACGCTCCGGGTGCTCGATGGGTTCCAGCCCTCCGCACTCCAAACCGGGGGCTTCGATGCGCGCTGGGGAATGGTGGGCCGGGTCCGGCTCCTTCGGGGAGCGGCCTACGAGCGGCTGGGGCGAAGAGCCGAGGCCCGGGAGGAATACCGCCAAGTGCTGGCGCAGTGGAAGGAAGCGGATCCTGTGCTTCAGCCCTTCATCGAGCAGGCCGAACGGGGGTTGGCGAGGGTGGGGTATGCGGGGTAGTCACGAGTCGCGAGTCGCGAGTCCGGAAGTGATCGACTATGCGCTTGATATTCAAAGAATTATGCTCGTGACTCGTGACTCGTGACTCGCGACTGGTTCTGCTGGCTTCAGACTTCCGACCGGGTTATCTTCCATCCACTGGTCGAGCGCGACGGTCGCGGATGCCGCGAGGTGTCCGAGGAAAGTCCGAGCTCCATCGGGTGGACTGCCAGGTAACTCCTGGGCGCCGCAAGGCGACGGATAGGGCCACAGAAAACAGACCGCCCTGTGCCGGTCGCAAGACCGGATTAAGGGTAAGGGTGAAACGGTGGGGTAAGAGCCCACCGCGCTGCTGGTAACAGCGGCGGCACGGTAACCCCCAGTCGGAGCAAGGCCAAATAGGCGGCGAGGTGTGACCCACACCGACAATCCCGACCCGGAGCTGTAGCGACGGGAGGGAAGCCGCGGGTAGGCTGCTAGAGGTGGCCGGCGACGGCCATCCCAGACAGATGACCATCTCCTGCGAGATCCCTCGCGTTCGCTCGGGACCAGCGGGAAACAGAACTCGGCTTACGGCTCGACCAGCGGCGGCCCTCCGGATATGCTTCGGAGGGCTGTTGGTTTTGGCCCAGACAGCCGGTTACCTTTGCTGGCTCCAACATCCTCGGGGATAGAGATGTTGCTACGGTTCGCCGGCTTCATTGCTCTCGCCACCGGTCTGGCGCTCCCGGCTCGGGAGTTTGGGCCATCCACCACGAAGTACCG
>DASXRM010000219.1:0-3552 GCA_036506575.1 Gemmatimonadales bacterium | reverse complement strand
CAGAGGAACATCCCCATACTCGCAGTGACCAGAAGCCCCAGCAGGAAGGTGAGCCAGGCGGGTACTGCGGGGACCCGTCGCCGAGGGCTCGAGACCGGGGTCGGGGCTGGGGCGGGAGAGGGGGCTGTTGTCGTCGTGGTCGCACTGGCGAGAGTAGGCGATAGCGCCCGAGCGAACTGAGCCGGGGTGGCGAACCGATCGGCGGGGATCGGCGCCAAGGCCTTGAGCACCACGCCCTCGAGCGACTCCGGCACCGATGGCCGCAGCCGCCTGAGACTGGGGACCTCGCCGGTCATGCGCTTGGCGGCGATTGCCTGAGCGGTGGGGCCGCTGAAGGGTGGCTCGCCGGCCAGCATCTCATAGAGCACCACGCCGAGACTGTACACATCGGTTCGGCCGTCGATGTCGCGCTCGGCGAGGGCCTGCTCCGGACTCATGTAGGCCGGGGTGCCGATGGCCATTCCGGTGCTGGTGAGCTGTTCGCCGGGCGAGGATGCCCCGAGGGCCCGGCCGATGCCAAAGTCGGCTACCAGTGCCTGGTCATCCACGAGGAGGATGTTTTCGGGCTTGATGTCCCGGTGGACTATGCCGTGCCGGTGCGCGAAGTCGAGCGCAAGGGCGACCTCTCGAGTTATTCGAACGGCCTCTTCCAATGGGAGCTGACGCTCCCGCAGCAGCCGCTCACGCAGGCTCTCGCCGTCGATGTACGGCATGGTGAACCACAAGAGTCCTGCCTCGCTGCCCTGCTGCCCCGCTGTCCCACTGTCATGCACCGAGATGATGTGAGGGTGCTGGAGCCGGGCGGCGAGCTTGATCTCCTGAAGAAATCGGTCGGTGCCGAGCGTGGCGGCCAGCTCCGGGTGGAGCACCTTGAGCGCCACCGGCCGGTCGTGCCGTATATCATGCGCGAGGTAGACGACGGCCATGCCACCCCGCCCGAGCTCGCGCTCGATGCGGTAGTGGTTGGCGAGAGCAACCTCAAGGCGACTTCGAGTGTCCGACAAGCGCGTTCCGGGAGGGCTACGTTCCGAACGTTACACTTGCGAGGGGCTATTGGCCATTGCAGGCTATTGGATATTAGGTGTTGGCTATTCGTTAGGCTGGTTTCACGGGATACCACCTTCCCATGACCGACCACCCGCTGTACCGGATGTGGAAGGATCGGCTCGACGCTGACCTCGCTGCAGGCGAGGCTCGTGCTCGACGTCGGGCAGCCCGTGAAGCCGAGCTCGCCGATTGGCATGAGGCGTGGCGCACGTACAAGGCTCGACGGACTGAGCTCGGAGAACCTGTTCCTACCCCACGCTGGTGGGACGTACTGGGCTGGATCCGCTGGGTCCTTCGGCTGCACGCACCGGGAAGACCGAACTAAAGTCGAACACGCGATGACTGGAACACGGGAGGCAAGTCACAGGAGGTAGCATCCCGAGAGGACGCCTGCGCCCTAACCTGGCGCAACTGAGCCGCACTGGTGTGGCCGTGTCGGTCACGCGGCGGCCGGGAAGTGAGGCGCCTCATGGGTCCACGACTCTCGCGGTTACTCGCTATTCTCATCTGGATTCTCACTCCACCGGCCCAATGGATTGCGGAATGGCTCGAGCATAGACGACAGCGACGGCTAGGCCGGGTTTCCCGGCACCAGGCGCTTCCGCCCGACGCTGGCGAGGGCCACGAGAACAGACCCGATGACCAGAGCCAGGAGTAGCGGCTTGCTCAGTTGCAGCTGGCTCCCCACGGTCGCCAACAACCAGAACTTCGGCACCCGACCCAAGGCGAACGCGAGCAGATAGCGACGGGGAGAGTAGCGGGCAAACACCCCGAGCACTCGAGCGCTCCAGTCCGGGAGAGGAGTGGCAGCCACGAGGAAGCACATGAGAAACGGCGAGCGCGCAAAGAGCCTGGTCAGCCGAGCCGAGGCGTGACGTACCTGGTAGAGATGAGGTCGTCGAAGCAGGTAGCCGTACCCGAGATAGTTGATACTCTCCATTCCAACACTCACAACCGTCGCGACCAGGGCGAGCAGGAACGGTGAGAAGCTTCGCCCGTATGCCATCAACACGGGCTCGAATGCCGCTGGGAGGAGAGGTGAAGCGGGCCCATGGCACCACGCCGCTGAAGCGATGAGCGGCAACAGTTCGGGCCACCTGGAGAGCTCATCCATAGGATACCTCCATAGCCCTCGCCGCCAAGGGCTGATCCGAGCGCTGGAGCCCCATTCCAATCGCAATGAGCACCGCCAGCCAGATGGCCACGTAGAGCGGGACCGCCCGTTGGCGGAGGCGAAGCATGGCAGGAAAGAGCACCGGCTTGCCCGCGAACTTGCCCCGCGGCCGACTGGGAAAGAGAAAGGTCTTGTAGGTCTCGGTCGTGGCGATGGTGTAGCCAGTTGCCGCGAGCGTCACCAGAACCAGCTCTGGAGTGAGGTGAACCAGCAGAATCGCCCAAGCCATCGCGAGGGCGGGGCTGCGGAAGAACTTCAAGAGCTGGAATCCCTCGACCGGAGCGTCCTTCCAGGCCCCGCCAACGGCTGAGACCCAGGCCCCCGCCGATGCGACCACCACTCGAGCGATGGCCGCCCGCGGTGCTCCGGCCCACTGTTGCCACGCGATGACGGTTGCCACTAGCGCGAACATCACGCCCAGATACGCCGCCCCCAAGATCGCCCGAACGCACCGGTTCTCGACCACCCGGCCGAACACGGCGAACTGCATCGGAATGGTGTACTTGGACTGGTCCTCGTGACGGAGGAATGTCTTATAGATCTCGGCGAGCGCACGCTCCACCACGTAAACCACGCCGAAGAGAATCGCGCCGCCCGCGGGCGTCGTGGCGTCGAGCGGCAGCAGTGCTCCCGCGCTCGCGCCGAGACCGAGACCAAGCAAAAGGCTGCGGACATACTTGCGAGCTTCGAATCCTTCGTGTGGCGCGTCCTTGTACATCCCCCAAGTGGCGGCGTGAACGCCGCTGAGGAGACCAATCATCGCGCCGGCGAGTGCGTTCGTCATGGTATGGTCCATTTCAAGGGAGTGACCGGTAGACGCTCTCGATCAGGTCGAGGTCGCGACGGGCGAGCCCGAGCGTCATCTGAGGCTCCCTCCCGTTCCGAAGACAGGCGATGAAATCGGTGAACATCGCGTGATACCCCGCGATGTCACGCAAGCCGGGGATGACCAGGCGCGTGCGCCGGCCATGCACCATCACGAAGAGTCCGTTGGACTCGAACGTGGCGGATCCCCGGCTTCCGTAGATCCGCGAGATTCTGAGTCCACGGAGCAGAGATGGCGTATCCCAGGCATGGTGCAGCGTCCCGACGGCTCCTTCCTCGAACTGAGCGACCACCAGCATGCTCCGCTCGGTCCCGTCGAGCTCTCCGGGGCGGTAGCCCTGGACCGACTCCACGGTGAGGCCGAGGCCCGCGATGAGGTGGATCCAGTGGATTCCGCCCTCGAAAAGCGCGCCACCGCCGGCAAGCGCCTCGTCCTTCCGCCAGCCAGTGGGATCTCTCCACTTGAGGGCATTCACCGTCAGGTACCGGACCTCTCCGATGTCACC
>DASXRM010000218.1:0-36677 GCA_036506575.1 Gemmatimonadales bacterium | reverse complement strand
GCAACGTGACGCTGGCGATGCCCGAGCCGATCGGGGTGATCGGTGTGGTCTGCCCTGAAGAATGGCCGCTGCTCGGCTTGATCTCGACGATGCTACCGGTTGTCGCGATGGGGAACACGGTGGTTGCGGTTCCGTCGGGCCGGGCTCCACTCGTCGCGACCGATTTCTATCAGGTGCTCGACACCTCCGATGTGCCGGCAGGGGTGGTCAACATCGTCACTGGCGCCAGCGACGAGCTCGCCCGAATCCTTGCTGCGCACGATGATGTGGATGGACTCTGGTACTTCGGTGGGGCAGAGGTCTCGGCGGAGGTCGAACGCCTTTCCACCGGGAACATGAAGCGCACTTGGGTCGATTACGGCCGCAGCCGCGACTGGACCGACTCGCGTCGGGCCGCCGGTGAGGAATTCCTGGAGCAGGCGACGCAAGTAAAGAACATCTGGGTGCCCTATGGGGAGTGACTACGGTACCCCTGCCATCTCGATGGGCTGGCTCACTTTTTCGATGGAGCGGGGCTCTCCCGGGCCTCGCCCCGGTCCTCGGCGTGGTGCTTGATCGAGCGACCCTCGACCAGGAAGACCACGTCCTCCCCGATGTTGGTGGCTAGATCGGCGACCCGCTCCAGATTCCGGCTCACCAGGAACAGCTCCATGCCCGCCCCGATGGTGTGAGGGTCCTCCATCATATGAGTGAGCAGGATGCGGAAGACCGAGCGGTGAAGCGCATCGACTTTGTCGTCGCGCAGGCACACCTCGCGACCGGCGGCGGCGTCGCCCCGGATGAAAGCCTCCAGCGCATCGGACAGCATCTCACGGGCCAGCCGGGCCATCTCGACGATCTCGGGCTCCGGCGCGATGGGTCGTGTCTGACTGAGCCGCTCGGCTGACTGGGCGATGTTCACCGCGTGATCGCCGACCCGCTCCAGGTCGTTCGCGATCTTGAGGGCCGAGGTGAGCATGCGGAGATCGCGGGCCATCGGCTGCTGGAGAGCGAGAAGGTTGATGCACTGTTCCTCGATCTCGACCTCCATGGCATCGATCACCCGGTCGCCCGCAATGACCCGGCTCGCCTTCTCGGTGTCACGCTCCAGCAGTGCTTCCACGGCCAGGCCGAGCGCCGCCTCCGCCTCGCCCGACATGGTGAGCAGCCGTACCTTGACGTGACTCAGCTCGTCGTGGAAATGGCGGTGAGTGTCGAAGCTCATCCGAACCTCCCGGTGATGTACGCTTCGGTCCGCTCGTGGGCCGGCTTGGTGAAGAGCCGCTCGGTCTCATCGAACTCGAGCAGCTCGCCGCGATCGAAGAAGCCGGTGAAGTCCGATACCCGGGCCGCCTGCTGCATGTTATGGGTCACGATGACAATGGTATAATGCTGCTTCAGGTCGAAGATCAGCTCTTCCACTTTCTGGGTGGCGATCGGATCGAGCGCGGAGCAGGGCTCGTCCATCAGGAGCACCTCGGGCTCATTGCCCAGGGCCCGCGCGATGCAGAGCCGTTGCTGCTGTCCTCCAGATAGCTCGGTGCCCGGCTCCTCCAGCCGGTCCTTCACCTCGTCCCACAATGCCGCCTGTTTCAGGCACCGCTCGACCACGTCCGGCAGATCCCGCCGGCTTACCAGCGCATTCAGGGCCGGCCCATACGCCACGTTGTCGAACACGGTCTTGGGAAACGGATTGGGCTGCTGAAAGACCATTCCCACCCGCTGACGCAGGGACACCAGGTCGGTGCTGGGAGCAAACACCGAGGTGCCCTCGACCAGAATGTCACCCTGATGCCGGACCCCCGGGATGAGATCGTTGAGGCGATTGATCGAGCGGAGGAAGGTGGACTTACCGCACCCCGAGGGCCCGATAATGGCGGTGACGGACTTACGCTCGATGGAAAAGTTGAGATTCCGGAGCGCCTGGCGTGGTCCGTAGAAGAAGCTGAAGTCCCGCATATCCACCGCGGGACTCTCCTTGGCGCCCGCCCGAACAACAGGGGGACGGGGAGCCAGAGTGACCTTCGGCGTTGGAACCAGCGGCTGGGGACGAAGGGTGGCGTTCATCCGAACCTTCCAGTGATGTAGGCCTCGGTGTGCTCGTTCCGGGGCGCGGTAAAAATCTGCCGGGAAGGCCCGGTCTCCACCATTGTCCCAAGATAAAAGAACGTCGTGGTATCCGAGACCCGCGCGGCCTGCTGCATGTTGTGGGTCACGATCACGATGGTGAAGTCTCGCTTTAGCTCGAACAGGAGCTCCTCGATCCGCTGGGTGCCCTGCGGGTCGAGCGACGCGGTCGGCTCGTCCAGCAGGATCACCTCCGGCAAAGGGGCGATGGTGCGAGCCAGACAGAGCCGCTGTTGCTGGCCGCCGGAGAGCGCCATGGCACTGGCTTTCAGGCGATCCTTCACCTCGTCCCAGAGCGCCGCCTGCCGCAAGGCGCGCTCCACCGTCGCGTCCAGCTCGCGTCGGGGCATTCGTCCATTCACCCGGAGACCGGCCGCCACGTTGTCGTACACCGACATACTGGGGAAGGGGGTGGGACGCTGAAACACCATGCCCACCCGGCGGCGCAACTGCATCACGTTTACCCGGGGAGCGTAGATGTCTTCGCCATCCAGCAGAACCCGCCCAGTGATCCAACCGTGCTCGGAGAGCTCGTGCATCCGGTTGAGCGTGCGAAGAAATGTCGACTTGCCGGAGCCGGAAGGACCGATGAGCGCGTGCACCCGGTTCGGCGCAAAGCTGAGGGACACGCCCTTCACCGCGGTGAACTTTCCGAACAGCGCGGTGAGCTTGTCGGTGACGATGCGAGCGGTTCCGCCCGCAATCGCCTCGTGCCGCTCCGGGGGCGGGCGCAGAGCCAGCTCAGCCATTGAGACTGAACCGCCGCCGGATGGCGAGCCTCGCCCCCAAACTCAGGACGAACACGACCATGATGAGCACCAGGGCGGCGGCCCAGGCGTACCGATGCCACTCCTCATAGGGGCCGGTCGCGTAGGTAAAGACTGCGAGCGGCAGCGCCGCCATGGGTTGGTTGAGATTGAAGCTGAGATACTGGCTACCGAGCGCCGTGAACAACAGCGGTGCGGTCTCACCCGCAATCCGGGTGATCGCCAGAAGGGCTCCGGTCATGATGCCGGGGAGGGTGGTTCGGATCACGACCGAGAGACTGGTGCGCCATCGGGGATATCCCAGAGCCAGAGCGGCCTCGCGGAGCGAGTTCGGCACCAGCTTGATCATCTCCTCGGTGGTGCGGAGCACCATCGGGATCATGAGGAGTGCGAGCGCCACGCTCCCCGCCAGGGCGGAGAAGTGCTTCTGCTTGGCTACGATCCATGCCCAGGCAAAGACGCCGACCACGATGGATGGGGTGCCGTTCATCACGTCGGCTACGAATCGGGTGATCCAGGTGAGCCGGCTGCCAGGATACTCGGCACAGTAGACCCCAGCGCCGACGCCGATCGGCAGGCCGATCAGGCTGGCTACACCGACGATGAGGAGGGTGCCGACCAGCGCGTGCGCCACGCCGCCACCGGTCTCCCCGGCCGGAGCCGGTGTCTTGGTGAAGAAGTCCAGGGAGAGGTTGCCCGCGCCCTTGAGGATCAGGTTCAAGAGGATGAAGAACAGCGGGATCAACGCCACGACCACGGCGCCGATCATCAGACCGACCATGAAATTGCTGAAGGCCCGCCGGAGGACGCGCCGGTTCATGGCTGGGATTTCTCTCGGATCACAATGCGCTGCTCCCCGCACCTGAGCCGCGGGCGACTCGCCAGATGAGCAGCCGCGCTCCGGCGTTCACCAGCACCGTCACCACGAACAGCAGGAAGGCGACGTAGGCCAGCGCCGAGAGATGCAGGTCACCCACCGCTTCGGTGAACTCGTTCGCGATCGCCGCGGCCATGGTGTATCCCGGCGCGAAGAGCGAGGCGGCGATCTCATGCCGGTTGCCGATCACCATCGTCACCGCCATCGTCTCGCCCAGCGCGCGACCCAGGCCAAGAATCACGGCGCCAATGATGCCCGAACGGGCATAGGGCAGGACGGCTGTGATTACCGCCTCCCAGCGGGTGGCTCCCAGCGCCAGGGATGCCTCTCTCTGGGTGTTGGGCACGGCGAGCAGCACCTCTCGGGCGACCGACATCACGTAGGGCATGATCATGATGGCGAGAATGATTCCCGCCGCGAGCATCGAGGGGCCGTAGATCGGTCCTTGGAAGAAGGGGATGAAGCCAAAAGCCTTCCGGAGAAGGGGAAAAGCGGTGGTGCGCAGCACGGGGATCAGCACGAAGATCGCCCACAACCCGTAGACGACACTTGGGATGGCGGCCAGCAGTCCGATCAGAAAGGCGACCGGCTGGCGCACCGCCTTGGGCGCAAACTCGGTGAGGTAAATGGCGACGCCCAGCGAGAGCGGGACCGCGATCAGCAAGGCGATCAGGGATGAGAGCAGAGTGCCGAATATCAGGGGGAAGGCGCCGAACTCTTCGGCGACGGGGTCCCACCGGCTCGTGGTGACGAAGTCGAACCCGAACCTCCCAACCGCCAGCCTGGCCCCGCTCCAGAGCTCATAGACCAGAAACCCGAGCAGCACCGGAATCAGGAGCGCGGCCAGGGTCAGGATGAGCTTGAAGGCTCGATCGCCGTAGTTGGCTTGCTCGAGTGGGACAGTCGGGGCCGGGCGGGCGGCCACCGGTTCGTCTACGGCGGTCATGTCTGAGTTTAGATCGCGCGCTCTCGCGCACAGTCACGAGTGTGTAACGGATTTGTCACGGGATGACAGGACGACGACCCGGGGTTTACCCGGATATCTTCTGCTGTACCAGCTCGATCACCGGCAGCGGCAACGGTGCGTAGTGGAGATCGGCCGCCATGCGCTGGGCCTCGGGCCCCAGCATCCAGATGAGGAAGTTGTGCAGTAGTCTCGCCTTTACGCTGTCGGGATTGTCTTTGCGGACGAGGAGCCAGGTGAATGAGGAGATCGGGTACGAGTCCCTTCCCGGCGCATCGGCGATGGATACTCGGAAGTCGGTGCTGGGAGGGAGGTGCGCACCGGCAGCGGCGGCCGACACACTCTTGAGGCTGGGCTCGATGAAGTCACCTTCGCCATTCCTGATCCAGGCATAGGGGAGCCCGTTCGAGATGGCGTAGATCAGCTCGACGTAGCCGATAGCGCCCTCGGTCTGCTTCACCTGCTGGGTCACGCCTTCATTTCCCTTGCCGCCCAAACCGATGGGCCACTGCACCGAAGTTGCTTTCCCGACCTGCCCCTTCCATTCGGGCGACACCTTGGAGAGGTAATCGGTGAAGATGAACGTCGTGCCCGATCCATCCGAGCGGTGAGTGACGATGATGTCCTGGTTTGGCAGATTCACCCCAGGATTGAGCGCCGCAAGGCGGCGATCCCTCCACCTGGTGATCCGTCCCAGAAAGATGTCCGCGAGCGTACGGCCGTCGAACCGAAGCGGGGTCTTGACCGCGGGCAGATTGTAGGTCGCCACCACCGCACCAAGCACGGTGGGGATGTGGCGCACGTTGCCTTTGACCGCCGCGACCTGCTCGTCGGTCATCGGCGCATCGCTGGCCCCGAAGTCCACGGTCCCCTCGATAAACTGACGGATCCCGCCTCCGGAACCGATCGACTGATAGTTGATGCGCACCCCCGTCTCCTTGTGGTACGCATCGAACCATTTGGTATAGATCGGATTGGGAAAGGTGGCTCCCGCTCCCGTCAGCGCGGCGCCGCCGACAGCCGGCTTGCCGCGGGCATCACCCGCCGGTTTCGAGGCGCGATCGGAGGGGGAACAGGCGAGTGCGAGAAGGACCAGGCCACCGGCGACTCGGCGGAGAGCGGTCTCGGTCATGACTCCAAGTTGCTGCGTCGAGCAGCGATACGCAAACGGCCGACACTCGAGCGTCGGCCGCTTGAGGCTCTTCGCTACGGCCCTATCGGACCGCTATGGTCTTGCCTGCGGCCTTGAGCGTGGGGAGCCTGGCCTGAACCAGCGAGACGACCTCCTTCGGCAGGGGCGCGTACTTCAACTCCGCCGCCATCTGCTGCGCCTCCGGGCCGATCATCCAGCCGAGAAAGTCTTTGATGATCTTTGCCCTGGCCACATCCTTGCTGTCCTTGTGCACCAGGAGCCAGGTGAACGAGGCGATGGGGTACGCGTCGGCCCCCGGCGGGTTGGTGATCGAAACCCTGAAATCGGTATCGGTCTTGAGCTTTGCCGACGCAGCCGCGGCGGTGACCGACGGGAGCGAGGGCTCCACGAACGAGCCCGCCGCGTTCTTGATCGCCCCATAGGGAAGGTTGTTGGACAGGGCGTAGATCAGCTCGACGTAGCCGATGGCGCCCTCGGTCTGCTTCACCTGCTGGGTCACGCCTTCGTTCCCCTTGCCCCCCAATCCCACCGGCCAGTTCACTGAGGTGGCATAGCCCACCTTGTCCCGCCATTCCCGGGAGAACTTGTTGAGGAAGTCGGTAAAGATGTAGGTCGTCCCCGAGCCGTCGGACCGGTGGACCACGATCAGGTCGGTGTCGGGCAGCTTCACGCCGGGATTCAGCGCGGCAATCTTCGGGTCGTTCCACTTGGTAATCCGGCCCATGAAGATGTCGACCAGGACGTTGCCGTCGAACTTGAGCTTGGTCGCGCCGAGTGAGGGGAGGTTGTAGGTCACCGCCACCGCCCCGAGGACGGTGGGAATGTGCAGCACGTTCCCGTTTACGGCCGCGATCTGGGACTCGTTCATGGGGCCGTCGGTGGCGCCGAAATCAACGGTCCCTTCGGTGAACTGGCGGATCCCGCCGCCGGAGCCGATCGACTGATAATTGATCTGCACGCCGGTCTTCTTGTGGTATGCGTCGAACCACTTGGTGTAGATCGGATTGGGAAAGGTTGCGCCGGCGCCGGTGAGGCTCTGGGCGGCAGCGGGCGTTGTCGTAACGAGAATTCCGGCGAGAGCCAGGAGCTGTCTCTGCATTAGATGGTGCCCTCTCATTGATCGTCTCGACAAGCGAATGCGGGCCGATTCCTCGCTACGCTCGGAATGACGTGTGGGTTCAGAAATTGACTGTGAGCGCGCTGCGAATGCCGCTGATGCTCGGAGTGACGTCGCCCTGGAAGCTTTGCCGCTCATACGCCACCCGGAGCTGCGCCTTACTCGACATGTAGATGCCGAGCACCGCGGTAATCAGGGTGGAGCGGTCGTCATCCACGCTGGTGTTGGGATCGGCCAGGTCAATGCGGAAGGACGGCTCGACTGCGTAGAGCCATGAGGTCGGGCTCTTGAACCGGTAATTGTAGGCCGCCAGTCCCTGAATACCCCGGATCTTGTTCTTGGCTGCAGTGGCGTCGTTGCCGTCGAGGTACTCACCCAGGACGAAGAATCCTTCGTCCCCCGGCTTGCCCCACTGCGCGTCCACCCCCCAGGCGTAGTTGGTGAAGGCCGAGTCGGGTGTCGCGCCGGCGGTCACGATACCGTCGTGCGCAAACCACGACCCGCCGACATCGAGCTTCGAGTACACGCCGAACGTGGCACGAGCGCCGAAGCTCTTCTTGTTGTTCACGTCATTCAGACTCTCGCCCTGGCCGTTGTAGGCCCCGAGCTTGAGCGTCACCAGCCTGCTATCGTCGAGCTTGTACTCGTATCGGACGCTCGCCCCCACATCGTGCGCCAGGAAACCATTCGCCCCGAACAAGTCATTAGACGCCCGGGCCACCAGGCCTTGTCCAGCTCCTCGCTCGATCGACGGCAGGTTGGTTGAGGAGGTCAGCTCATAACGACTGTACGGCCGCTTCTCCTGCCCGGCCCTGAGGTAGAGCGCACCCTTGGCGGCTTCGGGGCTGAAGCGCACGTCGATCCACGCGTCGCGCAGCCGAAGCCCGCTCCGGCCGGTGGTGCGGCAGGTCAGCGGCGTGCCGGTGCAGGTGGTGACGACGTTGCTCAGGTTCCGCCCACCTTCGAAGGAGGGCTGGATATAGACCGTCACATTCTCCGAGATCTGCCCCCGTGCCTCGATCCGCGCGCGCCGAGTGAAAAAGTTGTCCTTCGCCCCCGCTGTGGCTGCGTACGGCTCGTTGTCGAAGTAGTAAAACTGCTCGTGGAGTCGGCCGGTGAGCTTGACGTTGGGGTACGTCGTCTGGGCATTCGCTGAGCCGATCGCGATCGCCATCGCCAGCAGCACGCCGCTCAGGGTCCTACGCGCCTGCAGGATCATATGTCCCTTCGGGGTGAGTGAGTGGGCCGTGGTTTGATCGCGGATAAGAAGCGGCGGGGAGGTCACGGAGAATCCGTGTTCATGTAACGAGCGGGTAAAGGGAAGACCGGTTTTCCAGGCACAGCCGTCGAAGTGTGGGTTAGACCGCGTTGATCACGCTAGCGGTCACGATCGCGATGAGTTGCCCTACCAGCACGTCGCTCGGGTAGTGAACCCTCAATCGGACCCGAGAGAAGCCGACCAGGAGAGCCAAGGGCAGAAGTGGCGCGGCCCAGATCGGAAACGCCATCCCATACACCAGCGCCACGGACATCGAGGCGGTCGCGTGCCCGGACGGGAACGAGAAACAATCCGGCTCGGTCACCAGGCTGGCGAACCGCTCCGACTTGGCGGGGCGGGATCGAACCACGGTCCGTTTGATGAGCTGAACCAGTAAATGAGAGGCGATGACCGTAGCCAGCGCTAGCTTTGACGCCTCGTGCCAGGCGCAGCAGGCGAGCCAGGGGAGGCCGGCCGCCAGGAGCGAGGGACCGGTGCCGCCGAGATGGGTGATGACCGTCCACACAGCACGGGATGACCGGGGTGCCGTCGGCGCGATGGCGCAGCGAAGCATCAGCGCCCGATCGTGAGCGCTGAGTCGAAGCAGGAGTTGTCCAGGCATCGCTCCAAGGATCGAGAATGTGCGCAACCGCTTCGCCTCGGGCAGGCCACGGTTCCGTAACGGTCTTCCCCACCGATCGACCCGAACCGAGACGCGTTCTTCACCCAACCGTTACGCGATCTGGTGACCTTTGCTGCCCCCAGTCGGAGTACCTATGCGCGTGCTGTTCTGTACCGACACCTATCCACCGCAGGTGAATGGGGTCTCCATCGTCACTGCGCTGTCGGTGGACGGTTTGTCCCGGCTGGGTTGGGAATGCGCCGTGGCGGCGCCGTGGTATCCTGCCGCCACCCACGCCGCCTGGAGCGAGAGTGGGCAGGGGGACGGCAAACCGGCGGATCTGGTGAGCCTGCCCAGCATTCCCCTGCCCGGGTACTCGGAGGTTCGGCTGGCCCTGCCATCTCCGAGCCCGGTTCACCGTCTGGTCGAACGCTTCCGGCCGGACCTACTCCACTGCGCCACCGAGTTCAGCGTCGGGAGGATGGGGCAGCTCGCCGCCGCCCGAGCTAAGCTCCCGGTGGTCTCATCCTATCACACCGACTTTGCCCGTTACGCCGACGCATACGGCAAGTCCTGGTTGCGGGGTACGGTTTCCTCCTACTTGAGCCGCTTTCACCGGCGCAGCCGGCGAGTGTACACGCCGTCTACCGTCTCGCGCGAAGATCTGCTTCGGCTGGACGTATCGGACGTGGAGGTGTGGGGCCGGGGCGTCGACGGGGAGCTGTTTCACCCCTCACGCCGGACGGTGGAGGGACGGGCGGCGCTGGGCCTAGGGGACCGCTTCACCTTCCTGTACGTGGGGCGGCTGGCGCCGGAGAAGCGAGCAGAGCAGATCGTGGATGCGTTCCGCCTCGCCAGCGACATGCTGCCCCCTGATTCCATCCGGCTCATTATGGCGGGGACCGGTCCCCGCGAGGCCGAGCTGCGTGCGGTGGCCCCGCCCGGCGTGACATTCCTCGGTTTTCTGGAGCGCCGGACCCGACTTCCTGCGCTTTACGCCAATTGCGATGCGTTCGTCTTTGCCTCGGTGACCGAGACCCTCGGTCTGGTCGTGCTCGAGGCGATGGCCAGCGGTTTGCCGGTAATTGCCGCGCCCGCGGGCGGCGTGCGCGATCACCTACGGGACGGTCAGAATGGCCTGGCCTATCCGGCGGGAAGCGCGGAGGCCATGGCCCATGCGATGGTGAAGCTCGCGGGCGATTGCGGTCTGGCCCGGCACTTGTCCCGGGGGGCGAGGTGCAGCGCCGAAGAGCTCACCTGGGAACGGGAGATGGAGCGCCTGGACCGGAGCTATCGGGAGGTATGCCGCATGGCGATCAAGCGGGCGGCTGCTTAGGCGGCTTCGTTGGGGAACCAGCAGGTGATGGTCGTGCCAATCCCCCGCTCGCTTTCGGCCCACACCCGCCCGCCGTGCGCCTCGACCAGGTGCTTGACTATCGCAAGCCCCAGTCCGGTTCCGCCCTCGTCGCGAGAGCGCGAGGGATCGGCGCGATAGAATCGTTCGAAGACGCGAGGAAGATGCTCCCGCACGATGCCGGGGCCGTTGTCCGTCACACTGATCGCCACGCCGTCATCCTGGAGCCGACTGCGGCATACGATGCGCCCCCCGGCGGGCGTGTACCGCAGCGAGTTGTCGAGCAGATTCGTGAGCACCTGGCGAATCGCGTCGGGATCGGCGAGCACCGTCGCGGCATCCGCCGGGACGTCCACCCCGAATTCGGTCGACTGCGCGCGAGTCCCGTTGCGAAGCGCATTCCAGGCATCGCCCGCCACCTCTGCGATGTCGATGGGTTCCCGCTCGGGCTGCCAGCGGCCGGCTTCGAGCCGAGCCAGATCGAGCAGGTTGTCCACCAGCCGCTGCATCCGGCGGGCGTTGCTGACGATGGTGGTGAGAAACCGGCGGGTAGTCTCGCTATCGGGCGTGTCCGTCAGGAGGGTCTCGCCGTAGCCGGAGATGGAGGTCAGGGGCGTCTTGAGCTCGTGGGACACATTGGCGACGAAGTCCCTGCGTATCGCCTCCAACCGGCGCAACTCGGTGAGATCGTGGATGACGAGGACGGCCCCTCCCAAAGACAGTGGCCGGGCATTCATCAGGAAAACCCGGTCGTCCATCTCCAGCTGCCGATCCTGCACCGACTGGCCCGCCAGCACTGCATCCACGACTTCCCGCGCCGCTTTGACCCGGAACAGCTCCGCGAGATCGGGTAGGGTCTCCGTCAGGCCATAGCCAAGGAACCGTCGGGCCGCGGCGTTGATGGTGACTATATGCCCCCGCTCATCGGCCGCAATCACTCCCTCGACCATCGACTCGACCAAGGCGGTCGTCTCGGCCTGCTCCCGGCGCAGCTCCTCGAATCGGTCGCCGAGCTGCCGGTGCATCTGGCGTAGCGCTTGAACCAGGCTGTCGATGTCCGGAATTCCCGATCGCGGGAACCGGGGCGGGGCACCATCCGCGATCGCCCGCGCCGCCGCTCCGATTTCCACCAGCGGACGCGCGATCGAGCGGCCTGCCGCAAGCGCCAGCACGCTTCCGATGAGCAAGGCGAGCAGTGCGGCCCCGGCCACGGCCTGCTGTGCCCGGCTGACCACCGCATCTACCTGCTCCAGCCCGGCAGCGACTCGGACGACACCCGGTCCCCCCGGGATCGCGACATACAGGAGCAGCCGGCCGACAGTCTCGCTGCGGCGGCTGGCGACCCCGCGCTCGCCCGCCAAAGCGGCGCGCACCTCGGGGCGCTTGCCATGGTTCGGAAGGGGGGGAAGCGGCCCCGGAGGGAAATCGCTGTCCGCCCTGACCCACCCATCGCGGTCGATGAGGGTGATCCGGTGACCGATCTGCGCTGCCGACCGCCGCACCGCTGCGGGCCATGCCATGGAGTCCGCGGGCAGAGCCTCGCGCACCAAGCGGGCCTCGCTCTCCAGGGCGCGCGCGATGTCTCCCTGGAGATCACGCCGCAGCGATCGTTCCGCCACCCAGAGCAGAATCGTCACGGTGAGCGCAAGGATGAGGACCGAGCCAGCAACTAACCGCCGCACAAACGTCACCGGCTGCGCGCTCCTCGCTCGCCTCCCCTGAAACGGTACCCGAAGCCGCGCACCGTCTCGATGAGCCTCCCGGCTTCACCCAGCTTGGTTCTGAGGCGCTGCACGTGCATATCCACGGTTCGAGTCTGGATGTCGGGCTGAGCCTCCCAGACGATCTCGAGCAGCTGCGGTCGGGTCTGCACCCGCCCCCGCCGCTCGACCAGGGTGAGCAGGAGCTTGTACTCGGTGGCCGTGAGACTGAGCTCGTGGCCATGGAGAGTGGCGCGATGGGCCGAGCGGTCGATGGAAATCGGGCCCGCCGCCAGGGTCGAACCGGCACTCACGGCGGGCGAGCTCAACCGCCGCAGCAGCGCGCCCACCCGGAGCGACAGCTCCTCGGGCGAGAAGGGTTTGGTGAGGTAGTCGTCGGCGCCGAGGGAGAGCCCTCGGATGCGGTCGGTCTCTTCCCGGCGAGCGGTCAGGAGTATGACGCCTACGTCCTTCGTCTCTTCCTTCCGCCGGAGCTCCGCCAGCACATCGTAGCCGGAGACGCCGGGCAGCATCAGATCGAGGACCACGATATCGGGACGCTCTTCTCGGGCGGCCTTCAGCGCGTCCGATCCGTTGGCCGCCGTGGACACCCGATAGCCCACCTTGGCCAGGTGGTAGGCGACCAGGGCCGTGATGTCCGCCTCGTCGTCCACAACCAGTATGCGGTGGGTCATGACGACGGCCGGTTCGACCGGAGCAACGATCTCCCCTGCGCCGGTGGCTGGACTCGTGACCGGGTATGTGATCTGCTCCGATCCACGGCCCGATCCCGCTCGGCGCGCATCTCCACGTCATTGCGCACTGCGTCGAGCACCGCGGACAGTATTCGTCCCGGTGGTCCGGACTCCCGGCGCAGGCGATACAGCACGAACTGGGCGATGGGTGTATCCCGTACCAAGTCTGCCCGACGGAGCACTTGCAGATGTCGGGAGACCGTCGGCTGAGGCAAGTCAAGGATCGCTTGGATGTCCGACACAAAGAGCGGCGCAGCCGCAAGGCAGTTCAGGATCCGCAGCCGAGTAGGCTCGGCGGCCATCAGCAGGAGGTCGGCGGCGGAAGGAGAGGTGGCCGAAGTGGTCATATTCGCGCAGACGAATATACGTAAAGGACGGGAAGCACGGGAAGGGCGGAATGGGCGTGAGGAGAAAGGCGGAACGAGCGAAAGAAACCCGCTCTCCTCTAGACCACACGCATTTCATCATCTTTACCGATGGTCCAGATAGGCTCGGCGCTTCGGCTCCCTTCTTGACTCAGCGTGGCCATCTGAACACTTGCTTCGACAGGTCTCTTCGTCAGGGATCTGCCGATCTCATCGGCCCGGATAAGGAACCGGCTCGCACGCTCGCCGCCCCACCGGGAGGCGAAGCTTTCAAAGGCTGCGGCTGACTGCTCGCGAGCGAGGCGCTCCAAGGTCTGGAGGCCACGCACGGATCCTGAGAGCCGATCCCGATGGCTTCCGGAAACAGCAGAGAGTGAGGACGCAATCTCCTCCGAGAGGACATGCATATCGTGCAGGTTTCCGAGGAGGTCCTGAGCCTCCTTTAGTTGGGTAATGAGACCTCGAGCCCGCGGGGTGCGTCGAGCGACAGGCTCAAGCAGATAGCGCAGCCGCTTGACGGCTATTCTCGCCCTGTGCGCCTCCTTGACGTTCGCCGCTTCCGGCACGCGCTTGAGATCAGCCTTTACTCGGGCGACCTGGTGCTGAATCAGTTCCCCGGTGACCTGCCCGAAAGTTGGCTGACGCTTCCCCGGGCCAGCCACGATCTCGACCCGGAGAATGGCAAGCCGGCGTCGGAACTTGGAAGCCCCTTTCACGAACCGGAGCCCGATCTCGGCGGTAGCCGGGTCGAGAGTCTCGTATTTGCGCCCTTCCAGCCGCCCGATAAGCCAGAAAAGTCCCGGAGCGTCCTCGGTTCCTAGGCGCTCGCCCTGCTTTTGTAACCAGGTCAGGTGCACCTCGGTGTCCCGACCAGCGTTCGTAGCTCGCGTCAGTTTTCGCAGGCGCTGCCGCATCTTCTCCGTCACACTGCCCCTCAGTTGACCTCGATAGGCCCGGACGCAGCTCCGAAGTCGGCGGAGACCCACCCGGAAATCGTGCAGCGCCTCGACATCCCCAGGATCCTCCAGCCGTCTCTGAGCGCGATCTATTTGGTCCAGATAACTCAGGGCGAGCAGGCGCGAAGATTCTTGGGCCGGTCGGTCCAACAGGTCAGACGGAAGTCGCGCGGCCATCCTACTCTCCTAGGCGCCCGAGGTCATGACCCGTGAGCAGCCATTCCAGGATGCCACTGCCGGGCTCCGGTGGATCTGTCAGGCCGAGCAGGCATGCGCCTCCCTTCTTGAGATCAATGAAGGAGAAGGCTCTTTCAGTCAGCAGGTAACCAATCAGCGTACTCAGATGCGGCTCGTGACCCACCAGCGCCACCGTTTGAGCCGGCAACTGATCCCGAAGCCAACGCACCACGTCGTCAGGTTGGTGTTCTGGAGTTAGGGGTTCAAGGGTCACGATGTCCGAGCCGTACTCCGCGGCAACGATGTCGGCGCTCTCAGCGGCCCTTACCAAAGGACTGGTCGCCAAAACGTCGATGGCGGGTACCAGCCGGGCGAGCCCGGCAGCCGCTCGCTGCATCTTCTTCCTGCCCTCGGGAGTGAGCGGTCTGAGGCGATCATCGCGGCCTTTGGCTTCCCACTCACGACGATCCCCGGCGGGGCCGTGCCGGATGACGATGAGCTTCACGCAGGCTCGGGGCGCTTTCGAGACCGCGGAGAGCGGACCCGTGGCGCGGTGGACCGTTGGCTGGCCCCGTCTCCGTTAGCGGAGACTGGTTCGTCGGGCGGAGGACCTCCGGATGGGCCGAAGATTGGCACCAATGGAAGCACCGAGTCCACCGCCACCCGCGCGGACTCGCGGGCCAGGGTCTGGAAGACCGTTTGCGACCGAATTCCTTCCTGGCCTTCTCCGGGCCTTATCCGCGTGTAGGTACCGTCGGCCTGCAGCTGCCGGGCTTTAATGTTGTCGTTCAACACCACCTGAAGGAGCTCCTGAGTCAGCCGAGCCTTGAGCCGGGGATCCTCGACCGGGAACATCACCTCGATGCGCCGGAAGAAATTCCGCGGCATCCAGTCCGGACTTCCCAGAAGGACTTCCGGATCACCCGAGTTCTCGAAACAGAAGATCCGGCTGTGCTCCAGGAACCGGTCGACCACGCTGATCACCCGGATGCTTTCCGAGAGACCCGGGATTCCCGGTCTGAGGCAGCAGGTCCCCCGGATGACTAAATCGATGCACACGCCTGACCGAGCGGCGCGATACAGGGCGTCGATGACGGTGGGCTCGACCAGTGCGTTCATCTTGACGATGATGCGGGAAGGCCGACCCATTTCCGCGTTCCGGCCCTCACGATCGATCAGCTCAATGATCTGCTCCTGCAAGCCGAGTGGGGCCACCAGAAATTTTCGCCACCGGCGCCCCTGGGAGTAGCCGGTGAGCAGATTGAAAAGCTCACTGGTGTCTTCTCCGAACTCCGGTTTAGCGGTGAACAGGCCCAGGTCGGTGTATACCCTGGCGGTGGTGGGGTTGTAGTTGCCCGTCGAGAGGTGCACGTACCGCCGGATACCCTCGGCCTCGCGACGGACCACGAGGGAAGCCTTGCAGTGGGTCTTCAGTCCCACCACGCCGTAGACGACGTGCACCCCCGCATGCTCGAGCGACCGAGCCCAGACAATGTTGTTCTCCTCGTCGAAACGTGCCTTGAGCTCGACCAGGGCGGTCACCTGTTTTCCGTTCTGCGCCGCGCGCTCGAGCGCGCGAATGATGGGGCTGGCACCGCTAGTCCGGTACAGGGTCTGCTTGATGGCAAGGACCCGTGGATCGTCTGCCGCGCGCTCGATGAAATTCACCACGCACCCGAATGACTCGAAGGGATGGTGCACCAGGACGTCCTGGTTCCGAATTAGATCGAACACGTCCGCACCGGAGGCGAAGGCGGGAGGCATCCCGGGAATCAACGGCTCGTCCTTGAGCGCGCGGAATCCGTCCAGCCGATGCAAGGCCATAAACACCGTGAGATCCACCGGTCCGGAAACCCGGTAGACGTCCCGGTCGTGCAGATCGAGGGCCCCTACCAGCATCTGCACAAACCGCTCGTCGGCGGCATCCGCAATCTCCAGCCGTACCGCGTCGCCCCGCATGCGTTGCCGAAGGTGTTCCTCTATAGTCTGGAGCAGGTCCTCTGCTTCGTCCTCGTCGATGGTGAGATCGGTGTTGCGGGTGACTCGGAACACGGTGTGGCAGAGCACATTAAACCCACCGAACAGCGTACCGAGATGGGCCGCGATCACATCTTCCAACAGGACAAAGCGAACCCGGTCGGGAGAGCCCGGGAGGAGCACTACCCGATCGAGCACAGCCGGAACCTGCACCACGGCAAAGAGCTTCTGGAGCTGGTTGGCGTGCTTTCTCTCGACCAGGAGAGCTATGTTGAGGCTCTTGTTGTGCACGTGGGGGAAGGGGTGCCCCGGGTCAATGGCCAGCGGGGTAAGCACGGGGTAGATACTGGTTGCGAAGAGGGCATCGATGTAGGCCTGCTCTGCGGGCGTGACTTCCCCTAGTCGCACCCATTCCATGCCGCTCTGCTGAAGATCGCCGATCAGCTGTTCGTGCAGCAGCCGGTACTGATCCCTCACCAAGTGATGTACGCGCTGGTCAATCTTGGTGAGCTGTTCGGCAGGTGCCAGTCCATCCGCTGGGAAATCCTGGGGCTCCAATCCGGCGTAGAGTTGCTCTTGCAGGCCGGCGACCCGGATCTCGAAGAACTCGTCGAGGTTTGAGCTGACGATCGAGAGGAACTTGAGTCGCTCAAGGCAGGGGTTGGTCGGATCCGCTGCCTCCTCGAGGACTCGCGCGTTGAATTCGAGCCAGCTCAATTCCCGGTTGAGGTAATGCTCCGGAGAAAACTCGGGTAGGTTTTTGGGCATGGGAACGAAGGCTAACTGGCTGCGATTATGTGCAGACGCGGGCCGCGCGGTGCGACGGTAACCCTGCTGCGCGCCCGGGAAGGACGCCACACCAACTCCAGTTCCGTATCGAATGCCTTCCTGAACAGATCCGACTTGCGCTGGGCGTCAGCCCGCTCGACCTCGGGTGACGCACCCGCCTCGAGATTCAGTCGCAGGCGATCCCGGAGGGCGCGGACCTTGAGACCGGTTACCGACTGCGAATGGGTCCGGTCCAGACCATCGGCTATCCGCAGAATTCCGCTCAGGCGGCCGATCAGCCGCCGCTCATCCGCCATCAGACGGGCGAGGTTTTCGTGGCGCTTCTTCGGGAACGCCCGCCGATGGTACCGGGCCACGTTGGCGATCACCTCGATCTCGTGGGGAGAGAAGCCAGGGAGATCCCCATGAATGATCAGATGATAGGCATGCTTATGGTGCTTCGAGTGGCTGATGAGATAGCCGATGTCGTGCAGCAGCGCGGCGGCCTGCAGCAGATCCCGGCTGGACCCGGGTAATCCAAAGCGCACTTTTACGCCGTCGAAGATCTGAAGGGCCAGGGCGGCTACCTGCTCGCAATGCCGCTCGTTCGAGCGGCACTTCCGGGCGAAGCGTCGAGCCCATTCCATGCGGTTGCCTGGCTGGGGGAGCTGCCCGACCGAGGGGCGGTCGGGTAGCTCCGCGATCATGTGCAGTAGAAGACCGTCCCGGATGCCGCGCTCATTGACCAGGATCTGCTGGGCTCCGAGTCGCCGCACGAGACGAGCGATCACGGTGGCACCGGCCAGGATGATATCGGCGCGATCGGGGCTCAGCCCGGGCATTTGGCGTCTGACCTCCAGGGAAGCTTCCCGAAGCCGGTCTAGCAGGTGAATGATCTCGGCCGGCGTAAGCACATAGCCCTGGACCGATCCATGACGCCCCTCACGCTGCCATTTGGACATATGCGCGAGCGCGGTAAAGCTCCCGCCGCTGCCGATCATGATCTCCGCCCGGTGAGCCGGTGGCCGGATAGCTGCGCGGATGCTGCGATCGATCTCCTGCTTCATCAGTTTCCAATGCTTGTCGCGCAGCGGGTCGGACCGGACCAGGCGCTCCGTGATTCGCACTGCGCCGAGCGGCAGCGAGTAAACCTGGTCGATGGCCGTCCCAGCCGAGAGAGTAACCTCAACACTCCCCCCGCCGATATCAACTACGGCGGTCGAACGCCCCTGGAGATCGAAGTGCCGCGCGGCACTGCGAAAGGCGAGCTGAGCTTCCTCCTCACCCGAGATCACGTCGATCCGGACCTTGTGCTGCCGCATGACCTCTCGGACGAACCCCCGGCCGTTGGCAGCCTCTCTCACGGCGCTCGTCGCGATGGCGCGGAGTTCGGTGATTTTGAAGCCGTCGGCGATCGCCTTCATCTTCCCAATGGCCGCAAGCGCCCGCTCTACCGCTGCGTCAGATAGGCGGCCGGTCCGATCCAGCTTTTCACCGAGACGGACCATCTCCCGCTCTTCATCCAGAACGCGATAAGTGTCATCGTTCTGGACTTCCGCTACGACGAGCCGGATCGTATTGGTCCCGACGTCAATGGCGGCGAGGCGCGGCTGCGCCGAAGTCTCCTGCAGGGTCATAGCTGGTCCATAGATATCCATCAAGTTTCCGCCCAGCGCCAGCCGGGTTCGTCACGATGGCGTAACGATTGCCCCGGGGCGCTCTGGTCTGCCTCCTCCGCCCCTTCGCGGGGTTTACCTGAGTGCAGTGAAGGGATCGGGGTCAGGCTCTTCCCGCTTTCCCCGTCCTTACCTTTATTACGCCACCAATGCTTCCCCTCCTCACCGCCTTTACCCTTCTCGCCGCATCGGTCCAGGACACGGTGCATCTGGTGCTGGTGGCCACCACCGACGTGCACGGGCATGCCACGGACTGGGACTACGCTAGAGGCAGACCGTTCGCGGGTGGCCTGGCTCGGGTAGCGACTATCGTCGACTCGCTCAGGGCGCGGTATCCCGGGCAGGTCATTGTCACCGATGCCGGTGATCTCATTCAGGGCGATCCGTTCGCGACCTACTTCGGCCGGGTGGCGCCTCGGGATCCGAATCCGGTCATCGAGGCGATGAACCTGACCGGATACGACGTGGCAACGCCGGGCAACCACGAGTTCGATTGGGGGTTGCCCGCGATGCGCCAGGCCATAGCCGGCGCCGCCTTTCCGTACGTCAGCGGGAACATCCATACCCTGCCGGGTGACACCCTGCTGTATCCCGCGTACGTCGTGCTGCAACGCCAGGGCGTGCGGGTCGGGATCACGGGATTTACCACGCCCGGTGTCATGCTCTGGGACCGGGATCAGGTGCAGGGGAAGCTCCGGGTGGAGCGGATCCCATCCGCCGCGGCTCGGGTGCTGGAATCGCTGCGCCGGGAATCGGATCTCGCCATCGTGCTGATGCACAGCGGACTGGACGGGCCGGCCTCGTACGACACCACCGGCATCGGGGGCGAGAACACAGCGACCTCCCTCGCGAGTCTTCCGGTCCGCCCGACTCTCGTGGTGGTGGGCCATTCCCATCGAGAGATTCGAGAGTTGGTGGTGAACGGGGTCCACTTTACCCAACCGGGACCGTACGCGGGTAGCGTCTCCGTCACTCATATCGACCTGGTGCGAGACGATGAGCGCTGGAAGCCCACGCAGATCCGGACCGACCTCATTGCCACAGCGCGAGTGGCTCCCTCGGCCCGGGTGATGCAGCGGCTGGCGCCGGCCCACGCTGCGGTACTCGAGTGGGTGGAGACCCAGGTTGGCAAGGCGCTGACCTCCATGCGCGCAACGGCGGCGCGGGCCGAGCCCACCCCGATCATCAACTTCGTCAACGCGGTGCAGCGACGGCGAAGCGGCGCCGAGCTCTCGGCGACCCCGGCCTTCGATGTGGAGGCAGGGTTCGACAGCGGCAGCATCCGCATGGCGGATCTGCTTGCGCTCTACCCCTTCGATAACACGCTCCGAGCGGTGCGGATTACCGGCGCTCAGCTCAAGCAGTACCTGGAGCAGAGCGCCCGGTACTTTCGCGCCGACCCCATCGACCGAATCTCGATCAACGACAGTATTCCCGGGTACAACTATGACATCATCGCCGGCGCTCGCTATGACATCGACCTGCGCCGGCCGGTGGGAGACCGGATCCGCAACCTGGCGGCGCGCGGCCGATCGGTGCGCCCGGCGGATACATTCAGGCTCGCGGTGAACAGCTATCGCCAGACCGGCGCGGGCGGCTACGGCATGCTTCGGGGAGCGCCCGTCGTCTACGATAAGGGCGAGAACATCCGCGATCTTCTGGTCGAAGAGATCCGGAGGCGGGGAGAGATCGACTCGGCGGATTACGCTCAGCGAGAATGGCGGATCATACCCGAGGGATCCGCTCTGGCGGTACGGGCACTATTCCGGGTTCCAGCCAAACGGCCAGCGCCCGCGGCAAGGGATACCATCCTCATGCGGGTGCTGGCTACTGGCGACCTGCATGGGGCCTTGCTGCCGAAGGTGCGCCCGGAGATCGATGAGCGCCCGACGGGTGGGATGGCTGCGATCGCCGGCTTGATGGACAGCCTGGAGGCCGATTGCAATTGCCCTACGCTGCGGCTGGATGCAGGGGACGCAATGCAGGGGACCCTTACCGCCAATGCGACCCACGGCAGGGTGATGGTCGAAGCGCTCAACCGGCTCGGCATTGCCGGCTCCGCACTAGGAGAGCACGATCTGGAGTGGTCTCTCGACACCCTGCGGCGGCGCATGTCCGAGTCCCGCTACCCCTGGCTTGCGGCCAACCTGTTCGATTCCGCCAGCGGCCGGCGCCCCGATTGGATCGTGCCTTATCGGATGGAGCAGCTCGGGCCCTACAAGGTCGCCGTCGTGGGCTACACTACCGGCGATGCCAAGACGAGTGTAAAGCCGGCACTGACCGCGGGGCTTCGCTTCGATGAGGGAGCCCTCGCCATTCACGATGTGCTCACCGAGGTGCGCGCCCAGCGCCCGGATCTCACGGTGCTGCTCGCGCACGCCGGGGCCACATGTGACGGCGCTGTCTGCGGCGGTGAGGTGATCCGGCTGGTCGAAGGGGTCGAACCGCGTACCCTGGATCTCGTCGTGGCTGGGCACACTCACACGCTGGTGAATACTCGAGTGGCCGGCGTGCCCATCATCGAGGCAGGCAGCGGGGGGGCCGCGCTGGCGGTGGCCGATGTCGTCAAGACACCGGCCGGCGGTAGGGAAGTAAGGATTCGCACCGAATCCGTCATTCCTGGACAGGTCCGGGAAGACCGGGCCATGGCGGACCTGGTGGAGTCGTATCGCCGCCGGGCCGAATCGATCGCCGGACGACCGGTTACCACGCTCAAATTCCCTCTTCCGCGGGAGGGGGATCAGTACCGGCTGGGAAACCTGATCGCCGAGGCGCGGCGCAATGTCCTTCGAGCCGACCTTGGGCTGGTGCGCAATGACGATATTCGGGCCGACTTGCCGGCCGGACCAGTGAGTTATGGCCAACTGTTCGAAGTCCAGTCTGCGCAGAACGGTCTGGTCAAGGTGACACTCTCCGGCAGAAGGCTCCGCGAGGTACTGGAGCACGCGTTGGACCGGCAGGGCAGGCCCAGAGCTCACCTGTCAGGGGTCACGGTCACCTATGACCCGCGCCGTCCCGCTATGAAGCGGGTACGGCGGATCGAGCTCCAAGGCGGAAAAAGGCTGCAGGCTAATGCCAGCTACACCCTGGCCGTGGATGACTTTGTGGCCGCCGGGGGAGACGGTTACCCGACGCTGATCGGTCCTCAAGCGGAGTCCGCCGGCATCCTGGACGTCGATGGCTTGATGACCTACCTACAACGCCTTCCCCAGCCGATCGTGGTAGCGTCCGGCACGGGGTTCGTCTCGACGCGCCGGTGAACGGTTTCATCCGGGTTTTCGTGAATGCCGGCGCAGTCGACGTCCCGGCCGGCGCGGACGTCAGAGCGGCAGTACGCGCGTTTGATGCCGGGCTGGAGGCGAGCATCGTCAAGGGAGCCGCGTACGTCACCGATGGCCGGGGGATCGAGATCGATCCGGAGTCACGGCTGGAAGGCGGAGCCATCCTGCGTGTGGTGGTGAGGGCGCGACGGGGAAGTGATGCTGACGCGTGAGCTGATCGGCCGGCTGCCGAAGGCGGAGCTGCATGTACACCTCGACGGGTCCCTGCGACCCGAGACGATGATCGCGCTGGCCCGCGCGGCCAAGGTTCCGCTGCCGGCACGCGATCCTGAGACGCTCCGGCGGTTCATGCGGGTAGATGATGCGGCGAACTTGGAGGACTATCTCCGCCGCTTCGACATCACGATCCCGCTGCTCCAGACGCCCGAGTCCATCGAGCGGGTGGCATACGAGATGGTGGAGGACGCCGCTCGTGACAACGTGAGATATCTCGAGGTCCGGTACTGTCCCCAGCTGAGCCGGACTGGCGGTCTGATGCTGGACGAGGTCATCGAGGCCGAGCTGAGGGGATTGGCCCGCGGGGAGCGGGAGTTCGGCGTGATCGCCCGGGTCATCAACTGCTCGCTCCGGCACTACGCGCCTTCCCTGTCGGTGGAGATTGCCGAACATTCCCTCACCTTCCGGAACCGTGGGGTGGTGGCGTTCGACCTGGCGGGGGGCGAAGCGGGCCGACCCGCGGGCGCTCACAAGGCCGCGTTCGACGTCGCGGCAAAAGGCTACCTCGGCATTACCGTGCACGCGGGGGAGGCCGCCGGCGCCGACTCGGTGGCGGAGGCGGTGCACCTCTGCCACGCCAATCGGATCGGCCACGGGACCCGCCTGGGTGAGAGCGCACCGCTCCTCGAGTACATCCGAGACCGCCGCATTCTGGTTGAGGCGAACATCACCAGTAACGTGCAGACGCGGGCGGTAGCTCGTGCCTCGGAGCACCCGGTGCGAGGCTATTACGATGCCGGGCTCAATGTGACGCTGTGCACCGACGGCTGGCTAATGGCTGGAGTGTCCCTGAGTGACGAGTATTGGCTGGCGCACACCGAGCTCGGGTTCACCCGCGAGCAGATCGATCAACTGATCCTGAACGGATTCGCCGGCGCCTTTCTTCCCTGGCCCACTCGGGTCGAGCTTCTCGACCGGGTGCGCGACGAGCTCACCGCGATTTAACCGGGAGACACGCATGGGGACACGCTGGCGGCGGAGGACCAGGAGTGTGCGCGTCGCCCTGCTCGGGATTCTTCTCTGCGGCGCGGCGCTCGCGGCGGCTTGGGTCGTTCCGGGACTGACCCAGCAAGGCGCACAGAGTCTGTTTGCCCGGCAGCGGCCAGCCGCGGCCCAGGCAGACTCGCCATCTTTGGTGGCCCAGACGGCAAGCGAGCCCCGGACGTCGGAGCCGCGCTCGCACCTGACCGGAATTCTCGGCATCGCAGCCATTCTCGCCATAGGAATCGGGTTGTCCCACAATCGCCGGCAGATCCGTTGGCGGGTGGTCGCCTGGGGTCTCTCGTTGCAGGTGCTGTTCGCCATCTTCGTGCTCCGGGTTCCCGCCGGACAGGGGCTCTTCCGCGCCTTGGGTGGTCTCGTCACCGCGGTGCTGCACTATTCCTATGCCGGCTCCCAGTTCGTCTTCGGCGAGCTGGGCAAGCCCGATTCGAGCCTCGGAGTGGTCTTCGCCTTTCAGATCCTGCCCGCGATCATCTTTGTTTCGGCGCTATTCGCCATCATGTACTACCTGGGCATCATGCAGGTGGTGGTGCGCGCCTTCGCGGTGGTCTTGAGCCGGGTGATGGGGGCGAGCGGGGCCGAGAGTCTCAACGTCGCAGCCTCGATCTTCATGGGTCAGACCGAAGCGCCGCTCACCATCCGGCCTTTCCTGCCTCGGATGACCCGGTCCGAGCTGATGACGGTCATGACTTCGGGGATGGCCCATATCTCCGGCGCGATCATGGCGGCGTACATCGCGTTCGGCATCGAGGCCCGGCACCTGCTCGCGGCGGTGATCATGACCGCTCCGGGCACGATCATGATGGCAAAGCTGTTCGAGCCGGAGACGGAGGTGCCCGAGACCTACGGCAAGGTGAAACTCGAGGTTCCGCTGACCGACGTGAACGTGGTGGATGCGGCGGCGCGGGGCACCACCGAGGGGCTCCACCTCATGCTGAACGTCATTGCCATGCTGGTCTCGTTCATCGCGATCGTGGCATTGATCAACGGAGGATTTGCCGCGATCCACGGCTACATACCCTGGTTTCCTCCGGACCTTCAGACGGTGCTGGGCTGGATCTTCCGGCCGATCGCCTGGGTCATGGGTGTTTCCTGGCACGACAGCGGCACCATTGGAAGCCTGCTCGGCACCCGGATGGTCCTGAACGAGTTCATCGCCTACGCGCAACTGGGTACGCTTAAGGACGCATTGGACCCGCGCTCTTTCACCATCGCATCCTTCGCCCTCGCTGGGTTCGCCAACTTCAGCTCCGTCGGCATCCAGCTCGGCGGCATCGGTGCGCTCGCGCCGAATCGGAAAGGCGATCTGGCGCGCCTTGGCTTCCGTGCCATGCTGGCGGGGACTCTGGCCAACTTTCTGTCCGCGACTATCGCCGGGATACTGCTGTGAGGAAGGAAAGGACGGGAAAGACGGGAAGGATCGCGGGCGCGGAGATCGCTAAGCAGATCGATTCGGCGGCGGGGGCTATTCATGGCCGTCTCAATGGCCGCCGTCCGCGCATCGCCATCGTGCTGGGCTCCGGCCTCGGGTTTCTCACCGAGCGCATTGAGGACTCCGTCGCGATCCCCTACCGCAACATACCTGGGTTTCCCGAAACGACGATCATCGGCCACGGCGGCGAGCTGGTCATCGGACGGCTTGCAGGGAAGGAGGTCCTGGCTCAGAGCGGCCGATTTCATCTCTACGAGGGCCATGAACCCGCCACTGTTGCGCTCCCGGTGCGTGCCTTCGGCGTTCTAGGGGTGGACACGCTGCTGGTGACTAATGCCGCAGGGGGAATCCGCCGAACCTTCTCCTCCGGTACCGTCATGCTGATCGCCGATCACATAAACCTGACCTTCCGGAATCCACTGACCGGACCGCTGCTCCCGGGCGAGGAGCGCTTTCCCGACATGTCTGAGCCGTATGACAGCGCGCTCTGCGCAGTGGCTCGGCAAGTAGCACTGGAGCGGCGGATTTCGTTGGATGAGGGGGTTTACGTTCAGCTGCTGGGCCCGAGCTACGAGACTCCGGCGGAGATCCGGATGCTGGACCGGCTCGGGGCGGATGCGGTCGGAATGTCCACGGTGACTGAGGTGATCGCGGCGCGGGCCCGAGGCCTTCGCTGTCTCGGCTTCTCGGTGATCACCAACCTCGCCTCCGGGATCTCACCGAAAAAGCTCGACCATACCGAGGTGATGAGGACCGCAAAACGAGTCAGTGCCGAGCTTGCCGCGCTGGTCGAAGGGGTTATCCAGCGGGTATAGATCCGGGCACCGTGTGGTTTAGCGGTCCATGCCCGCCACCGAGACCCGGCGCGGCAGCGATTGCTCGCTGAACGAAGTCGAGCCCCTGGGCCACCGTGCTCTCGAGCGGACGGCCGAGCGCGAGACCGGCGGTGATAGCGGCTGAGAGGGTGCAGCCGGTGCCGTGGACGGAGCTGGTGTCGATGCGCGGGTGGGTAAAGTGTCGCACGCCCGATGATGTCACCAGCACATCGGTGATGGTGTCGGACGAGAGATGGCCGCCTGTGATGAGAACGGCACCGGCACCAAACCGGCGCAGCGTGGCGCCGGCACGCTCCATGGTTGAAATGTCATGGACTACCCGGCCGGTCAGGATCGCCGCCTCGTCCAGGTTGGGAGTCACCAGCGCGGCGAGGGGCAGCAGGTCTTCGCGCATTACCTCCTCTGCCTCGGTAGTGAGCAGACGAGTGCCGGAAGTCGACACCATGACCGGGTCGACTACCAGCGGAGCCCAACCGTTTTCTCGGATGGCTCGGGCCACCAGCCGGACCAAGCCGGCTTCGGCCAGCATCCCGGTCTTGAGCGCGTCGGGCGGGAGGTCCTCGGCCAGAGCGGTGAGCTGCGCGCTCACCATCGCTTGGGAAACCGCCTCGACCGCGCGGACCCCGCGGGTGTTCTGTGCCGTGAGCGCGGCAACGACGGATGTGCCGAAGACACCGAATTGCTGGAAGGTCTTGAGATCGGCCTGGATGCCGGCCCCGCCGCCGGAGTCCGAGCCGGCAATCGTGAGCGCGATCTTCATCGGGTGACCATCTCCATGAGCGGCTCCCTCCAGACGCTGATTCGGGACCTTCACCGCCGCCGCGGGCGGGAACGGCGCGGTCTAGCGTTGGCCGAAGGCGTTCGTCTCGTGGAAGAGGCGCTCGCCGCGAGAATCTCGGTTCGCGGCGTTGCCTTGTCCCCGGCGCTGGAAGGTACCTCCCGAGGGAAGGCTCTCAAAGCAACGCTGGCCCAGCACAACATCCGCCTGGAAGAGATCGCCGACGCCGAGCTGGAGGCGCTCGCCGATACCGAGCATCCCCAAGGAGTCGTCGCGGTCATCGAGCCAAAACGTTGGACCCTCGATGATGTTCGCCTGACGCCCGGCAGCACCATCCTGGTGCTCGATGGAGTGCAGGATCCGGGAAACGTGGGAACCATGCTGCGAACCTCCCTCGCCCTGGGAGCGACGGGTGTGGTCGCCCTCAAGGGTACGGCCGATCTGACGAACTCGAAGGTGATCCGGGCGGCCATGGGCGCCAGCTTCCGCCTGCCCGCGGTACCCGCGGCGCCAGATGAGTTTGTAGCGTGGGCCAGGCTCCAGCGGGCAGAGATCTGGGTGGCGGATGCGACCGGCGAGAAAGCGGGGCGCCCCAGCGGTCGGGGTTCCGAGCGCGCACCGGTGGCCTTGGTAGTCGGGAACGAGGGCGCGGGCGTCAGCCCAGCGCTCGCGGCGGCAGCCAGCCGGCGCATCACGATACCGCTCGCGCGCGGAGTCGAGTCGCTGAACGTGGCGGTGGCGGCAGGCATCCTTCTGTATGAGGTCACCAGTGAGCATTGATCTGCTGCACCTGGATGCCGCCTGGATCGTCTTTGCCGGACTCATGGGGGCGATCTTCGGCAGCTTCCTCAACGTGTGCATCCTCCGCTGGGGAGCCGAGCCGAAGCAGTCGGTAATGCGGCCCCGCTCGCGCTGTCCCCGGTGCGGACGGAGTCTCGCCTGGTACGACAACATCCCGGTGATTTCGTGGCTCCTGCTCCGGGCCCGCTGCCGTGGCTGCGGGGAGCCGATCTCGATCCAGTATCCGCTGATCGAGCTTGCTACCGCGGGCATTTGGGCCTTCATGGCCTGGCGCCACGGGATTAGCCTCGAGACGCTTCATGGGGCTGTGTTCGGCACGATCCTGTTGGGCATTACCATGACGGACGCGAGGGAGTACATCATCCCCCATGAGTTCTCCCTCGGAGGCACAGTCCTCGCTATCCTGCTGTCGGCCTGGCCCGATCCATCTTACACGTTGGTTGCGTTCCAGGGAGCCCTTGTCGGCGCCGGCGCCGTCCTTCTGATCGGAGAGCTGTCTGAACTGGTGATCGGTCAAGAAGCGATGGGCGGCGGTGATTGTGCCCTGATGGGCATGATCGGAGCATTTCTGGGTTGGGAAGCCATTCTGCCGGTCCTGCTCCTCGGTGCGTTGATCAGTACCCTCCTCTTCCTGATTACAGCCCTATGGCCTCACCGCGGGTCGAGCAAAGAGCCGCGCTCCGAGCGGGGCGTGGAGGGTGAGCCGGCGATTCTCAGATGGGGCATGGTAGCGAGACTGTTCGTCATCGGTGTTACGCCGATCATACTCTTGGCGCTTTCGGTTCGGGTCGGAGTTGTAGGTGATGTCTTCAGCCTTATCTCACGCGCCTTGCTTGGTGCCGGCATAGCGTACTATGCCTCCTTCCTTCTGCCGGCGAGTGTCGCCCAGCGACGCTGGGTTCGGGTCAGAGGTCTGCTTGCCGCCGCAATTGCCGTCGCACTAAGCGCTCCGTTGTCGGGAGTGCGTTTGGCGCTAGGGCTGGCTCTTGGGGTGGCTATTGTCCAATATGCCAAGCATGTCAGACCGGCCCAATCTCCAGGCACCCGAGAGGAGCTCACAGCTGAGGGTTATCTGCCGTTCGGTGTTGGACTAGCCGTCGCCGCCGCGGTGCTCGACTTCTCGGGAGCGTTGCCTCTTGTTAGAGATGTCGTACTGGAATACGGCAGATTCCTGAGGCTCGCTTGAAGCGGGCATTAGCGTCTCTCTTTCTGACGGCCTCGATGCTCTCGTGCCGGGGTGAACCGCCCGCCAGCGCGGGTCCCGACACCCTGAGTCGCCTGGTCGACAGTCTGCGCGGCAGAGTCGAACGGGCCACTGGACTTCAGTTCAAGTCGCCGCCGCGCTCGGCGCTCCGCACCCGGATCCAGGTCCGCGCCTACCTGCTGCGCAAGCTGGACGAAGAGCTGCCGTCCTCCAAGCTGGTGGGGCTCGAGACCGCGTACCGATTGTTCGGCCTCCTGCCCGACACCATGGCCCTTCGTCCGTTGTTGCTGGAGCTTTACACCGAGCAGGTTGCGGGGTACTACGATCCCGATTCGGCCACCCTGTTCGGTGTAGCGAATGCCGACCCCGCACAGCTTCGGGTGGTGATCGCGCACGAGCTGGTCCACGCACTCCAGGGGGAGCGAATTCCCCTGGACTCGATCCTGCATGACAAGTCGGACAACGACAGGCTGGCCGCGGCGCAGTCGGTGCTGGAAGGTCAGGCCACCCTTGGTGGCATGAAGGCACTATTTCCGCCCGAGCTCGACCCGACTAAGGATCCCGATTTCTGGACGGAGTACGCCGATCAAATCCGCGGCGGTCAGGCCTCGATGCCGGTCTTTGCCCGCGCCCCACTGGTCGTGCGTGAAGCTTTGATCTTCCCTTACCTCGCGGGCGCGGAGTTCATGCACTGGTGGGAGAGCTCTCCCTTTCGAGACTCCGTTCCCTATGGGCCGCGCATGCCGGTGTCCACCGAGCAGGTCCTTTTTCCGGAGCGGTACGCTCGGCATGATATCCCGGTAGCGGTCCGATTTCCCCCCGATTCCGGCGTTCTCTACGAGGACGTGCTAGGCGAAAGCGAGATGCGGGTGCTTATGGCTCGGCTCGCCGGGGCCGCCGAGGTCAGGGCACGGGGCCCAATTGGCTGGGGCGGAGATCGGTATCGAGTCTACCAGACGCCGATGGGGCCGGCCCTGGTCTGGTACGTGGTGTGGGATGACAAGCGATCGGCCGAGCGGTTCACGTGGGGCTACGGGGGGAGGCTGCGGTCGTCGTCGCGCAAGGGGTATCGCACGGTGCTCGAGAGCTTCGAGCTGGAGGGCAAGCCCGCTATTCGCTACGTGCTCGCGCCCGAGGGGTGGACGAGATGGGGCGAAGTGCCGCGGGCGTATGTAGAGGGCGGAAGAGGCGGA
Source organism: Gemmatimonadales bacterium (assembly GCA_036506575.1). GTDB lineage: Bacteria > Gemmatimonadota > Gemmatimonadetes > Gemmatimonadales > GWC2-71-9 > CAVVWJ01. The sequence continues at coordinate 7,282 of DASXRM010000218.1, read as the reverse complement.
AGGTAAAGAGGCGGAAGGTAAAGAGGCGGAACGAGCGGAAGAACCGACGCGCTCGTCCAGCATTCCGCCCTCTTCCGCCCTTTCCGCCTCTGCTCTTCCGCCCTTTCCTCTCAAAACGCGTGAGTCGCCGTGTAGATGAGCAACCCCACCAGCCCGCCGACCAGCGTTCCGTTGATCCGGATGAACTGCAGGTCCCGCCCGACCAGCAGCTCGATGCGGCGGGACGTCTCTTCCGGGTCCCACGAGCTCACCGTCTGAGCGATCAGCTGACCGACCTCGCCGCGATGCTGCTCCACCACCCGCAGCACCGCGCCGATCACCCAACCATCGATTTTCTCCAACAGGACCTCGTCTTCCAGCGCGGCCGCGGCGAGGGCGGAAAGTCCGCGCGCGACAGCGCCGGGAGCGCCGTCCTCGCCGGCGTTTTGGCGTCCCAAGACCTGCTTCAATTCCTCCCATAGGGAAGCGGCAAGTCGGCCGCTGGTCTCGGGATCGAGCACCTGCTGCTTGATCGCTTCGGCCCGGGCGATCACCTCGGGAGACTCCTGCAGCTGCACCATCCAGTCGGCGAGCAGCTCGTCGAATTGACGTCGCAGATGATGATCCGGGTCGGTGCCCACCTCGTACAGGGTGCGCTCGATTCCGCCCAAAACCTTCTGATGGATTCGGTCGTCCACCAGCTTGGGCACCCACCAGGGGCTCTCCTCCCGGATGCGCTCTCTTATCAGCGCCTCGTTCTCCGCCACTAGACGGGTGAGTCCCTGGATCACGCGGTCGAGCAGCAGCTGGTGCCGATCGTCCACGGTCAGGAGCACCAGCCCTTTGGCGAGTACAGGGGCAATAGGCATCTGCCGGAGTGGCTCGACCACGGTGCGGTCGAGCAAGGCGTGGACGTCCTCGTCTCGAACGACGTTGCCGGCGCTGCGCAGGGCCGAGGCGATGTGCTGAGCCGCCTTCCGGGCATTTTCCGGCTGGCTGAGCCATTCCGCGGCCCGGCGGCTGATCTGGGCCGCCCGGAGCTTCGCCGTCAACACCTCTGGTGAGAGGAAGTTGTTCTGCACGAAGTGGCCGAGGCTCCGCCCGATCCGATCCTTGCGGCTGGGAATGATGGCGGTGTGGGGAATGGGGATGTTCAATGGATGGCGAAACAGGGCGGTGATGGCGAACCAGTCGGCGATGCCACCGACCATCGAGGCTTCGGCCGTTGCCCGGAAATAGCCCAACCAGGGGTGGCGACCTTCGAGGATCGTGGTTGCGACGAAGATACCGCCCATGAGCACGAGCAACCCCGTGGCCCGGCGCTTCATCCGGTCGAGGTTGCGCTGCCGTTCCTCGGGGTTGGTGAGCTCCTGCATAGTAGAAGATTAAGCGGGGCAGCGGGGCGGTGGGGCAGGCTGATCCAGGCGACTCTGGTCGGCGCCTATTCTGCCCTGTATCCTTGAGGGCGTCTTCCGGGATCCCCAAGCCGTGCTTGAACTCCAAGATCGTCTCCAAACCGCGCTGAGCGACCGCTACGATTTACAGCGGGAGATCGGACGCGGCGGCATGGCAACGGTCTATCTGGCACAGGACCTGAAGCACCGCAGGCCAGTCGCCCTCAAAATTCTACATCCCCACTTGGCCGCAAATGTCGGGTCCGAGCGCTTCCAGCGTGAGGTCTCGATCGCCGCCCGATTGAACCACCCGCACATCCTTACCCTCATCGACTCCGGCGAGGCCCAGGGCTTTCTGTACTACGTCATGCCTTACGTTCACGGGGAATCGCTCCGCGGGCGCCTGACACGCAAGCGCCAGCTTCCGCTGGACGAGGCTGTCGGAATCGCTCTACAGGTAGCGAGCGCGCTGGGGTACGCGCATGCTCAAGGCGTGGTGCATCGCGACATTAAGCCCGAGAACGTCATGCTCCATGAAGGCGAGGCGATGGTCACCGATTTCGGGATCTGCAAGGCCCTGAGCGAGAGCGGTGAGCAGAATCTGACCCAGACCGGCACGGCTGTAGGAACTCCGGCGTATATGAGCCCGGAACAAGCGTCGGGCGACCAGGAGCTCGACGGGCGGAGCGACCTCTATTCGCTCGGTTGTATGCTCTACGAAACGCTGGCCGGCAACCCCCCGTTTACCGGGCCAACCGCTCAGGCCATCATCCTCAAGCGTTTTACCGAGCCCGTGCCATCGATTCGCGCAATCCGATCCGGCATTCCCGAAGCATTTGAGAGAGTGCTCGGACGGGCACTGGCGAGAAACCCCAGCGACCGATTCTCTACTGCTGCAGAGCTCGCCCAGGCTCTCGCTGGGCAAAGCGGCGTGATCACGCCGGTCGGCGCCGACCTTACGGTCGTCCCAACCCAGCAACCTCCCGGCAAGTCGATTGCTGTCCTGCCCTTCGCGGACATGAGTCCGCAGAAAGACCAGGACTACTTCTGTGAGGGCATTGCGGAAGAGATCATCAATGCACTGACCAAGATTCAGGCGCTGCGGGTCGCCTCGCGCTCCTCCGCCTTCGCCTTCAAGGGAAAGAGTCAGGACATCCGCCTGGTCGGCGAGCAGCTGAGCGTGGGCACCGTGTTGGAGGGCAGCGTGCGCAAAGCCGGCACCCGGCTTCGGATCACAGCCCAGCTTATCAACGTGAGCGACGGGTATCATGTCTGGTCGGAGCGGTACGACCGTGAGCTGGAAGACGTGTTCGCCGTGCAGGATGAAATCGCGGAGAACATCGTCCGGGCACTGCGTATCGTGCTGACTGAACAGGAGCGCCGCGCCATCGAGAAGCCGCGCACCGAGAACGTTCAAGCTTACGAGTACTACCTCCGCGCCCGCCAGTTGTTCTCCCAGTTCCATGAAAAGGGACTCCAGTTCGCCCGCAGAATGTTCAGCCGAGCGATCGAGATCGATCCCAACTTCGTGCCTGCCCATGCGGGTGTGGCCGACTGCAGCTCGTTTCTCTACATGTATTGGGATGCGAGCGAGGCCAATCTCGAGCAGGCGAACGGGGCGAGCCGAAGGGCGCTCGAACTGGGTCCCCAGGTGGCCGAGGCCCACGCGTCGCGAGGTCTCGCCCTGACGCTGAGCAAGCGGTATGAGGACGCGCAGCGAGAGTTCGAGGCCGCCGTTTTACTCGACCCCAAACTGTTCGAGGCGCACTACTTCTACGCCAGGGCCTGTTTCCAACAAGGGAAGCTCGAGGAGGCAGCCCGCTGGTTCGAACGGGCGAGCGTCGTCCGACCGGAGGACTTTCAAGCCCTCAGTCTTTTAGCGCTCACCTATTTCGGGCTAGGGCGAGAGGATACTGCGCGAGCGGTGCTACACCGGGCGTTGGAAGTCGCCAACAAGCACCTCGAGCTCAATCCGGACGACGTGCGGGCCTGGTACCATGGCGCGATCATGCACATCCGCTTGGGAGAGATCGAGAAAGGACGCGAATGGGCCGACCAGGCACTGGCCCTGAATTCCGATGACTCTGCCGTGCTCTATAATCTCGCCTGCGCCTATGCTTTGCTGGGAGAGTCGGACCGCGCGCTCGATTGTCTCGAGCGTGGGGTTCAAAATGGCTTCGGCCACCGGGAGTGGATTGAAAACGATCCCGACCTCAACTCCCTGCGTGAGCTTCCCCGGTTCCAGAACATCCTGCATCGCATGTGATCCCATAACGGGATCCTTGGGAACCATCTCGACTTGCCCAAAGCTGGCCCTGCGATTAGGCTTACGGGCTTATGTTCGACGAGCTTTCCAGTAAACTCAACGCCACGCTCCAGCGGCTCACCGGGCGCGGCGTTTTAACGGAAGAGGCGGTCAAAGAGGGACTCCGGGAGATCCGGCGGATCCTGCTCGAGGCCGACGTGAGCTTCGACCTGACCCGCGACTTCCTCGAGCGAGTCCAGGCGAAGGCGGTCGGGCTCGCATCGCTCAAGGAGGTTCGCCCCGGGCACCAGCTGGTCAAGATCGTCTATGACGAGCTGGTCGCGCTGCTCGGCGAGAAGCAGGCGCCGATCGCCCACGCGACGGTGCCGCCGACAGTCATCCTGCTGGTCGGACTGCAAGGCTCAGGCAAGACGACTACCGCGGGCAAGCTCGCCAAGCGGCTCAAGCTGGAGCAGAAGGCGCCGTTCCTCGTGGCCGCCGACGTGTACCGTCCGGCCGCCATCGACCAGCTCCACACGCTGGGCCGGCAGGTCGAGGTCGCCGTTTACAGCGACAACGCCTCGCGCGACGTGGTGCAGATCGTTCGCGATGGAATCGCCGCGGCAGGGAAGGCACGAGCCCGGAGCGTGATCGCGGACACCGCGGGGCGCCTGCAGATCGACGACGAGATGATGGACGAGCTCAAGCGGCTCAAGGCGGCGGTGTCGCCCCATGAGATCCTGCTCGTCGCCGACGGCATGACCGGGCAGGACGCCGTGCGCATCGCCAAGGGGTTTCACGACGCGCTGGGCATCACCGGTGTGGTGCTGACCAAGATGGACGGCGACGCGCGAGGCGGAGCGGCGCTCTCGATCTACGGAACCACCCACGCGCCGATCAAGTACATCGGTGTGGGCGAGAAGCTCGATGCGCTGGAGCCGTTTCATCCCGACCGGCTGGCCGGCCGGATTCTTCAGCAGGGCGACATCCTCTCGTTGGTGGAAAAGGCCCAGACCGCGGTCGATGAGAAGGAAGCCGAGCGGCTGGCCAAGAAGGTTCAGTCCAAGAAGGGTCTCGATCTGGGCGACTTCCTGGGCGCCATGAAGCAGATGCAGAAGATGGGGCCGCTCAAGAACGTGCTCGGGATGCTACCGGGGATGAACCCGGCGATGCTTCAGGCGGCCAAGCTGGACGACAAGAAGCTCAAGCATGTCGAAGCGATCGTCCTGTCCATGACGCCCAAGGAGCGCTCCAATCCCGACCTAATCAACGGTCAGCGCCGGCTGCGCATCGCCAAGGGAGCGGGCCGCACGGTGCAAGAGGTCAACACGCTGCTCGCCCAGTTCAAGCAGATGCAGAAGTTCATGAAGATCGCGGGGAAGACCGGAGGCGCCGGTCTGAAGCTGCCCTTTGGACGCGGCGGATTCCCCGGCTAACCCGTACACCAGGAACCCACATGGCAACTCGCATTCGTCTTCGCCGGATCGGCCGGAAGAAGCTCCCACTGTACCGTATCGTGGTCGCCGATCAGGAGGCACCCCGGGACGGGCGCTTCATCGAGATCATCGGGACCTACAACCCGAAGGGTGAGACCACGGCCGACAAAGTACAGGTCGATGCGGAGAAGGCTCGGCAGTGGATCGCCAAGGGCGCGACGCCGTCGGACACCGTCCAGTCTCTGCTCCAGCAGGCCGGGGTGTTTGAAGCGGGAACGGCGAGAGCGTAAGCGGGAACGGCGAGAGCGTAAGCGGGAACTGCAAGAGCGTAAGCGGTACATCCCCGCTCACGCTGTTTCTTTCCCGCTCACGCATCTGCAGCTCCCTATATGACCGGCAAGACTGATCATGTAGTGGTGGGCCGCCTCAGGAAACCGCACGGGCTCAAGGGCGACTGCACCCTTTTTCCCTTGACCGACGATCCGGACACCATCTTCGCTCCGGGGCGCGAGGTGTGGGTGGTGGACTTGGCGGGAGAGACGGTGGCGGGTCCGCTCCAGGTGGAGCGCAGCAGGAGCTACCACCGCGAGTGGTTGGTGAAGTTCGCGGGGGTGGAAAGCCGGGATGCGCTGGATCCGTTCCGGGGTCACTTTGTGGGAGTGCCGCCGGACGCGTTGGGCTCCCTGGCCGACGATGAGGTCTATCTCCACGAGTTGGACGGCTTCTCGGTCCGGCTGGCCGATGACACCCCCCTCGGCCTGGTGTCTGCGGTCTACGAGCTGCCCACGGGGATCATGATCGAGGTGCAGGGTCCCAAACGCGAGTTCCTCCTGCCGTACAAGAAGGAGTTCGTGCGGCAGGTGGACCGGGCGGGCCGGCGGCTGGTGGTGACACCACCAGTGGGACTGTTGGAATGACGGGTGGGCGGGCGGACGGGCGGACAGGCGGACGGAAGAAGACAGCCAAAAATCGGAAAGGCAGATCCAAGCCGGCTATGGGATCGCCGAAGCGGCAGGAGGGCACACCAAGCGGTCCGCCCGTCCGCCCGTCCGCCTGTCCGCCGCTGACCATTGACGTGGTAACGCTGTTCCCCGAAGTCATCGCCCCCTACCTGGCCGCGAGCATCCCGGCGCGGGCCGCGGCGGCAGGGTTGGTACAGTTTCGCCTGGTGCAGTTGCGCGACTTCACCCACGACCGGCACGCAACGGTGGATGACTACGGCTACGGCGGCGGGGCGGGGATGGTCCTCAAACCGGAGCCGTTCTTCGAGGCGGTGGAAACGCTCCGGCCGACCGGGCCGATCGTCCTCCTCTCGGCCCGGGGCCGGCGGTTCACTCACGACGACGCGGTGCGGTTCTCCCTCGGCGAGCGGCTCACGCTGCTCTGTGGCCATTACAAGGACGTGGATCAGCGGGTAGCGGACGGGCTCGCCACCAAGGAGCTGTCGGTCGGTGATTTCGTGCTATCGGGCGGAGAGCCGGCCGCCCTCTGTGTGCTCGATGCGGTGGTCCGCCTGCTGCCCGGCGCGCTGGGCGATCACGAGTCGGCCAGCTCGGACTCCCACTACGAGGGGCTGCTGAGTCCGCCCAGCTATACCAGGCCGCCGGAATATCGGGGGCTCGAGGTGCCCGAGGTGCTGCGCTCGGGCAACCACGCCGAGATTGCGGCCTGGCGGCAGGCGGAATCGGAGCGGCTGACGAGGGAGCGGCGGCCGGATTTGTGGGAGAAGGTCGACAGGGCGCACCAAGAATAGAGTGGGCTTCGCAATGACTCGCGGGTCCTGCGCCGCCTCCCAATGACCCTCGCGCTCCCCCCAGGATGACAAATCCGAGTCACCGTACTAAGATGTTGCAGTTTTCCTCATCGAACGCCGGACCGAAGGAGGATCCCACCATGGAACGATTGGCAGAGGTGGCCCGTGAGGGCATGCGCACGGACATACCTGCATTCGATCCGGGAGACACCATCCGGGTCATGGTCCGCGTCCGGGAGGGCGACAAGGAACGTCTCCAGGCATTCGAGGGGCTGGTCATTGCCAAGCGGGGCGCCGGGATCAGCGAGACCTTCACCGTCCGTAAGATCTCCGCGGGGGTGGGAGTCGAACGCCTCTTCCCGGTCCACAGTCCCACGATCGCCTCGGTCGAGCTAGTCCGCCGGGGACGGGTGCGTCGCGCCAAGCTCTATTATCTGCGCGCGCTGAGCGGCAAGGCCGCCCGGATCCGGGAGAA
>DASXRM010000217.1:0-7496 GCA_036506575.1 Gemmatimonadales bacterium | reverse complement strand
GATTTCGGGCACGCTCCGCGTAGGCTTCGGCAGCAGCCTGGAGATGCCCCCGCGCCACCAGCGTCTCTATTGCGGAGTAGCCGCCGCCGGCCCGGACCAGGCCCACATTGGCCAGCAACTGAAAGAAGCCGTCGATGACCGGCTCCAGCACTCCGGATAGGAAGCCAACGACGAGGCCATAAACCGCCCACAACGCACCCACCAGCTCGAGCGCCCGGGGCTCGGCGCCGGTCACCGCGAGAACCACCGAGAGGATGGTTCCCCCGAGCGCAATCGCGCCGACCGCCAGGCGAACCAGGCCGAGAGGTTCCTCGGTCGGACGATAGGCGGAGCCCAGGACGCTGCGGAGTGGCGAGGAGAAGTTCAAGCCGAAAAGGTAGAAAGCGCAGGGGAAGCGAGCAAGCGACAGTAGCTCGTCTCAGTTGACTTTCGCTTCTTGCCGCGCCTAAATCCCCGCAGAGCCGTCACTCATACTTGCCCAGGGAGGCTCCCATGTCACAGCCGGTTTCCCGCCGCGCCTTCCTGGGCGCGAGCGGGCTCGCGGCGGCAGCGGCGGCGTTGCCTGCGGTTCCTCCCGCGATCATCCGCCGGAGTGCCAGCCGGCCGGCCGCCGTGAGCTCCAGCAACGGACTCCGTGCCGTCAACCGCGCCATGGAGTTGATGCTCGGCGGGACCGACACGCTCGACGCCGCGGTGGAGGGAGTCAAGATTCAGGAGCTCGATCCCGCGGACAATTCAGTCGGCTACGGCGGACTCCCGAATGAAGAGGGCGTCGTCCAGCTGGACGCCTCCTGCATGCACGGGCCGACCCGGCGCGCCGGCGCGGTCGCCGCACTCGAGGGCATCAAGACGCCCAGCGAGGTCGCCCGGCTGGTGCTCAAATACACCGACCACATCCTGCTGGTCGGTGAGGGAGCCAAGCGGTTCGCGCTCTCCTACGGCTTCAAGGAGGAGGACCTGCTGACCCCGGAGTCGCGGCAGCTCTGGCTCGAGTGGCGCGCCAACCGTGGGCCAGAGGACGATTGGCTCGACGTACCGGAGAAAGAGCCGATGGTGGCGCGGCCTACCGGAACAATCAACCTCGACGTGGTGAATGCTCAAGGCGATGTCTCCTCCGTGACCACCACCAGCGGTCTCGCCTGGAAGATCCCGGGTCGTGCCGGCGACTCTCCCATCGTGGGCGCGGGTCAGTACACCGACAACGATGTCGGCGCTGCGGGCTCCACCGGCCGGGGCGAGGCGAACATCATGGTATGCGGAGGATTTCTGACCGTCGAGGGGATGCGGCGCGGACTCCGGCCTACGGACGCCTGCCTCGAGACCCTGAAGCGGGTGGTACGGCTCACCCCGGCTCGCCTGCTCAAGGACGGACGCCCCACATTCAACCTGAATTTCTATGCGGTGAACAAGCGGGGCGAATTCGGTGCGGCTTCGCTCTATCCCGGCCGCTTTGCCGCCCATGACGGCAAGGAGGGTGCGCTCCGGGATAGCGCGCATCTCTACGAGAGGCGCGCCTGATGCGGACGATCCCGTTCGCCCTGCTCGCGCTGCTCTCCGCCGAGCGGGTCGTCGCGCAAGATGCCGCTGAGCGGCCGAGCCCCGCGCCCTGGCGAACCAGCTACTTCCCTTATCTGAGCGGTGGGTCGAACGACGGACCGGTACTCAGCTTCCGGGTGCGCTACTGGCAGGCCGCGGAGTACGAGGACCGGGTCACCGCCAACGCCGCGCTCAACGCCGACGCAGGCATCACCCCTCGCGGTGGCCGCCATGCGTACCTCGAGTTCCGGGCTCCGCAGCTCCTCGAGGATTGGCGTTTCGATGCCAAGGTCGCGGCGTTCCGGGAGGTCCGCTACGGCTATTTCGGGTTGGGCAACGATACCGAGTACAACAAGGATGCGGTCACCGACATTGAGCCGTTTCTCTATCGGGTCCGGCGCACCCGTTATCGGGGCTACGTGGACATTACCCGGCGGCTTCGCGGGCCACTCCAGGTAGCGGTCATGGGCGATGTCGAGTGGGCACGCTTCACCTCACTGCCCGGGCCGTCGGTTTTCGTGGCTGATTTCGGGGATGAGCTGAGGCAGACCGACGTGTCCGGCCGGGTGGCCCTGGTCTACGATACCCGCGACAACGAGTTCAACACCCACCAGGGGCTGCTGCTGGAAGCCGGCACCCAGGTGGGCAGCGGGGGTGATGGATATACTCGGCTCTATACCGTTCTCCGAGGCTATCTCTCGGTTCGCGAAGGTACGGTGGTTGCAGCCCGGCTGACAGCTTCGGGAATGGGGGGCACGCCGCCCTTGGACGCGCGATTCATCATTCCTGGCTGGGAGAAGGAGATTCCGGTGCTGGGCGGCCAGTACTCCCACCGCTCACTCGATACCGGCCGGCTGGCGGGGCGACACGCGCTGTTCGGCAATCTCGAGGTGCGGCACGATCTGCTCGCCTTCGGCGACCTGGGCGCGATCACGCTGATCGGGTTTGTGGACGCGGGCCGGGTATTCGAGGGGGAGAACTTTCGGCTGACGACTAAGGATCTGAAGGTCGGGGGAGGCGGCGGCGTGGGACTCCGGATTCTCCGGTCCACGATCTTCACCTTCAACTTCGCCGGCGGCCCGGACGGGTTCAACTATTCAGTGGGGAGTGGATGGATGTTTTGATTCCCTCATCCCCATGACCGACATCTCGGCCCAACTCGCTGCCGCGCTGCACGGCCGATACGCCATCGAGCGCGAGGTCGGGGCCGGCGGCATGGCGCTGGTCTATCTGGCACGCGACCTCCGACACCACCGCCTGGTCGCCATCAAGGTGCTCCGCCCGGAGCTGGCCGCGTCGCTCGGATCCGAGCGCTTTCTGCGCGAGATCGAGGTAGCGGCTGGGCTCCAGCACCCCCACATCGTTCCCCTGTACGATTCGGGCGCGGGTGCCACCGATGCCGGCGGCGACGGCATTCTGTATTACGTCATGCCGTACGTGGAGGGGGAGTCACTTCGCGACCGGCTTCGCAGAGAATCCAGGCTACGAATCGGTGAGGCTGTACGGCTCGCGCTCGAGGTCTCGAGCGCGCTGGCGTACGCCCACGCCCACGGGGTCGTACACCGCGACATCAAGCCGGAGAACATCCTGCTGTCGGGAGGCCACGCCCTCGTCGCCGATTTCGGGATCGCGCGGGCAATCGACACGGCAGCCGAGGGCGGCCAGCTCACCGGCACGGGACTCGCGATCGGCACGCCACTGTACATGAGCCCCGAGCAGGCTACCGCGAGCCATGAGGTCGATGCGCAGACCGATCAGTACGCCCTGACCTGCGTGCTCTACGAGATGCTCGCCGGTGAGCCCCCGTTCACCGGTGCGACCCCCCAAGTAATAGTGACCCGCAGCCTCACGGCACCGCGTCCGCGGTTGCGCGCGGTGCGGGCGGATGTGCCCTCCGCGCTCGAAGAGGTAGTCACCCGCGGTCTCGCCCGGGAACCGTCGGAGCGCTTCCCCGGCATAGCCGCATTCGCCGATACTCTCGAGCAGGCCGTGGCAGGTGTCGCTCGCGGCGGTACTGCTTCCCCGAGGCGCCGGGCCGCAATCGCCGCCGCGGCCATTCTGCTGACGGCCGTGGGCGGTGCCGTCGCGTGGTTTGCCGCCCGGAATTCGAGGGCCCAGGTCGCCCGAGGGGCCGAGGTGATCGCGGTCCTGCCGTTCCGCACTTCCGGTCCGGGTGTCCAACTGATGGGCGAGGGGATGGTGGACCTGCTGGCTCGCAACCTCGACCAGGTCGGACCTATTCGTACGGTGGATCCGCGCACCGTACTCAGTCGCTGGCGTAAGGAGGGCGCGGCTCACGGTGACCTGAGCGATGCAGTCGCGGTCGGCCGTGCGGTAGACGCCGGATCGGTGCTCACCGGCAGCGTGATCGCGGCCGGCTCACGAGTCCGGCTCAGCGCCGAGCTGCGCTCGCTCACCGGAGCGGAGCTGGCGCAGGCTCAGGTCGAGGGCCCGGCCGACAGCGTGCTCCCTTTGGTGGATGGCTTGAGCCTAGCGCTGCTCCGCAGCGTGTGGCGTTCCGGCGAGCCAGTTCCGAGTCTTCGCGTGAGTGCCATCACCACGAATTCGCCCGACGCGCTCCGGGCTTATCTCCAAGGCGAGCAGTACTACCGGCGCACCCGCTGGGACTCGGCGCTTGCCGCGTACAACCGGGCGGTCGAGATCGACTCGACGTTTGCCCGCGCCCACTTCCGCCGGGCGCTGGTCTACGGGTGGACCGGGGGATATGGCAGTGAGAAGTCACTCGCTGCTTCCGCCGCCGGTTTTCGGTTCGCCGACCGCCTCCCGGCGCGGGATCGTGCGCTGCTGGTTGGGTATCGACTCTTCGAGCGCGGCAAGCCGGCGGCGGTGGATACCCTGCGCCGCTACGCGGCTGACTATCCAGACGACGTGGAGGGATGGTACCTGTTGGGGGAGGCCCTGTTTCACACCCAGCCGTATACGGCGGAGCCTTTTGATACCATCCGGGCGGCCTTCGACAGCGTGCTGCGGCGTGACTCCTCGCTCACTCCGGCACTGCTCCATCCGTTGGAGATCGCTTTGCGCACCCGCGACAGCTCGGTCTACGCAAACTACATGAGACGGTTTGCACCGCTGGCGGACACTGAGATGGTCAAGATGGGAGAGGCAGCGACCCAGATGGTTTGGGGCCAGGAGATCAGCGACAGCGCCATCCGTCTGCTTACTCAGGGTGGGCCGCTACGCAGTGCCATGCAATCGCTCTACGATCGCCCTGAGGTGACATCCGACTTCATCGTGCGTACGGCGGCACGGGCCAATGCGGCGGAGCGAGCGCCCGAGAGGCGGAAGAGGGGGCTGGGGATGCGGGCGGCCATGTATGCCGGACTCGGCCGATTCACGGAGGCAAGCCGGCTCGCCGACTCGCTGGCCCGGCTCTCCCCGGGCGATGCCCTTGTGGTGCTGGGCGTGCCCATCATCATGGGGCTTGCCCCACCGGAGTTCGGAGGACCGCTCGTCGCCGCCTGGCTGCGCTCCCCGCCGGCATCACCGGATACTCCGTACTACCTTGCGATATACGAGCTCGGTCGGGGCCAGCTGCCCGCCGCGCGTCGCCGGATCGACGCCGCGCTCGCGATCCGCGACACGGTCGCGCTGCCGGCCAACGTCCGCGGCCTACTCGTGGGTGCCAGAGGTTGGGCATCGCTTATGGCCGGGGACACCGCAGCGGGGCTGGCCGAGCTGCGCCGCGCACTCAACGAAGCAGCCGAGCCGCGCAATGACCTGGTGACCGCGCCGTGGCGGTTCCAGTTCGCCCTCGCACTGGCCTCGCGACCCGAGACTCGGGGGGAAGGAATCCGGTGGCTTCATTACGGGTTCGATCATCCCCTGCTGGTCCCGCTCACCTATCTCGCACTCGGCCGAGCCTACCGTGCAGCCGGGGATCGTCAGTCGGCCGCCGCGGCGTATGGGCGAGTCGTGCGGCTGTGGGATAAGGCTGATCCACCGCTGCAGGCCCACGTGCGCGAGGCCCGGGCGGCGCTGGAGGAGCTGACGGCAGAGCCGAAGCGGTGACGCGCTACGCTACCTTGGCGACCGAGAATCCCGCGGCTTCCAGCACCTCTCTGAGCGTCGTCTCGCCGCGGTCGCGGGCGTACCACTTGCGCACCTGGGGGTAGAGCTCGGTCTTGGGAAGGATGGATCGGTTGGCCATCACCCAGGCCTGGAGCTCCGTAGGACGGGGACCCCAGTGGCCGACCTCCTGAAAGGATTCGTCCAGCGCGATCACGATGGGGATCGACCGCGAGCCGTTGGTGAGATACTGGTCCATGACCTCGGGGTTGGCGTCGCGCTGGATGACGCGCAACTCGAGCCCCGGCACCGAGTGGGCCAACTTGGCGACGATCGGAACGGTGTTGGATGCGTCGCCGCACCAGTCTTCCGCGATCACCAGGAGCTTGCGCTCACTTCCCTCTGGCACCGCTTCGCGGGCCCAGGCCGGCACCCGCGCCAGATTATAGATCCCCTGCCATAGTCCACAGTATTCGGCCTTACACGCGGCGACGAAGTCGTCGAAGGTGAGCGCCTGGTCCCACAGCTTCCTGAAGTCCAGCATGTCCTTCTCCGATATAGAAACGACTCTCCTGAGAACAGGACGTCCTCTGGAGAAGTTCCCGTCCACCCTCACAGCTCTTCGATCTTGATCCCGCGCTTTGCCAGTTCGCTCACGTAATCAGCGAAGGGCATGGCTTCGTCGGGCGTGCGTACTCCCTTGAGCTTGACGCGGCCGTCCACCTGCATCTGGCCGGTGATCGACAGCGAGTAGCCGGTGGTTCGCATCATCGCGCTGATCCCGTATTTGACATCGTAGTAATCGATCAGCCGGAAGGTGACGGCATCGGCCTTGCCGTTCTTCTTCCCGCTGACCTGCACCTGCAGGGCCACGAGATCGCGGCCGTTCGGCTTGGAAAGCTTAGGACTGACCGCCGCGATGAAGACGTCGCGAGGCACCACCTTCTTTCCCTTGACCTCGATCGGTTCGTTGGCCAGGAGGCCGAGCTCACGAATCGGCTGCATCACCGCAGCGTGCCCGGGGTAGCGAAGGGTCTTGTACTCCATGATGTCGATCTTGCCCTGGTAAGCGAACGGGAGGGTGCTGATTCCGCCTCCAGTGTGGAAGGCCTCCAGGGTGCCGAGCGGAGAGGGGAACTCCACCGACTCCACTTCGCTCAGCGCCTCGACCTGTACCGGCCGGCCGCCTCGGAGCACCCAGGACGGGGTGGTGTAGTAGTCCAGCGCCCCCTCGAGAGAGTAGACGATCTGGTAGTTGAGCGGCGGCTCGGGATTCTGCGGCAGGCCACCCACGAAGATTTTGACCTTCTCCGCCTGGTCCAACCGGCGGATCCCTTCCGCGGCCAGGATATTGACCATGCCGGGTGCGAGCCCGCAATCGGGGATGACCGAGATGCCCTTAGCCTCCGCTTGCTGGTGCAGCTTCTTCTGCTCCAGCACGATCTGCGTGTTGCCACCGAGATCGGAGAAGTGGCAGCCGCATTCGACGGCGGCCTTGGCCATCGCGCAGTTGTAGTAATAGGGGATGGCGCTCATGACAGCGGCGTGCCCGTCGAACGCAGCCCTCACGGCGGCCGAATCGGAGACGTCGAGCCGCACCGTACGGAGCCGCCCGGCCCAATCTCCCGTCAGAAATCGGGGCAACCTGTCGGGCCGGAGATCGGCCAGCGTGACCTGGTCAATCGCCGGGTTCTGCAGCAGATCGTAGGCGCAGGCGCAGCCCTGGAGGCCGGCGCCGAGGACCAACAGTTTCATCAAGACCCCGTTAGAAAGTGTCAGAACATAGTCGGGAGGGGTGAGAGGTGAGAAGTGAGAGGTGAGAGGGTGGGGGTAAGAGGCGATGCGGTCAGCTCCTCCGAAGCCGCTTGATGAGGCCCAGTAGCAATCCCTGGCATCTCGTAATCCGCTGGATAGCCCCGGGAACGCTATCC
>DASXRM010000216.1:0-11716 GCA_036506575.1 Gemmatimonadales bacterium | reverse complement strand
TTCCTGTATTACGACGCCTGAGGAGTCGCAAGTCGTGAGTCGCGAGTTCGTGACTCATGACTCATGACTCATGACTCGAGACCACTGGAACCCACCCACGCCCTGGGAGCAAGACCGTGACGATCTTACCCTTGCTGCTCGCCCTGCAGGACGCGGCACCACCGCCGACCATCGTTCCGGCCGACACGGCCTGGATGCTGATCTCCACAGCACTGGTCCTGCTGATGACCCCTGCGCTCGCCTTCTTTTATGGTGGCCTGGTACGGAACAAGAACTCGCTCAACACCATGATGATGAGCTTCGTGGCGCTGGGCGTCGTAGGGCTCACCTGGGCAATCGCGGCGTACAGTCTCGCCTTTAGCGACGGCGGTCCGCTGCTCGGGAGCCTGGCCAACTTCGGACTGAACGGGGTGGGCACCGAGGCCAAGGGCACCATCCCGCACGTGCTCTTCATGGTCTACCAGGCCACCTTTGCCATCATCACCGCCGCGCTCATCTCGGGCGCCGTGGTTGAGCGCATGCGGTTCGGGCCCTACGTCGTGTTCATCGCCCTCTGGACCCTGTTGGTCTACGCTCCGGTGGCGCACTGGGTCTGGGGCGGCGGGTGGCTCATGACTCGCGGCGTGCTCGACTTCGCCGGCGGAACCGTGGTGCACATCAACGCGGGTGTGTCAGCGCTGGTCGCGGCGCTGGTGCTCGGCTCCCGGAAGGACTACGGGCGCACGGCGGTGCTGCCGCACAACGTGCCCTTCGTTCTGCTGGGCGCGGGGCTGCTCTGGTTCGGTTGGTTCGGCTTCAACGGTGGCAGCGCGCTCGCGGCCAACGAGCTCGCCGGCCTCGCCTTCACCAACACCTTCCTGGCCCCGGCGGCAACGCTGGTGGTGTGGACGCTGCTGGACTACTTCCGGACCGGTCGGGCGACCGCCGTCGGAGCGGCCACGGGGATCGTGGTCGGGCTGGTGGCCATCACCCCCGCGGCGGGCTTCGTGAGTCCGGCCGGCGCCCTCGTCCTCGGCGCTGTGGCGGCACTACCGAGCTATTTCGTCATCGCGCTCCGCTCCCGCACCCGGATCGACGACTCGCTCGACGTCTTCGCCGGCCACGGGGTGGGCGGACTCACCGGCGCCCTGCTCACCGGGGTGCTGGCGCAGAAAATCTGGAACCCAGCAGGGAACGACGGCCTGTTGTACGGCAACCCCCACCAGCTCGCCGTCCAGGCGCTCGGCTGCCTTAGCGCGGCGGTCTACGCCGGGACCATGACCTTCGTGATCCTGAAGGCGCTCGCCCTGGTGATGTCGCTCCGCGCGGTGCCCCGCATCGAGGGCGTCGGCATGGACGTGAGCCAGCACGGCGAAGAGGCCTACGCTAGCGGCGAAGGCTCGATCCTGGTGCCCCCCGAGGCGGCGCTCGCCCCCGAGCCGCTGCCCGCGTTCACTCCACAAGTCGCGTCGCGATGAAGAGGCTATGGGCTATAGCCAACAACATCGAACCCTAATCGCTCTTACAGGAGAGCGTTCACCATGAAGCTCATCGTAGCGATCATCCGCCCCGACCGTCTCAACGAGGTGCTGGAGGCCCTCTACCGCACCGAAGTCCGCGGCCTCACCGTCTCCCGGGTGCTCGGGCATGGCGGCGAGACCGAGCACGTCGAGACCTACCGTGGCACCACCGTCAAGGTCGATCTGCAGGAGAAGGTCCGCCTCGAGATCGGCGTCTCCGAGCCGTTCGTGACGGTAACCATCAATGCGATCCTCGGCAGCGCCCGCACCGGCGAAGTCGGCGACGGCAAGATTTTCGTCCTTGACGTTGCCCAGGTCTTCCGGATCCGGACCGGCGAGCGGAACGAAGCGGCAGTGACCCCGGCGGTGGCCGTGCCGGCCTGAAGGCGGTAAGGCGGTAAGGCGGAAGAAACCGAGGCGGAACGAGCGGAAAGGGCGGAAACACGCCACCTTCTTTCACGAGAAGGGCCTCACTCTGCTCCCTTCCGCCTTTTCCGCTTTTTCCGCCCTTCCGCCTACATTGAATTCATGCCCGACAACCTGAGAAGCAGCGCCATCACCCAGGGCGTGCAACGCGCCCCCAATCGCGCCATGCTCCGCGCAGTTGGCTTTGGCGACGAGGACTTCGCCAAGCCGATCGTCGGGATCGCCAACGCCCACAGCAACATCACGCCGTGCAACGCCGGCTTGGACCGCCTGGCGCGGAGCGCCCAGGCGGCAGTCCAGGCAGCGGGGGCGATGCCGCAGGTGTTCGGGACCATTACGGTGAGCGACGGGATCTCGATGGGGACCGAGGGCATGAAGTACTCCCTGGTTTCCCGGGAGGTCATCGCCGACTCGATCGAGACCGCGTGTGGTGCCCAGAGCATGGATGCCGTGCTCGCCGTCGGCGGCTGCGACAAGAACATGCCGGGGGCCATGATCGCGATTGCCCGGATGGACATCCCGGGGATCTTCGTGTACGGCGGCACCATCAAGCCCGGCCACTACGCCGGCCGCGATCTCACCGTCGTCAGCGCCTTCGAGGCGGTGGGTCAGCACAGCGCGGGTAAGATCGACGATCAGGAGCTGCTCGAGGTCGAACGCCGGGCCTGCCCGGGGAAGGGCTCCTGCGGCGGAATGTTCACCGCCAACACCATGTCATCGGTGTTTGAAGCGATGGGTATGAGCCTGCCCTACTCGTCGACCATGGCCGCCGAGGATGATGAGAAGGTCGAAAGTGCCGCGCTCTCAGGTACGGTGCTGGTCGAGGCGCTTCGCCGACGGATCCGGCCGCGCCAGATCCTCACCCGGGCGGCCTTCGAGAACGGCATCGCCGTGGTGATGGCTCTCGGTGGATCGACCAACGCGGTCTTACATCTACTCGCGATCGCTCGGGCCGCGAACGTACCTCTTACCCTGGACGATTTCGAAACCGTTCGTGCCCGGGTACCGGTCCTCTGTGATCTCAAGCCATCGGGCAGTTTCGTAGCTACCGACCTCCACCGGGCTGGTGGAGTGCCCCAGGTCATGAAAATCCTACTCTCGCATGGCGTCGTTCACGGTGAGGCGCTCACCATCACGGGCGAGACCGTCGCGCAGGCGCTTCGGGACGTGCCAGCCGAGCCGAGGACCGACCAGGAGGTGATCCGGCCCTGGAGCCGCCCGGTTTACCCCCAAGGACACCTTGCTGTTCTGCGAGGGAATCTCGCGACTGAAGGCGCGGTGGCGAAGATTACGGGGGTCAAGACGCCGAGGATGACCGGACCGGCTCGCGTCTTCGACTCGGAGGAGAGCTGCCTCGAGGCCATTCTGGCGGGTCGCATCAGGGCTGGAGACGTGGTCGTCATCCGCTATGAGGGACCGCGAGGCGGCCCCGGCATGCGGGAAATGCTCGCTCCCACCTCAGCCATCATCGGAGCCGGTCTCGGCGACTCGGTTGGCCTGATTACCGACGGTAGGTTCTCGGGCGGAACCTACGGGATGGTGGTCGGGCACGTAGCGCCCGAGGCGGCTGTCGGGGGAGCCATCGCGCTGATCCGGGAAGGCGACCGGATCACTATCGACGCCGAGGCCCGGCTGCTTCAGCTCGAGGTTTCGAGCGAGGAACTCGGACGGAGGCGCAGCGAATGGGTTGCCCCCCAACCGAGGTATACGAGCGGAGTCCTCCACAAGTACGCGCTGCTGGTATCGAGCGCGAGTGTCGGGGCAGTGACGGATCTATAGCACCCGCTCGACTGCCGCGCCCGATAACACCATCCGCGCAATCTCCTGTCCGATCTCGCTCGTGCCGAGGGTAGGCTCACCGGGACTCGCAATGTCAGCAGTCCGGGCGCCGTCTTGCAGCACCGCGGCGATCGCCTGCTCCACTCGATCCGCGGCGTCGGGCAGGTTCAAGCCATGCCGTAGCAGCAGTGCTGCGGAAGCGATGGCCCCGATCGGGTTCGCCAGACCGCGGCCGGCTATGTCGGGAGCTGACCCATGCACCGGCTCGAACAGGCCGGGACCGTCTCCCAACGAGGCGGAGGGGAGCAGCCCGAGCGAGCCGGCGAGCACCGCCGCCTCGTCGCTCAGGATGTCGCCGAACAGGTTCTCGGTGAGCAGCACGTCGAAGGAGGCTGGATTCATGACGAGGCGCATAGCCGCGAAGTCGACATAAAGGTGCTCCACGGATACGTCGGCATACTCGGCAGCGACCCGGGTCACCGTGTCGCGCCACAGTTGAGAGACCTCGAGCACGTTTGCCTTGTCTACCGAGGTCACGCTCCTCCGTCGTTCCCGGGCTCTGGCGAACGCCACTCGCGCGACCCGCTCGATCTCGCCGGCGCTGTACCGTAGCGTGTTGAACGCGCTCGCCTCAGTCCGTGCTCGCGGCTCACCGTAGTACAGGCCCCCCGTGAGCTCCCGCACGATCAGCAGATCGACATTCGCCAGGCGCTCAGCGCGGAGGGGAGAAACGTGGCTCAAGGCCGGATGGACCAGGACCGGCCGCAGGTTGGCATACGCGCCGAGCAGCTTCCTGAGTGCCAGGAGCGCGGCCTCAGGACGCCGATTTTCCTCCACTCCAGCGAGTGAGGGATCGCCGACCGCGCCCAGGAGAACGGCATCGGCGTCCTGCACCGCGCCTCGGGTGCTGGGCGGTAACGCCTCGCCGGTCCGGGCCACAGCCACCGCCCCGATGGGATACTCCGGAGTGGCGATCCGATAGCCGTAGAGGTCGCCCACGGCTGACAGGACTCGAACGGCTTCGCCCGTGACCTCGGGGCCGATGCCGTCACCCGGGAGCACCGCAATCGTGAAGTGGGTCACTACCAGCCCGGCTGGTGAAAGCTGGCGCGATGACGCTCGAACTCGGCGATGTGGCTCTCCTCCAGAAGCGTCCGGCCGATCTGATCGAGCCCGAGCATCAGCATCTCCCGCCGATACTGGTCGAACTCGAACCCCTCGTCGAAGCCGAGATCGTCGCGGACTGACTGCGCTTTCAAATCGACAGTCACCTCATAGTTCTCAACCGCATGACAGCGGCGGAACAGTTCGTCTGTTGCCGGCTGGGGTAGCACGACGGGGAGCACACCATTCTGACAACAGTTCCCGAAAAAGATGTCGGCAAAGGATGGAGCGATGATCGTGCGAAAACCGTAGTCCGACAGCGCCCACGCCGCGTGCTCGCGAGAAGAGCCACATCCGAAGTTGGCGCCGGTGAGAAGTACCGTAGCCCCACACGCTGGAGGACGATTCAGCTCGAAATCGGGGTTGGGACTCCCATCCGCCAGATACCGCCAATCATAGAACAGAAACGATTCGAAGCCGGAGCGCTCGACGCTCTTCAAGAATTGTTTCGGTATGATCTGATCGGTGTCGACGTTGGCCCGTGGCAGTGCGGCGACTCGTCCACGGTGGGAGATAAAGGGCTGCATACGCCTCGAGATGATTATGCAACTGGGTCGGCTGGAGTCTTAAGATGTACTCTCGGAACAATCTGCCAACGCGTTGTAGATCAAGTGCTTACAAGATGTCTTTCAAGTTCAGCCTGAGCCTGCATAGGAGCGCGAGTCAGCGCTGGCTAGAGGGCTGCTGTCCCGCCAATAAGTGCGCACGTCTACCAGGCATCCGGTCAGGGCGGCGGCAGCGGCCATCGCGGGACTCATCAAGTGAGTGCGGCCTCCCTTCCCTTGCCGACCTTCGAAGTTGCGGTTTGACGTCGAGGCACAGCGCTCACCTGGACCCAGCACGTCTTCGTTCATGCCGAGGCACATAGAGCAGCCGGGATTCCGCCACTCGAATCCGGCATCGGTGAAAATGCGGTCCAGCCCTTCGCGCTCGGCGGCGGCCTTCACCCGCTGAGAGCCAGGCACCACCATGGCTCGAACACCCCGCGCCACTCGACGCCCCCGAGCCACCATGGCGGCTTCGCGCAGATCCTCGAGACGGGCATTGGTGCAGGAGCCGAGGAAGACGCGGTCCACCCGGAGTCCCTCGAGCGGAGTGCCGGGTTGGAGATCCATGTACTCGAGCGCTCTTCGATATGACGCGCGATCGGCTTCGGAATCTGCGTCATCCGGGTGAGGCACCCGTTCCGTGATGTCGGCGGTCATGCCCGGGCTGGTGCCCCAGGTGACCTGGGGCTGCACCGCGGCCGCGTCGAGGACGATCCTCCGATCGTACCGAGCGTCAGGGTCGGACCGAAGAGTACGCCAGTATTGCACCGCACGGTCCCACTCTCCGCTCCCCGGCGCTCGGTCGCGGCCGGCGAGATAGGCGAAGGTGGTGTCGTCGGGTGCAATGAGACCGGCTCGCGCGCCCGCCTCGATTGACATATTGCAGATTGTCATCCGGCCTTCCATCGAGAGCGCGCGAACGGCCTCGCCGGTGTATTCGATGACGTGGCCGGTTGCGCCCGCCGTACCGATCCGCCGGATCAGCGCGAGGATCAGGTCCTTGGCGGAGACGCCCGGCTGCGGAAATCCGGTAAAATGGATCTCCAGGGTCCGAGGCCGCGCCTGGACCACGCATTGGGTCGCCAACACGTGCTCCACCTCACTAGTGCCGATCCCAAACGCAAGCGCACCGAAGGCGCCGTGGGTCGAAGTGTGCGAGTCGCCGCAGACGATGATCAACCCCGGCTGAGTGAGCCCCAGTTCGGGGCCGATCACGTGTACGATCCCTTGCTCTGGCGAGTCGAGGTCGAAGAGCTGGACACCAAACTCGCGTGCGTTCCGCCCCAGCGTCGCCACCTGATAGGCGGAGACCGGGTCGGCGATCGGGAGCCGCCGGTCGCCGGTCGGCACGTTGTGGTCCACCGTCGCCACCGTCAGGTCGGGCCGGCGTACCCGCCTCCCGTTGAGCCGCAGTCCCTCGAATGCCTGCGGTGAAGTGACCTCGTGAATCAGGTGAAGGTCGACATACAGCAGCGCCGGCCCCCCAGGGAGCTGACCCACCACGTGTGCGTCCCAGACCTTCTCGAACAGTGTTCTAGGCCTCACTTAGACACTTCCCTTCAAAAAATTAGCCGCAGATGAACGCAGATGACGCAGATCGCTCCACCTCCTCTACGAGGCCCTGTGCACGAGCCCAAAGACGGGTCTTGTTCACCAGCACACCAACTGAGTTCAGTGTCGCTTTCGGAGTTCCGGTTGTTGAGGAACGATCCCCGTTCATCTGCGTTTATCTGCGGCTAATTTTTTCAACGAGGTAGCGGATGAGTGGGTCGGCGGGGCCGACGCTCCTGCTTCTCTGACTTGCCAGGGTCTTTCGAGGTGCCCTCACTGCCCCGCTGCCCCACTGCCCCGCTGCCTACCCGCTTGCCCTCCTCTGACCACGGCATCATGGCGCGCAGCGTCGCGCCTACTCGCTCGATCTCATGGTCGCGGTCGGCTCGGCGGAGACGCTCGAAATTGGGCCGGCCGGCCTGGTTCTCCGCCAGCCACTCCCGCGCGAACGAGCCATCCTGGATCGCCGCGAGAATCTTTTGCATTGCCGCCCTGGTTTCCTCGGTGATCACGCGAGGTCCCCGGGTATAGTCGCCGTACTCGGCAGTGTCGCTGATCGAGTAACGCATGAACTGCAGCCCGCCCCGATACATGAGATCGACGATGAGCTTGAGCTCGTGCAGACATTCGAAATAAGCCATCTCGGGCCGGTAGCCAGCGCCAGTCAGCGTCTCGAAACCGGCCTTGACCAGCGCGGTCACCCCACCGCATAAAACCGCCTGCTCTCCGAAGAGATCGGTTTCGGTCTCTTCTCGAAACGAGGTCTCCAGAACCCCTGCCCGGGTGCAGCCGATTCCCCCGGCGTACGCCAGCGCATTGGCCAGCGCCGCGCCGCTCGTGTCTTGATGAACCGCGACCAAGCCGGGAACCCCCCGGCCGGCCTGGAACTCGCTCCGCACCAGGTGGCCGGGAGACTTGGGAGCCACCATCGAGACATCCACCCCTTCGGGCGACTGGATCTCACCGTAATGGACGTTGAACCCATGGGCGAACATCAGCGTCTTGCCCGGCCGAATACCCGGGGCAATGTCTGCCTCGTAAATGGCACGCGCATCCTGGTCCGGTACCAGCATCATGATGACATCGGCGATTTCCGCGGCCTGCGCCACCGGGCGAACCTCCAGTCCGGCGGCCTGCGCGCGATCCCAGGAGCCGCCTCCCCGGCGGAGGCCGACCACCACTTCGGCACCGCTCTCCTGCAGGTTGAGAGCGTGGGCATGGCCCTGGCTGCCGTAGCCGATGATGCCAAAGGTTCGGCCGCGGAGGCGGCTCAGATCAGCGTCGGCATCGTAGTAAACGCGGACTGGTGCGGTCGTCATGACAAAGCCTCGGATTGAAGTGTCGCGGGAGCGAGTGCCTGCTCTGAGCCTGCCGAGGGGTGCGCCTCGCACGCCCCAGCCCCGAGCGCGACGGTGCCGCTCCGGGCTACCTCGATGACGTCAAAGCGTTCGAGGGCGCGTATGCAGGAGAGAACGAAGGCCTCGGAGCCGCTCAGCTCCACGATGATGGCCTCAGGCGAATCATCGATCACTGAGCCGTTGTACAGCTGGACCACATCGAGCAGCTCGGCGTAGCGCTCACGGGGGGCCCGAACCTTGACCAGTGCCAGCTCACGGGCCACCCCCTCGGCCGAGGGAAACGCCAGCGCAGCGCGCACGCCGATCATCTTTTGCAGCTGCTGCACGGCCCGGTCGGCCGTTGCCGTATCCGAATGCATCATGATGGTCAGCCTCGACAGACCCGGCGTGCCTGTCGGTCCTATCGCCAGGCTCCGGACGGGTAGATTGCGCCGCCGGATCAGCCCGACCGCGCGGTTCAGCGTGACCAGCCGGTCCTCCAGGAGGACCGATACCGTCTGCGACGACGTCATGCCGGAATCAGCGTCGGCGCTGGCTCACCCTCTATAGGCTCCGATAGCGAGCCACCCGGCGGGATCATGGGGAATACATTGGCCTCCTGCTCGATCATGAACTCGACGAGCGAGGGGCCCGGCTCGGCAACGGCCGCGCGGACAGCTTCATCGAGTTGGCCGGTTGATTCCACTCGCCACCCCGCAATCCCGTATGCCTGGGCCAGGCGGACGTAGTCGGGACTCCAGATGGGGGTGGCCGAGTAACGCCGTCCGTGAAAGAACTGCTGCCACTGTCGCACCATGCCGAGATATCCGTTGTTGAACACGGCCATCTTCACCGGTATGCCTTCCTGCACCATGGTGGCGATCTCCTGCATGTTCATCTGGAAACCGCCGTCACCCGAAATGGCCCACACGAGCTCGCCCGGGCGGGCCAGCGCGACACCCATCGCGGCGGGCACCGCGAACCCCATCGTACCGAGTCCGCCCGAGGTGATGTGGCTGTTGGGATGCTGGTACCGAAAGAGCTTGGCGACCCACATCTGGTGTTGCCCCACGTCGGAAACGATGGTGCAGCGGCCGGCTGTCGCCTCGTCGATGGCGCTCAGAATCGCCTCGGGCGAGAGACCAGCCCGGAAACTCTCCTCCCGGTGCCGCACGAATCCGGCGATCTCGGCCCGCCACGCATCACACTGCCGGGGGGCAACTGTGGGCAGCAGCGAGCACAACACCTGCCGCACATCTCCGACCAATCCGATGGTCACCGGCACGTTCTTCCCGATCTCCGAGGGATCGAGCTCGACGTGGATCACCTTGGCTGCCCGGGCGAAGCCGGCGAGGTTGCCGGTCACCCGATCGTCGAATCGCAGGCCGAGCCCGATAATTAGGTCGGCGTGTTGAATGGCTCGATTGACGTGCACTTCGCCGTGCATGCCGGGCATACCGAGGTGGAGCGGATGCGATTCGGGAAAGCCGCTGATGCCCAGAAGCGTGGTAATGACCGGTATGCCGGTCCGCTCGGCGAGGGCCCGAAGCTCCGGATAAGCGTTGGCGAGGACGACGCCGTGGCCGGCCATGATGAGCGGGCGTTGGGACTCGGCGATGAGACGGGCGGCCTCCTCGAGGACGGACGGGCGGGCGGACGGACGGGCGGGCGGGCCAAGCCGATTGAATTCCGGTCCATTCCGATGTCCATCTGTCCGCCTGTCCGGCTGCCCACCTGTCCACTCCGTCTTCTGATTCTGCACGTCTTTGGGAATATCGAGCAGTACCGGTCCCGGCCGCCCCTCCTGCGCTACGTAGAACGCCTCCCGCACCGCTTCGGCCAGCTCCTCCACGTCTTCTACCAGGCGGTTGTGCTTGGTGATCGGCTGGGTAATCCCGATGATGTCGGTCTCTTGAAAGGCATCCCGTCCCAGCATGGCGCGGGAGACCTGCCCCGTAATCGCAATGACCGGAGTGTTGTCCATGTGGGCCGTTGCCAGACCGGTCACAAGATTGGTCGCTCCCGGCCCGGAAGTCGCGACGCACACACCTGGCCGGCCGGTGGCTCGCGCGTAGCCATCCGCTGCATGGGCCGCCGCCTGCTCATGTCGCACGAGCACATGTCGCAACGCAGGGAATTCGGGCAGGGCGTGATAGAACGGCATGATCGCCCCGCCGGGGTACCCGAACAGAAGATCGACACCCTCTTCGACCAGGGTACGGCAGAGGATCTGCGAGCCGGTCATGATCTCCGTCATCGAGCCGGCCTCCTCGAAACGACTGCGTGAACAGTGAACGGTGAACAGTGAACGGGGCGACTCGCCACGGTACTCAGGCTGGCAGGCCCGTTTACCGTTAACCGTTCACCGTTTAGGCTGTTATCGCACATCAGACTCCCCACAAGTACACTGAGTTCAGCGAGCTCGCCTCCAGCTTCTCAGCGTGCCGTGCCTTGTTGAGGGCGTGCACCAGGGCCCGCGCGCTCGCCTCGACGATGTCGGTCGAGGCGCTGTGGCCCGAGAGCGACTTGCCATCGATCTTTGCTTGCAGAAAGACTTGGCCGACGCTGTCCCGCCCGGGGGTCACCGAACGGAGGTTCAGGCTCAGGACTTCGACGTGACGGCCGAGAATCTCGCTGACGGCGGTGAATGCCGCAGCGATCGGTCCGTCGCCGGTTCCGCGGGCGGAACGCTCGCCAGACCAGGGACCGGTCATGCGAACCTCGGCCGTGGCTGTAACGCTGCCGCACACCACCCGGAGATGGGTGAGTTGGAACTCCTCCGGCGCATCGTGAAAGCTTTCATGTAAGAGCGCCAGCAGATCCTCATCCAGGATCTCGCGCTTCCGCTCAGCCAGTGCGGTGAACTCCTGGTACACGGCGGCCAACTCCTGCTCGCCGAGTTGATAGCCGAGCTCCAGATAGCGCCGCTCCAGGGCGTGCCGGCCGGAATGCTTACCCAAGACGAGCGTCGAACGAGGAATCCCGACCATCTCGGGTCGGATGATCTCGTAGGTGAGGCCGTTCTGCAGCATTCCATGTTGATGGATACCGGCCTCGTGGGAGAATGCATTGCGTCCCACGATAGCCTTGTTGGGCTGAGGAAAGACCCCGGTGAGGTACGACAGCAGTTGGCTGGTTCGGTAAATTTCGCGTGAATCAACGTTGCACTGGAAGGCCAACGCCGTACTCCGCACCCGGCTCGCCATTACGATCTCCTCGAGGGCAGCGTTTCCGGCCCGCTCCCCGATCCCATTCACGGTGCATTCGACTTGAGTGGCTCCGGCGGCGACTGCGGCCAGGGTATTCGCCACCGCCAGTCCCAGGTCATCGTGGCAGTGGGCACTCAGAACCACTCCCTCCGAGCGGGGCACCCGCTCCCGCACGTCGCGAAACATCGCTCCGTACTCGGCCG
>DASXRM010000215.1:0-7630 GCA_036506575.1 Gemmatimonadales bacterium | reverse complement strand
CCGCTCTATGTGGGCCGATACACCCCCCAGACCGAGCGCAACGCGTCGCTGATCTCGCCCAAAGTGGCGCGAGCGCGGACCGCTGTGATGATGGGTGACATGAGCGGATCGGCACCGGCCGCAGCCTTGCTGACGGCCTGGAGCGCCGTTTCGACCGGCTTTGGATCGCGCCGGCGCTTGACCTCTGCCAGTCGGGCGCGCTGCCGGCTCTCTAGAGCGGAGAAGTCGGGCATTTCGATCGCGTGCGGCGGGGATGCGTCGGTAAAGCGGTTCACCCCCACCACAATGCGCTCGCCTGATTCCTGTGCCTTTTGCAGCTGGTAGGCGCTCTGCGCAATCGCTTCCTGAAAGAAACCCCGCTCGATGGCGCGAGCCGCGCCTCCCAGCTGGTCCACCTGCTCGATCAACTCCCGGGCCCCGGCCTCGATCGAGTCGGTGAGCGATTCGACGTAATAGCTTCCAGCCAACGGGTCGACTACCTCCGCCACTCCCGATTCGTAGCCCAGAATCTGTTGGGTACGGAGCGCCAGCGTGGCCGACTCGGCGGTCGGGAGTGCCAGCGCTTCATCGTAGCCGTTCGTATGCAGCGACTGGGTGCCCCCCAGGACCGCCGCCAGCGCCTGCACCGTAACCCGCACCACGTTGTTGAGCGGCTGCTGAGCCTGCAGGGTGACTCCGCCGGTTTGGGTATGAAACCGCATCCGGGCGGTGTTGTCCCCCGCGTCGAACCGCTCCCGCATGAGACGAGCCCACAGCCGGCGAGCCGCCCGGAACTTGGCCGCCTCCTCGAACAGGTCGTTGTGGCTCGCAAAGAAAAACGAGAGCCGCGGCCCGAAGCTGTTCACCGAAAGGCCGGCCTCCAGGGCAACCCGCACGTACTCCAGGGCATTGGCCAGGGTAAAGGCGACTTCCTGTGCCGCGGTTGCTCCGGCCTCTCGCATGTGGTAGCCGCTGATCGAGATCGGGTTGAAGCTCATCTCCTCGTCGGTCACGAAGCGGAAGATGTCGGCTACCAGTCTGAGCGAGGGCGCCGCCGGATAGATGTAGGTGCCTCGCGCGATGTACTCCTTCAGCACGTCGTTCTGCACCGTCCCGGTCAGCCGGTTGCGCGGAACGCCCTGCTCTTCGCCAACCACCACATACATCGCGAGGAGAATCGCCGCGGTAGCGTTGATGGTCATGGAGGTCGAGACCCGCTCCAGCGGGATCTCGCGAAACAACTCCGCGAGATCGTCAACCGTGTCGATAGCGACTCCCACCCGTCCGACCTCTCCCAACGCCATGGGATGGTCGGAGTCGTAACCCATCTGCGTCGGCAAATCAAAGGCGGTGGAGAGCCCCATCTGGCCCGCGGCCAGCAGCTGGCGAAAGCGACGATTGGTGTCCTGAGCGGTACCGAACCCGGCATACTGGCGCATGGTCCAGAGCCGGCCGGCATACATGTTGGGGTACGGACCGCGGGTGAAAGGGAACTCGCCGGGACGGCCGAGGTCTCGGGCCGGGTCGCCGGTCCAGTCCTCAGGGCCGTAGACGGTCTTCACAAGGCAGGCTGGGAGACCGGACCGCTTAGCCGGGCGGCCGTCCGGCGCAGCGCATCGGCGACATACCCAACATCCTCGCGGGACCCGATGACCAACGGCGTGCGTTGATGCAGATCCTGGGGTACGATATCCAGTATCCGCTGCACCCCGTCGGTCGCCGACCCCTCGGCCTGCTCTGCGATGAACGCCATCGGGCTCGCCTCGTACAGCAGCCGCAGCTTGCCCTGCCGGTTCTTGGTGTCGGCCGGATACAAAAAGATGCCGCCGGCGATCAGGTTGCGATGGAAATCGCCGACTAGCGACCCGATGTACCGGCTGTTCTTGGGGGCCACGCCATCGGCCAGGTCCCCCTTCAGTCCTCGTACCGCGGTCTGCATCGCCTTATCCCAGCGGTGGAAATTGCTCTCGTTCACACTGTAATACCGGCCGACCCGCGGCGTGATGATCCGCGGATGGGAGAGCAGGAACTCGCCGATGGTAGGATCGAGGGTGAAGCCGTGCGCCCCCTGGCCGGTGGTGTAGACCAGCATCGTGCTGGAGCCGTACATCACATAACCTGCCGCAACCTGCTTGCATCCAGGCTGCAGCACGTCGGCGGAGGTGCCGCGTCCATGCATGCTGACCCGCCGGTAGATGCTGAAGATCGTGCCGACGGCGGAGTTGACGTCGATGTTGGAGGAGCCGTCGAGGGGATCGAAGAGCACCGCATACTTGCCCGCAGCATATTCGGGAGGGACGGGAATGATGTCCTTGTCTTCTTCGGAGCCCATGGCGCACACCCGTCCCGTGTGCTTGAGACAATTCTTTATAGTCTCGTTGGCAAAGACATCGAGCTTCTGCTGCTCCTCGCCCTGGACGTTCAGATCCCCCGCAGCGCCCAGAATGTTCACCAGCCCGGCACGGCGGATCGCGGCCGCGATGATCTTACTGGCCAGGGCGATGTCGTACAGAAGGTTCGACAGCTCCCCGGTGGCTTCGGGGTACCGGTCTTCCTGGTCGAGGATGAAGCGCTCGATGGTGGTAACGGATGTTTGCACGCAACCTCCCCTAAAAGCGTGAACGGTGAACGGTGAACCGTGAACCGGTGCTCCGCTGGATCGAGGTCTCCGGTTTACGGTTTACTGTTCGCGCCGTTCTCTCGAACATCGTATGTCGCCGAACGTCCCCGGGATTCGATGGTCATCCGGTGCCCATCGGTGGTAACACTCACCGCGCCGTCCTGGTCGGTCCTCCAGACCACCACACCGTGCCGCAGCAGCCGTCTCAACGTTTCCCGGGAGGGGTGGCCGTAATTGTTCTGCCCCACTGAGATCACGGCGGCGCGGGGCCGCAGCGAGTCGAGCCACTCGTCACCGGTGCTTCCCCGGCTACCGTGGTGGCCGACTTTCAGGAGGTCCACCGGTCTGGTGCGGCCGCGCATCTCTGCTTCGGCTGGAAACCCGGCATCGCCGGCAAAGAGGACCTGAAAGGCGCCGTACTCGATCAGGAGCACCAGCGAGTCTTCGTTCACGTCCTCTCCCCACAGGGCCCACTCGCGATCGGGGTGCAGGATCGTGAACCTGACGCTGTCCAGGGTGAACCGCTCTCCCCGATGACCGGGGTGCCAGGGGACTGCTTCCGCCGCGAGCTCATCGAGGAAGCTGTAGTACAGCGGGTCGGCCACCTGCTCGCCCGGCTCAATCACCACCGCGGCATGGAACCGGTCCAGGACGCTGGGAACCCCGCCGAGGTGGTCCGCGTGTGCATGCGAGACGAACGCCAGGGCGAGGTCTCGAGCACCGTGGCTAGCGAGAAACGGAACCACGATCCGGCGTCCCGCGTCGGCACGGTCGCTCCGGGGGCCAGCGTCGATCAACACCCAGTGGCCGGCCGGTGTGCGCAGGACCGCACCGTCTCCCTGGCCGACGTCGAGAAAATGTAACGCGAGTCCCGAGCCGGTGTCAGCGGAGCCGGACACTCCGGCCCGAAGCAGGCCGGCCCACAACACGACAACGCCCGCCCAGCTCCAGCGGCGCAGTGCCTCAGGAAGCGTGTTCCGCCGTCCGATCGCCCAAAGACTCACCGCCAAAGTTGCCGCCCAAGGCCCGGCCGACCGAAGCTCGGGAATCTCGATCACATGTCCGCCGGGAACTGCCGCTCCCGCTGTTGCAAGGAGCTCCAGCAGGTGGAGGGCCAGACCGGCACCACCGGCGAGCGCCTCCGCCAGCGCGCGCCAGATGGGAAAGAGCAGCAGACTGGCGAATACGGCGGGCACCGCGATGGCCGCGAGAGGAATGGCGACGAAGTTGAGCGCGATGCCGATGACTGCCACCGCCCCCAGGGCTGCGGCCGTGATCGGAGCCGTGGCGAGGGTCGCCCCGACGGAGGAGCCAAGAGTCCTCCACCAAACCTCAGACCCGAGAGCCCGGTCGGTCCAACGAGTGAAGGTGGTGGCGCCCCAGAGAGCCGCGACTGAGAGCCAGGCTCCCAGATCGAGGATGGCCCAGGGATCCAGCAGGAGGACGCAGAGACAGGTGGCGGAGAGGAGCGCATCGCTTTCGACCTTGCGTTGCCGGATTCGGCTCACCGCAACCAGGACCGCGAGAGCGGCAGCCCGAGCCGCTGGGGCCGGCCAGCCGAGGAACCCCACGTAGGCAACGCTCACGCCGGCCGCGAGCGCCAGCGCACGAGCTCGACTCGCCCGAGCCAGCCGGCAGGCTAGGAACACCCAGGCGGTAATCACACCCACGTGAAACCCGGAGATCGAGAGCAGGTGAACCAGGCCGGATTGGGCGAAACGGTCCTGGAGAGTTTGGTCGATGCCGCCACGTCGCCCCAGAACTAAGGCGTCCACCATGGGGGCACGCGCCCCGTAGAGAGATCGGCTCGCACGAGCGAGTGCGGTGCGGAGTCGCGCCGGTGGGGCCGGCCGGCCGGAGACCCGGCCAAGCTCGGTGACAACCAGAGTTCCGGAAGGTCGACCTGCCGCGCCAGCTCGCGGAATCCACTTGCCCCTCACCCGGGCCACCAGGCCTGCCGCCACTTCCCGCTTCGCCGGCCAGCGCGCGATAACCGTACTATGGCAAGCCGCGTCGAGAGGCTGCACGCCCAGCCGCCCACCCGCAGGATCGGCCGGCTCGAGGAGTCGTACGGAGAGATGCAGCTGGCCGGCCGGTAGCCGGGCCGGGCAGCTGGTGGCCTGGTGGACGCGGGCGATTTCCCCGCTGAGCCTTCCCAGGACCAGGGCAGCCGAAAGGAGAAGATGAAGCGGGCAGCGGGCTGCCAAAGCCAGCGTCAGCGCAATCCCGCCCACGCCAACAAGGCCAATAAAATGCAGAAGGCCGGTCGCGAGACCGGCCCCATATGCTGCCGTAAAGAGGATGGGCGGCCGTACCTTCACGGCGGCCACCCGGTTAGCGCGGAGCTACACCTCCGCGAGTGCCGCAGCGGGGAGCGACCGAGATCTTGCGCAACGCCTCCATGACCACGACCTCGATGGCGACCCGGCTCTGCTCCTTCTCGAGATTGACCTCCGTCACGACCGAGCCCTCCCGTCTCGACACATAGCGTGGCGGCACCCGATTCAAGGCAAACGTGAGCACATCGTCCCGGCAAAGATCGCAGCCACAGAATCCAGGAAAGTGCGGCCGCAGAGTGTCGTACGCCGCCGTGACGTGCTCCTCCACCAGGTTCTTGATCACAGCACGGCCAAGGCTGGCGTGACCACGGACCCGGTAAACGTGGATCCGGTGGTGCCGGTGAGACGAACGGTACGGTACTCCCCGATAGCGGTGGCTGGGAGGTCGAGCAGGACAAGATGATTGGTCCGGGTGCGACCCAGCAGGAGACCTCCACGCTTGGCCGGCCGCTCCACCAGCGTCTCGTGGATCTCGCCCACACGAGCGATGTTCTTCCGGCGGACATTGAGACGCACCGCTTCGATGAGACGGCCGAGCCTCGATGAGGCAACGTCATCAGGGATGTGGTTCTTGAGCCGAACCGCCGGGGTACCCTCGCGTACCGAATACTTGAAGGTGTAAGCATCGTCGAAATCGGCGTCGATGACGAGACTAAGCGTCTGCTCGAAATCGGCCTCGGTCTCCCCCGGAAAGCCGACGATGATATCGGTCGACAACGTGATGCCAGGTACCGCTCGGCGCAGCTCGCCCACCACTTCCAGATAGCGTTCCCGGCTATAGCGCCGCAGCATACGCTTGAGCACGGCGTTGGAGCCGCTCTGCACCGGCAAGTGCACGTGCTCGCATACCACCGGGGTTCCGGCCATGGCCTCGATGACCCGCGGGGTGAAATCGGTCGGATAGGGACTAGTAAAGCGAACCCGCCGCAGCCCCTCGATCTCACCCGCCGCGAGCAGCAGATCGGCGAAATCGTGCTGGCCATCGTGATAGCTGTTGACCGTTTGTCCCAGCAGAGTGATTTCGGTGGTGCCCTGCGCCACCAGGTCCGTCATCTCCCGCACCACATCGGCGAGCTTGCGGCTCCGCTCCGGCCCCCGGGTGTGGGGAACGATGCAGAAGGTGCACCGGTAATCACAGCCTCGCTGTACCGTTACGAAAGCGGTTGGCGCCCTTTCCCGCACCGGTGGCACGTCCTCGTAATGCTCCCAGGATCGGAATTCGGTGTCACTGACCCGCTGGCCCGCCTGGGCCAGACCGATGAGCTCGGGAAGGTTACGATACGCGTCCGGGCCTACGACGAGATCCACCCGAGGGACTCTCGCCAGGAGGGCGGGCCCCAGCCGCTGCGCCATGCATCCGACCACGCCGAGTACCCCGCCGTCCCGCTTGTAGCGCTGGAGCTCGCCCATCCGCCCAATTACCCGCTGCTCCGCGTTGTCGCGCACGGCGCAGGTATTGACCAGCACGACGTCGGCGCCGGTGGGCTCTTCGGCGCGCAGGTACCCTTCGCGGGCGAGAACTCCGAACATCAGCTCGGAGTCGGCCACGTTCATCTGGCAACCGTAGGTCTCGATGTAGACGCGTTTCGACATGGGCCAATTATAGCGGGGCAGTGGGGCAGCTGCTCCGCTGCTCAGGGCCGCACCGAAATCCCCAGTGACACGAGGAAGGAACGCTCGGAGTACACTCCCTCGGATCGCCAGAGGTGCTCCAGGGTGAGGTCGATCCCTCCCCGCTGCTGGGCGAACCGTATCCCGCTGCCGGCCGAGAGCCCCAATTCGTGCCCCTGGACGCCGGGAACCAGAGGAAACGGCAGCAAGGCGTAATGCGCGCCGAATCGAATCGGCCGGCGGAAGGGCCGCCTCGGATCGGGTATGTACTCCGCGCCCACGGCAACCTCCACTGTGTTTTCGGCGCCGGTTCCCCCTTGCTGAAGTAAATCGCTGTTGGCTCCGGACCAGGTGCGGACGATCCCATGGGTGGCCAGATTCAGCTTGGGGAGCGGCTGCCAGCGCAGTCCCAAACCGAAGGTGTAGGGCAGATCGATCCGGCCGACTCGCGCCGAGTCCCTATCGACGCTGACGTGCCCGTCCGAGCGGGCGATGGCTGCGAGGGCAAAACGGGACCCGAACTGGCGCACCACTCCGGTAGAGACACCGATTCCGGCGTAGGAGATCTCCGCCGTTTGATGGGTGGACAGATAGTTAGTATCGCCGAAGGTCCGCCGGGACTCGAGACGGTTGGAGCCGGTGACGACGTGGAATCCACCGCCGAACGTCCAGCGATTCCCAACCCGATAAGCGCCGGCCAGGCGGACATCGCTCAGTCCGCCGCGGGAGGAGAAGATGTCGGCAACCCCGACCGGCACGCCGCGAAGATCGATCGTGCTCGAGGTTGCGACGGTAAAATCACGATCGGTGTAGTTGGAATAGCTGAGCCCCAGAGCTACGCCGGATTGGCGCACCGGTCCCGCCACCATGAGCTGAGGAAATCTGGTATCGCGGGTCGAACCGGTCCCGGCCGGATTTTCCTGGTGGCGAAACCCTTGATTGACGGTAAAGACGCTAGTCAGAGTGGCGACGTCTCCGAGCGCCGCTGGATTCAAGCTGGATTCGGCATCGAACAAGCCAAACGCGCCGCCACTGGCAGCAGCGCGGGCCGTCAAGGCCCGGCCCGGGAGGCCCAGCCCCC
>DASXRM010000214.1:0-4295 GCA_036506575.1 Gemmatimonadales bacterium | reverse complement strand
GAACGCTCAACCCAGCCCGATTGGCCGGGCACTCGCTGGTCATCGGCACTGCCACCGATCCCTACCAGCCGGCCGAGCGGAAGTTCCAGCTCACCCGCCGGATCCTGGAGGTACTGCGCTCCTATCATGGCCTGTCGATCGAGATCATCACCAAGTCGCCGCTCGTCACCCGAGACCTCGACCTCCTCCAGGCGCTCTCGGAGCGGCACGAGGTGAGCGTCAACATCTCGTTAGCCACGGCGGACTCGCGGCTGGCACGGCTGCTCGAGCTTCGCTCGCCAATACCAGCAGCACGGCTTCGGGCTCTCCGGCGGCTCACCGAGGGCGGTATTCATGCGGGGCTCCTGGTAGCGCCGATCGTCCCCGGAATCACCGACGACTGGGCCGGGTTGGCTCGGCTCATGGAGGCGGCGAAGGAGGCGGGGGCGCGTTATGTGGTCGGGTCGGCGCTCCGGCTCGGTCCCGCAGCGCGGCACCGCTTCCTTCCCTACCTCGAGCGGGAGTTCCCTCAGCTGGCCGAGCGCTATCGGCGTCACTATGCGGGGAAGGATCATGTCAGCCAGAGCTACCAGGACGCGCTAACTCGCAGGCTCCGCGCGCTGCAGCAAGCCTACGGCTTTCCTATAGATGAAGCAGGTGGTCGACGCCGGCGGCAGCTCGAGGGTCGCGCGCCGCGCAAAGATGCCACTGATTCTGTCGAACAGGCAGTCCTGCTGTGAGAGGTTTTCAGTGCTTGCAAAAATTCACCACGGAGTTCCTTCGTGTCCTTCGTGCCTTCGTGGTGAAGTTTTTGCGGAGCTACGCTCCTGCCCAGAAGCTGTAACTGCACTACTTGTTGAACTGATTCATCGCCTGCTCGATGCCGTTCTCGAGCCAGGACTCGACGGCCTCACTCATCGGGTCGAGAAGACCAGCGATGATCTCACCCTCTTCCGGTGTGAACTCATCGAGCACGAAGTCTGCGAGGTCGTCAAGGTCAAGAGGTGCTGGTCCCACGCCGATCCGGAGCCGGGCGTAATCCTGTCGCTGGAGCACGCCTTCGATGCTCTTGAGACCGTTGTGGCCTCCCGCCGACCCTGCTCCCCGGAGTCGAAACCGACCCACCGGGAGGGCAACGTCGTCGACCAGAATGAGGAGATGCTTGCTGGGGTCGAAAGTCGGTAGGCCGCGGAGCGGGGCGATCGCCGCTCCGCTTCGATTCATGTAGGTCTGGGGTTTGAGGACGGTGACGGGCAGATCCCGCCAGCTACCTCGCGCCTCCCGCGCGCGGTCGCCCCGGCGGAACGGCTCCAACTGCCAACGAGCGACCAGCCGATCGGCGAGGCGGAACCCGGCATTGTGCCGGGTGGCCTCGTACTCCGGGCCAGGATTCCCCAGCCCCACGATCGTGTGCAGGGCTCAGGCTTTCGGTTCGGCCTCGCCTTCGGCCTCCGGCTTCGGTTTCCGGATCAGCTCGGGCTCGGTCGGGACCGCGGGCTCTTCCACCGGAGCGGGGGCTTCCTCGGTCCTCGGCGCGACGACGGTGCAGACCGGCGTGTCGGGATCGTTGAGGATCTCTGCCTTCTCGACCGTGAGATCGCGCACGAACAGGGAATGCCCGATGGTCAGCGCAGTCACGTCGAGCTCCACGTGCTCCGGAATGTCCACCGGCAGCACCTCGATCTCGAGATCCCGCAGGACGTGGTCGAGCACCCCGCCGAAGTTGCGAACTCCGTCCGGAATACCGACCAGATGGATCGGCACCGACAGCGTGACCTTTTCGTGCGCCTGTACTTCATAGAGGTCCAGATGGAGGATCTCGCCTGGGCGGACCGCATCCCGCTGGATCTCGCGAATGAGCGCCTTTACCGCCGGCCGCCCGTCCACCACGACATCGAACACCGTGGTCCCCGCGCTGACGCCGATAAGCATTTTGTTGAGCGCGGCGGTCTCGATAGCCAACGCTTCGGGTGGGCGATTGTGGCCATAAATGACACCCGGAACCTTGCCTTCCCGGCGGAGGCTGCGGGCAGCGCCTTTACCGGTGGCGGACCGGGAGGCAGCATGGAGGTTGGCTTGCTGGGCCATGGTTGGTCCTCTCTAATAGTCACGAGTCACGAGTCGAGAGTCTCGAGTGGGAATCAACTGGCCCAGCTCGCACTCGCGACTCGCGACTACTAATCAAACAATGAGCTCACCGACTGATCGCTGTGGGTGTAACCGATCGCCTTGGCCAGGAGCCCGGCGATCGAGAGTACCTTGAGCCGATCGAACCGACGCTCCGGCGGAATCGCGATCGTGTTGGTGACTGCAACTTCCTTCACTCCGGAAGCCATGAGCCGATCGACTGCGGGTCCCGACAAGAGCGCGTGAGTAGCGCAGCAATACACGTCCACCGCTCCCAGCCGCTTCAACGCGGTGACCGCCTCCGCCATGGTGCCGGCGGTATCGATCATGTCGTCCGGAATGATGCAGTCTTTGCCCGTGACCTCGCCTACCACGTTCAGGACCTCGGCGACGTTGGCCGAGGGCCGGCGCTTGTCGATGATCGCCAGGGAGGCATTGAGGCGCTTGGCAAAGCCTCGAGCCATCTTGGCCGACCCCACGTCGGGTGCGACGATGACCAGGTCCCGCAGGGTCTTCTGCCGGTAGTGATTGACCAACACCGGCGCGGCGTAGAGGTGGTCAACCGGCAGATCGAAGAAACCCTGTAACTGGTGCTGGTGGAAATCCATCGCGAGCACCCGATCCGCGCCGGCCATCGATACCATGTTGGCCATCAGCTTGGCACTGATCGCCACCCTCGGCTGGTCCTTTCGGTCCTGGCGCGCGTAGCCGAAGTACGGGATGACCGAGGTCACCCGCGCCGCGCTGGCCCGTTTGGCGGCGTCCATGAGGAGCAAGAGCTCCATCATGTTCTCGGCCGGCGGGTTGGTGGGCTGGATGATGTAGACATCCCGCCCCCGGACGTTTTCGTCGATCTTGACGAAGATCTCGCCGTCCGCGAATCGCCGGAGCGTGACCTGGCAGAGGGGCTGCCCCAGATGGGCGGCTACCTCGGTGGCGAGCGGGCGATTGGCCGATCCGCTCAGGAGCAACATCTGGCTGCGCGACAGCGACAGGTCCGTCATAGTTACA
Source organism: Gemmatimonadales bacterium (assembly GCA_036506575.1). Taxonomy (GTDB): domain Bacteria; phylum Gemmatimonadota; class Gemmatimonadetes; order Gemmatimonadales; family GWC2-71-9; genus CAVVWJ01. Next base: position 1,178 of record DASXRM010000214.1, on the reverse strand, counting down.
GCCCGTAAACGTAGCCAGCCCAAGCGCGTCGAGTCAACCGGAGTGGTGCGCGCAAACGGCGAATGTGACTTGTGAGCCAGCGCTGGCGCTACACCTCGGGTAGTATGAGTCGGCGCGGTATGGCCCGCTCGCCACAATTGTGGGTTCCTCGCACCGTTGTGAGGCTCCGGAAGCGCAGGGTGTAGGTGCATGTGGGGCCGATTGTTGGATGGTGCACGGAAGGGGGTGCAGCGGCTGCTTCGACCATTGGCACGGCTCTGGCTCATCCGGCGCGCGGGTCGCGTATGGTCACGCGCTACCAACTCCGCCGATTCCTAGTGGGACCACTCTGTCACTCTTGGTTGGGAAGACTCTATGCGATCAATCCCCCTGCTGGCTGCAACAACTGTCATGCTGACCTTCGTCTGGGCGTGTGGAGACGACGGAGGTAATGTCGGCCCTAACAACGACCCGGTTGCCACCTTCACGGTAGGCGCCTGTACGGTCGGTGTCGCCTGTACCTTTACCGATACCAGCACTGACCCCGATGGGAACAACACCATCGTATCACGCACCTGGGACTTCGGCGACGGCAGTCCGCTAGTCCAAGACGTCACCAACCCGAGCCATACCTTTGCCGCGGCGAGCACGTACCAGGTGAAGCTCACCGTGACCGACAACGCCGGGGCTTCAGCCAGTGTGACCAACCCCGTGGTGGTGAGCGGCACGGCCAACACTCCGCCCATCGCGAGCTTCACGGCGCCGGCGTGTACCGTCAACATTGGCTGTCTGTTCACCGACGCCAGCAGCGACCCCGATGGCACCATCGCGTCATGGAGTTGGAACTTCGGCGATGGTAGCCCCGCAGCTCCCGACCAGAACCCGAGCCACACCTACGCTGCGGCGGGCACCTTCAACGTCACGCTCACTGTGACCGACAATTTAGGCGCAACTGGGACAGTGACCCTGCCCGTCACCGTCTCGCCTCCGACAGCGACGCAGTGCACCGTCGCCGGCACCGTGGTGAGCTGCGTCCTCACCATGACGCAGAGGTCGACTGTGACGATCACGCTGACCAGCCGTGACTGCGAGCTCAGCGCGAACAAAGTCGCCGTCGCGCAACCCAGACGGCAGAACATCTTCTTCAACGTGTGCTCGGAAACGGTCGGCGAGCAAAAAACGGTAACCGATGCTACTGG
>DASXRM010000213.1:0-19355 GCA_036506575.1 Gemmatimonadales bacterium | reverse complement strand
ACACCGCCACCTTGGGCGCACCCTTGCGGGCAAACGAGAACTTGTCCGATGGTATGAACTGCCGGTTGGCCGGAACCCAGCGGTAGTGCTGGATGTGCACCGACTGGGCATCGAGCCTGACCAGGTTGAACACCGAAGGCCGTCCCCCGCGCTGACGGTAGCTGTGAGTGCCGGAGGTGCTGACGGCGAGCCCACCTTCGATCTGTCCGGCGCCCTCGTGGTGATCGTGGCCGCACAGGATGACGTCGGCTCCGGTGTCGAGGAGCCGCTTGTGCGCCGAGCGCCAGCGCGCCAGCCCCATCCGTCCGGTTCCGCCTGCCAGCACGTTGTGGTGCACTACAAGCACCTTGGCCAGATCAGCGGGCGCGCCAGCAAAAATCTTCTTGACCCGGTTGGTCTCCGATCTCGGCAGGTGTCCCTTCACCGCCAGATCTCTCAGGTTCCAGGTGAGCGAGCCAAAGGCAACCCCATAGCTGCTCAGGGCACCGGCCAGAATCGCTCCGGGTACCTCCAGCACTGGGCGGAGATCGCTGTAGTAGCGGAGGTACTTGGCGTATTTCCGTTTCTCGCCCAGGAGACCAAGGGGACTCATCCACCATTCGATGTCGTGATTGCCCGGCACGGTGAGCGCCGGTGTGTGCATCCGCATCCGATGCAGGAAGACGTGGGCCGCCTGGAATTCGCCGTGGCGGGCCCGTTGGCTCAGGTCGCCCGAGACCACGATCGCAGTGGCGCTCAGGGTTGGCAGGAACTCCTCGAGCGCCTCGATCTGCTTGAGGTCGGCGTAGCCGCCGAAGTGTAGATCGGAGAGATGGGCGATGGTGACCGGCGAATTCATCGCGCCCATCCTACTGTGTCACCATATCACTCGAATTCTGTAGGAGAGCACCGCCTCCCCGCGCGGAGGCACCCGCACTCGAAAGCGAGTGATAGTGGAAGAGACCTTCTCCGCCGGAACCGAGCTGGTGATCACGGCCCACTCGCCCGCGCGCTCCTCCTGTACATCGATGGTCACCGTGCTGTCCTTCGCATTCTTCAGGGTCACCCTGTAGTCGGCTGTCGCCACGGTGTGCATTCCGCGCGCCTTGGTGCTGTCCCGCCGGGTCACGTAGCTGGTCTGTATTCGCTTGGCCGTCAGGTCGAAGGCCTTGCCGGCACTGAGTTTGACGTCGTTGCCCGGGGGGGTGTGATCCATCGAGGCCTCACCCACCAGCTGCAGACCTCCCGCACTATCGGCCTGGTACAGCCGACCGACGCCTCCTGGCAGCGGCCGGTCACCGAAATCGGTCTTCCGCGGCCGCTTGAGCGTGTAGGTCACCTCGACCGGAGGCTCGGTCTCCTCACCCTGCTGCGGCAGGAAGCCCCAATACGGCACATCCCCGTGCATTACGTAGTTCCGGTCGTACTTGACCTGCGCCGGCTCGAAGAGCGCGATCGACGTGGTGAGGCCAGGGAGCAGGGTGCTCCGGCCGGGAAGCGAATATAGATGAAACTCTCCCACCCGCTGCTCGGTCGCCACATTGCTCATCGCCATCTCGGCAGCTGCCCGCGCTTCTCTGCGCATTAGCGGCCTGGGCGCCCCCGGCGGCGGCTGTGCCCGGTTCACCGAGCCTGCCAGGAGGTGGACCTCCGCGTTCTCCGCTCTAAGCGATTCGGACGGAAGCACCGCCATTCCGGTCACCCGGGCATCGTCCCGGCCCAGTACTACCTGGTAACTCGCCTGCCAAGAAGCGCCGGTAGTGAAGTATCCCAGCCGCATCTGGTCCTGAGCTCGCGCGCTCCGGACCGCGACATTGGCGGTCGGCTCTACCACGACCACGTCGCTGGGGTATAAAGGAAGCCCCGGCGGAGTAAAGCTGATGCGCCCGTCCGGCAGCTGCAGGCGTATGGGGTCGACCCCCAGCACGAGCGCGCTCACCGTATCTCGCGGGTCGGAAAGCCGGAACACCAATCGTTTGCCCACCGATCGGCGGAGCACGCTGGCCTCGTCCACCGCCCCATCATAGGACACCCGCTCCAGGCTGACGGTAGAGTCCAGGGAAAAGAGCGTCGCCGGATCGAGCGCCCCCAGCGCGAGCCGCTGGTTGGATCCGCCCTTGGGCAGGGTAGCCGAAATCGTACGCCGTACGAGGACGCGCCCGTCGTTGTAAATGGTGAGGGAAGTTTGGGCGTGGAGCGGGGAAGCAGGGAAACAGGGAAGCACGGAGGTGCTCGCCAAGAGCATGACCGCCACCCGCAAAAATCCGCTGACTCCAAAAGAAGCTCGCTGCACTCTTTCCCGCTTCCCCGCCTTGGTCATTTGAGAAACTCCATCGCAACCGCAGTCGCGATTCGTCGAACGATGATGTAGGTGGCCAGGACCGCGATCGCGCCGTAGAGCCGCGCCATCGGGACCGCCGACACGCGAAGGGCGACGTATGCCGCCATCAGCACCGTCGCGGCCAGGGAGATGCGGTTGGCCAGCCGTCTTGCACGCCCCTTTCGCTCGGCGAGACAATCGGGACACAGCTCGCCCCAGCCAAGCCCCCGGATCCGGCGCTGGCATCGGGCACACGGGACCTCAGGCAGCCCGCTGAGCGACGGCACTGCCGAACTCCTCCGTGGAGGCGGTCCCACCCAGGTCCCGGGTGCGGATTCCATCGCGCACTATCGTGGTGATGATCGCGTTGCGAATCCGCGCGGCGCACTCCAGCTCACCGATGTGGTCCAGCATCATCGCGGCCGCGAACATCTGGGCCGACGGGTTGGCCAGCCCCTTGCCCGCGATGTCCGGCGCGCTCCCGTGCACCGCCTCGAAGATGGCGGCCTTGGTTCCAATATTCGCGCCGGGCGCGAGGCCCAATCCGCCGACCAGCCCCGACACCTCATCGCTGAGGATGTCCCCAAACATGTTGGTGGTGACCATGACATCGAACTGCTCCGGCCGCATGACAAGCTGCATCGCCGTGTTGTCCACGATCATATCGTTCGACTCGACCCGCCCCTCGTACTCTTTCGCGATGGCTCGGCCCACCTCCAGGAACAGTCCGCTCACCATCTTGAGGATGTTGGCCTTGTGCACGATGGTGACCTTGCGCCGGCCGTGCTTGAGGGCGTACTCGAAGGCATACCGGATGATTCGCTCGCACCCGCGGCGGGTCACGATGGCCATCGACTCGCCGACGGCTCGGGGATCGTCGCCGACTGCCACGAAATGCTCGACGCCGATGTAGAGACCCTCGAGGTTCTCTCGCACCAGCACGATGTCCACGTTCTCGAACCGCCCGCCCGGCATGATGGTGCGGGCCGGCCGGATGTTGGCGAAGAGCTCGAACTCCTTCCGCAGCCCTACATTCACCGAGCGGAATCCGGTCCCCACCGGGGTGGTGAGTGGTCCCTTGAGCGCAAGCGCGTTCTTCCGGATGCTTTCAACCGTAGCGTCGGGAAGCGGGGTGCCGGTGGCCTCGACCGCCGCCATGCCGGCCAGTTCCTCGTCCCAGTTGAAACGAAGCCCGGTGGCTTTGAGGACCTTCACCGTCTGGACGGTGATCTCGGGGCCGATGCCGTCGCCCGGAATCAGGGTCACATCGTAGGTCATGGCCCGCCGGAGACGGGGAGAACCGCGGCCACCGCGGCATTCAACGCCTGGTCGGGAGAGGCTCCCCGGCCGTACGCCAGACTCCGCCACAGGATCTTGCCGCTCCGGGAATCGGCGAGCACCAGCGTGAGGTCGGCGCGGATCTGGCCGTTGCGCTCCGGTCCGAAGCCCAGGGAGGCCGGCACCAACGCGATGCGTCCGCCGGCCAGCGCTATCAGTCCCCGAAGGGATGATCGAAGCGGATCGGGAACCCTGGTGAGGCTGGGCGTACGCAGTATGGCCTGGCCCATCTGGTCCGGATCCTCCACGAAGCCGGCTGACCGTCGGGCAATCTTCCGCAGTTGGGGGGGGAGCACCCAGTTCACCTCGGGGCCCCTGGCTCGGATCGCCTCACCCACCAGAGAGTCCGCTCGCAGGAGGGCGGTGCGGTGGTCTCTGTAGCGGGCGTAAAGCGTGTCGGATTCCAGCGTCGGGTCGGCTACGACCAGAGTGAGTGGGAGGACCGCAATGGTTTGACCAGCGAGTGGCGCGGTGGCCAAAGTCCGGACCGGCGGAAGCGGCTTAGGCTCGTCCTGGGCGTTGAGCCGGCAGGCCAACAGCGCCAGCAGAGCCACGCACGACGTGGCCGACAGTTTCTTGGCAGTGGAGGGCATGCAAGAACGTAAACGGTGAGGGAGAAACGGTAAACAGTAGACGGTAAACGATGCGGACGGACGGGCAGGCGGGCGGGCGGAAGGGCCCGTTCACTGTTCACCGTTTACCGTTCACGCTTTTATTCCAGCGACAACCCGCCGTCGACTACAATTGTCTGTCCGGTAATGTGACGGGCGGAGTCCGAGCAGAGAAAGGAGATGACGTGGGCCACGTCATCCGGCTCGGCCACCCGGCCCAGCACCGAGCTCTTCTGCGCCCGTTCGATGACCTCGGAGGGAAGCATGGCCATGCGCTCGGTGCGGATGAAGCCGGGTGCGACGGCATTGACGTTGACGTTGGCGGGGCCGAGCTCGACGGCGGCGGCTCGGGTGAGGCCGAGCAGCGCGGCCTTGCTGGCAGCGTAGTTGGCGACTCCGAACCCGGGGCGTTCGGCCTGATGGGCGCTCACGCTGACGATCTTGCCGTAATGCTGTGAGCGAAAGATCGGCGCCACGGCCCGGATGCAGTTGAAGGCGCCGGTCACATTGGTCTCGAGAACCTCCTCCCAGGCCTCCTGCGATAGGCGCCAGAGCGCTCCGTCGTTGGCGATGCCGGCATTGTTGATCAAGAAGTGCACCCCGCCGAGCCTTTGCTTGGCTTCGTTGACGAACTGCTCGACCGCGTGCCGGTCGCGGACGTCGCAGCGCCGGGCGTGCACCTGGACCCCCATCCCGACAAGCGCCGTCTCGGTGAGGAGCGCCTGCTCGCTCACATCGCGCCCGGGCATGTTGACGAAGCAGAAGGCGATGTGGCAGCCCAGCCGCGCGAACTCGATGGAGATCTGGCGGCCCAGCCCGGTGGCCCCCCCGGTCACGATGGCCACCTTGCCCCGCCAACCCTTCGCGATCGGCTGGGGCCGGGGCTCCTCGAGCGCGGCACCGGCTCCTTCCGGCGCCTCATGTTCCCACGAGGGCCGATGACCGAAGCCGAAGGATGGCAATGGCATGGAGTTCGAAAGTACGGGGCGAATTCGGGAGTGGCAAGGAGGCGCAGAGGCCTGTCTTGCTCCGAGACCCGCCGCGATATCCCGGAGCGGTTTGGGGTAGGTCCCTCGCTCTGCTCGGGATGAGGAGTGCCGTACCGCCGTACCGCCCTACCGCCGCACCGCCTTCCCGTCTTTCCCGTCTTTCCCGTCTTTCCCGTCTTTCCCGTCTTTCCCGTCCTTTATACGTTAGTCCATGCTCCGCAAATACATCGGCTGGCTGTTCTTGGCTCTGGCTGGGGCGGTGGCTTGGGGCGTGCTTGCGCTCCATCGGGGCGAGACCATCAGCGCCGCCTGGCTGGTACTCGCGGCGGTTGGCACCTACCTCCTCGGGTACCGTTTTTACAGCCGGTTCCTGGCCACGCGGGTGTTGGAGCTCAACGATCGGCGAGCCACCCCGGCGGAGCGGCTGAACAACGGACGAGACTTCGTTCCCACCTCCCGCTGGGTGCTCTTCGGCCATCATTTCGCGGCGATCGCCGGCGCCGGACCCTTGGTCGGGCCGGTGATGGCCGCCCAGTTTGGCTATCTGCCTGGGACCCTCTGGATCGTGTTCGGCGTGGTGCTGGGCGGCGCGGTGCAGGATTTCGTGATCCTCTTCGGCTCCATGCGGCGAGATGGGAAGTCGTTGGGCCAGATGGCCAAGGAGGAGACCGGCCCGGTCGCTGGGCTGCTCGCGATGGTGGCGGTGCTCGCCATCATGGTCATCTTGCTCGCGGTGCTGGCCCTGGTCGTGGTAAACGCGCTGAAGGACAGCCCGTGGGGCGTCTTCACCATCGTTTGCACCATTCCCATAGCCATACTGATGGGCTTCTGGATGAAGGTCTGGCGGCCGGGGCGCACCCTCGAGGCCTCGGCGTTTGGTGTGGCGCTCCTGCTGGCGGCGCTGGTCGGTGGCCGCTACATCTCCCAGTCGCCGACCCTCGCACCCTACTTCACCCACTCTGGGCTCACCATCGCGTATGGGATAATCGTCTACGGCTTCATCGCCAGTGTGCTGCCGGTCTGGATGCTCCTCTGTCCCCGCGACTATCTCTCCACCTTCATGAAGATCGGGACCATTCTGCTGCTCGCGCTGGGGATTCTCCTGGTGCTGCCACCGCTCAGGATGCCGGCGGTGACGCGGTTCGTGGATGGGACCGGGCCGGTCTTTGCCGGGAAGCTCTTTCCGTTCGCATTCATCACCATCGCCTGTGGCGCGATCAGTGGTTTCCACGCGCTGGTGGCCTCGGGCACCACGCCCAAGATGCTCACGCGGGAGAGTGACGCCCGCCTGATCGGGTATGGCGGGATGCTGATGGAGTCATTCGTTGCCATCATGGCGCTTTGTGCGGCGGCGCTGCTCGACCCCGGCATCTACTTCGCTATCAACGCACCGCTCGCCACCCTGGGCGGCAACGTTCATTCGGCGGCGGAAGTGATTCGGGGCTGGGGGTTCACGGTCACCCCCGGTCAGATCGAAAGCCTGGCGGCGTCGGTCGGCGAAAAGACCCTGTTGGGTCGCGTCGGAGGCGCGCCGTCACTGGCCGTGGGCATGGCGCACATCTTCAGCAGCGCGTTCGGATCCGGGCTGATAGCCTTGTGGTATCACTTCGCGATCATGTTCGAGGGGCTCTTCATCCTGACCACCGTCGATACCGGTACCCGGGTGGGGCGCTTCATGTTGCAGGAGCTCGCCGGTCAGCTGTGGCGCCCGCTGGGTCGAACCTCATGGTACCCCAGCTCCGTGCTCGCCTCCGGGCTCATCGTCGCCGGCTGGGGGTACTTCCTGGTGCAAGGGGTACTGGACCCCTTGGGTGGCATCAACTCGCTGTGGCCGCTCTTCGGCATCAGCAATCAGCTCCTGGCCTCGGTGGCGCTTTGCGTGGGCACCACGCTGATCATCAAGAGCGGCAAGGTACGGTATGCGTGGGTCACTCTCCTGCCACTCGCCTGGCTCCTTGCCGCGACGCTCACCGCCGGATGGCAGAAGGTGTTTGCCAGTGACCCTGCGCTCGGCTTCCTGGCCCAGGCGTCCGGGATCCGCGAGCAGGTGGCAGCCGGCACGATGGAGGCCTCCCGCGGGGCGCGTCTCATCTTCAACAACCGCCTTGACGCCGCCATTACGATGACCTTCATGGTGGTGACGGTGTTGGTGTTGCTCTCGTCCGCGCGCGAATGGGTGTTGATTCTCACCCGGCGGAAGCCGGCCAAGGCCAAGGAGTCACCCTTCGTCGAGACAGCCTATGCCGGATAGCGGGAGAGCTGTCACCCTGAGCGTTACAAAGCTCCTCGCCGCGCTTCGAAGAATCGCCGGGATGCCGGACTACGCTGCGCACCTTGATCACCTCAACCGGTGCCATCCCGGTCATCCGGTTCCAACCGAGCGGCAGTTCTACGAGGAGTTCGTGCGGGCTCGCTACCAGGATGGCCCCACCCGGTGCTGCTGATCTCGATTGCTGCGGCGTTCGGGGCCGACGTTCCGTACCGTAACGACTCGTATTGACAGCTCCAGCCGCCGGTCGGACATTGGAAAAACGATCGGTCTCATAGCCCCTGACCCGGCCATTTCCCATGACCACGCAATGGCAGAAGCAGCTCCGATTCCTGGTCATCGGCACGCTGGCGGCGCCGGCAGCCTCGTGTGGTGACGATACCACTAACCTGACACAAGGCTCGATTCAGATCGAGACCACAACCGGCGGCGTCGACCTGGATCCCGACGGGTATACCGTTGCCGTGGACGAAGAATCACCGGTTGACATCGGCATCTCCGACCAACTGATCGTCAATAATCTCGGACTCGGGACCCACCAGTTGACGCTCGCGGAGCTGGCGACGAACTGCGTCACCGCTGAAGGCAAGAATCCTCAGAGCATCTCGGTGGTGGGGGGGGATACGGTGCTGGTCGCGTTCGAGGTGACCTGTGCGCCTCTCAATGGCGGGGGAGGCCTGCTTCGCCGATCCATTCCGTAAGCCACTTCCCCGTACGCGAGATGACCGCTGAGCTGTCGTTCGCCAGAAAGTCGTACCCACCGCGGGCAAGACTCGAGTCGGCGTAGACCCCTCTCCGTTTGGCTTCGGCTCGAGCCTCGAGCAGGGCCCGCAGGCTTGCGCGCGTTCCGATCCAGAGCAGTCCGTCCGAGGCACGAATAGCGTAGCGCTTGGGAATCCCGAAGCTGTCAGGAGCCACGTACACCCTGGTGAGCAGCGGGATGAGCTTGGGATCCGTGAAATAGGAAAGCAGCGTCAGATACCGCACGCGGAACTCCTCCGAATCCGCTCCGCGGAACCTCGCAGCCACCGAATCCACCGCGCCGGCTCCCAACCGGCCGAGCACCCACGCGTCGCCATGGTCGTAGTGCTTTGTCGGGATCCTTCTCAGGATATCCGCCAGCACGGCTGAATCTCCCCGCACCGCGCGACGCCGCTCCAGCACAATCGCCTGCAGGGACGGCTGCACGTCATCCGCTTTGAGTCCGGGATTCCCCGGGAACGGAGGGAACTCGGCTTGCTCCAGCCGACGCTGCATCCGCGCCGCGCTGTCCGCATAGGCCGCGGTCCTGAGCTCTGCCAGACGGGTGAGCGCCAGCAGGCCCGAGTTCCAGTCGCCGGTTCCCCGAAGGGCCGCGCGCATGCGGCGCCACAGCCGCCCCGGCGACCTGGACCCCAGGATCGCCTGGACCGAATCGGCCGCCGGAGTCCCGGCCTTGAGCGCCTCGTGGAGCTCGGAGTAGGTGACGCGACCGGACTCGCCAACGCGGACCTGCACCTGGGCCGCTGCGGCGGAAGGGTGAAGGGTGCTCGCCCCTGCAATCAGACACGCCGTCAAAAACTTCACCACGAAGGCACGAAGGTCGTAAGGTTTTTAGGGGAGGTTATTATGTCCACCCTGTCTCTCGTGCGATGGTGAAACCACGAGCCAAAGGAGGACTGCGGCGGCCATGCCGCCAGCCGACGTCCAGAGCGCCGCGGTCCCGCTGGCCGATTGGTAGAGCGCCCCGAAGATCAGGCCGGCCGGTAGCGCCGCGCCCCCCGTAAGCGCGTGATAAATCCCAAACCCGCGGCCGGTGCGCACCGGCGCCAGGCGCGCCACCAGCGCCCGCTCGCCTGATTCGGTGAGCCCTGCAACCAGGCCGAGCAGCAGAAAGAGCGCTATTGCCGCTGCCGGACCGATCGCCAGACCAAGGGCGAAAGCCACGGAGGCGAACAGGAGCCCGCCAGCCGCCACGACGCGGCGCGGCCCCCAGTGATCCGAGAGCCATCCCCCCGGATAGGAGCTGGCACTGCGAACCACGTGGAGCCCTGCCCAGATCAGTGGCACCGCCGGTATGGCGACGCCCCGGTCCTGAATCCTCAGAATCAGGAGCGTCTCCGGCAGGCGAAAGAACGTGATGGCGGTGAGCGCGAGGACGGGGGGCCAGAAGGTGGCAGAGTCGCGACTTGCGAGTCGCGAGTCCTTGGTTCCCCCTCGCTCCCGACCCGTGACTCGTGACTCATGACTCGTGACTCCCCTCAACACCACCGCCAGCACCGCGAACGCGACCAGGCCCGGAACCACGCTCCAACCGATGACGCTCCGCACATCCGATCCGCGCCGCAGCAGCCACCACGCGGCTAGGGACCCCAGCACGGCACCAAAGTGATCGGCTCCGCGATGGAATCCGAATGCTCGGCCCCGGAGCTCGGTAGGGGTCACTTCGGCGATCAGTGCGTCCCGTGGAGGGGTCCGAATCCCCTTCCCGACCCGATCGATCACCCGGAAGCCGACCACCTGCCACGCCGCGTTGGCCATCGCGATGAGGGGCCGCACCAGTACGGCACTGGCGTAGCCACCCAGGATCAAGGGACGCCGCCACCCCGGGCGGTCGGCCAGGCGGCCGCTGATCCATTTGAGCACCGAAGAAGTCAGCTCCGAGGCGCCGTCCAGGACACCGAGGGCTAAGGGTCCACCTCCCAGCGTACGGGTGACAAATGCGGGGAGCAGGGGGTACACCATCTCGCTCGCGAAGTCGTTGAACAGCGAGACCAGCGAGAGTCCCCTGACAGTCGGCGGAACTGCGGAAGCGCGTGGCGGCATGGCGCAATGTAGTCGACAGGGAACCAAGGTTTCAGGTCGCAGTATATCTTTGCCCCATGCACGCCGAGCTCGCCCGTTTCCACGAGTCGAATCTCTGGTCCACACCGATCCGCGATCTCGGACTCACCATCGAAGGGACCCGGCTGGAGCCGATTCTGGCCGAGTTCCTGAACGAGCTCCGCCAGTGCGGGATCACCCGGGTGCGTCCCCGGTTCTATCTCTCCACCGAGTGGGGGGTTCCCTTCGAGACGGTCGCGATCGCCATCCCCTTCTACCTGGCCCGGCCCGATCTGACGGCGCTGCATGCCGAACGGGTGGGCCACGTCGAGGGGTTCGACCGGGCCGACATCCTGCGCTACCTGCGTCACGAGATGGGCCACGTCGTCAACTACGCCTACCGGCTCTACGACCAGGAAGAATGGGTGAAGCAGTTTGGCTCGATCACCCAACCCTACTTCGAGGAATACCGCCCGGAGCCGTTCAGCCGCCGCTACGTGAGGCACCTGCCCGGATGGTACGCGCAGAAGCACCCCGACGAGGACTGGTCCGAGACGTTTGCCGTATGGATGACGCCGGGTCTCGACTGGCGGGCCGAATACGGTGGCTGGCCGATCGCCTATGCCAAGCTCGCCTATTGCAGCCGCACCATGGCGGCGTTGCGGGACCGCGACCCCGAAGTCACCAGCAGCGAGCTGGACGAAGATGTGGGCGACATCGAGTACTCGCTCGACCAATACTACGGAAGGGCAGCCGACTCGCCGGGCGAGTTGCCGCCCGGCCTGGACGGGGCGCTCCGGGCGATCTTCGAGGACCTGGGAGGCTCCGAGGGACTCTCGCTGGGCGAGCCACTTCAGCCGGCGGTCGATCTCATTCGCCGGCTCGAGCCCGAGCTCATGGCGAACGTCTTTCGCTGGACCGGGCACTTTCCCGAGCGGACCCGGGTGCTGTTGCGCTACCTGGCCGAACGCGCCGCCCGGCTGGAGCAGGGCTACCCCGCGAACCGGGAGGACTCGGCGATCATCGCTCTCACCACGCTGGTCACCGGCCTGGCGATGAACCACGTCCAGCGGGGCAGTTATTTACCTTGACGGGAAGGACGGGAAGGACGGGAAAGACGGGAAGGTTGGCAGGCAGGAGAAGAAGGCGGTTGCGCGATGTTGTCGCTGTCGATTGGTTGAAATGACCTCTTGGGGCCGCCTACCATCTGTTGTGTCCTATTCCCTCACCTTCCCGTCCTTCCCGACTTTCCCGACTTTCCCGTCCTTCCTTTCCCGTCCTACTTCCCGTAGCGCTCCAGCGCCAGCTCGACGATGCGCTCGATCAGCTTGGGATATTCGATGCCAGCCGCCGCGGCCGACATCGCGAATTCGCTGGAGCGCTCGAGGTAGCAGCTCGCGTTGACCTCGAGCACGTAGATCTCGCCGGTGTCGGTGAGCCGGAGATCCACCCGTCCGTAGTCCCTCACTCGCAGCGCCCGGTACGCATCGACGGCCACCTTCTGCAGCCGGGCGCGAAGCTCGTCCGGTAGATTGGCCAGCACCGACTTGGTGCCCTTGTATTCCTTGCTCCGCTCGTCCCACTTGGCCTTGCTGTCGACCACCTTCGGCACACCCTCCGGAAACCCGGTGAAATCCACCTCCACCGGCGGGAGCGCCTTGGGCTGCGAATTGCCCAGCACTCCGACGTAGAACTCGCGCCCCTCGATGAATTCTTCCGCGAGCGCCGAGTCGTTCAGCTCCTTTCGAATGGCCGTGACCCTCTCCATCAGCGCCACAGCATCGTGCACCAGCGACTTACCTCCGATGCCGAGCGACGAATCGGAGCGAAGCGGCTTGACGAAGAGCGGCATCCGTAGGTTTCCGCCGGTCTCGAACGCCTGTTGGCGGGAAAACACGGCGAAACGGGGATACAGGATATCCTCGAAGGCCAAAAGCTTCTTGGTGAGTCCCTTGTCCTGACTGAGATAGAGCTCGCCCGGGCCGCTGCCCGTGTACTTGAGGCCGAGGAGATCCAGCAGCCCGGCGACCGGGATGTCGCCGAACACGTTCTCGCTGAACATCTCCATCAGATTGAAGACGAGATCCGGCCTTCTCCGAGAGAGGCCGGCAACGAGGCGCTTGACGTCGCCGTGGACGCCCAGGACGGATACCCGGTGGCCGAGGCTGCGGAGAGTCCGGGCCACCTGGGGGACCACCGCCTCGTAGTCTTTCGAGTTCTCGTCTTCGCTGTCGAGATAGGTCAGGACGGTGATCTTCATGGTCACTCCGTCAGCTCCATGCCCCAGCGCGCCAGAGCCACGGGCATTCCACCGTATCTCATCAACTCGTCGTGAAACCGTCGCGGCGTGAACCCGGCACCGTTCCGATGCCGGTAGGCGTCACGGAGGCTCAGCAGCTCGCGCCGGCCCACTGCGTAGCACAGCTGGTAGGTCGGCCAGGCGCAGTAACGGCGGACCTCGGCCTCCGCGTTTCGCCGTTCGATCGGCAGGTGCTCGACCAGGTAGTCGGTCGCCTCCGCCGGGGTCATGCCACGGGTGTGCAGGCCGACGTCCAGAACGATCCGGATCGCCCGCCAGAGGAGATTGACCAGCTGAAATAATCGCGTCTCGTTAGTCGGATAATAGCCGGCCTCCTCCATGAGCTGCTCGGAGTAAAGGGCCCACCCTTCCACCGTGATCGGGCTCCAGACGTGGCGCCGCACCTCGGATGGGAGCCCCTCCATCGTGAGGAGGTGGAGATGGTGTCCCGGATACACCTCGTGCGCCACCATGACGGGAAGCGCGTGCCGGCAGTGCCCCCGACGCTGCTCTGCGAAAGCGTCCGGCGGAAGCGCCGGGTCCGGCCGGGTGACGTAGAACCGCCCGGTGCGCTGGCGCAGATAGATCGGCGGCGGCTCGTAGGCCGCGAAAGGCACCAACGTCGTGAGGTAGGACGGCGTCGGCACCACCTCGATCCCGCCTTCGGGAACTCCGGCCAGATCGCGCTGGGCGACAAACCGGCAGGCGCGCTCGACCTCCGAGCGATACACCGCGAGCAGCTCCTCCGGCGACGGCGTGTCTGCTCGAAGCTCGTTCACCAACTCGCGCCAGGGTCTCGGGTCCAGGCGCCGCGCCAGTGCGACGATCTGATCGGTCACCTCCTCCTGCAGGTGAAGCCCGTATCGCCACAGCTCGGGTGGACTGGCCCTGAGCGCGTGCTCGTGATGTAGCCGGCGGCTGAACTGCTCCTCGCCGATTGCGAACCCGTGCGGATCGGAGCTGGGCGGGATCTCGTCGCGAAGCGCGGCACCGAACCCGACCAGCGCCTTGAGCGCCGCCTCTCCGGCCTGCGCGAGCTGGTCGGCCAGATCGGGCGCGGCGTCTTTAAAGAGCGTCACCACCTGGGCAATCAGCTCCCCCCCACCACCCAACATGCCGAGCGCCGTATCGACGAATATCGCAGGCGGCTCGTCTATGGTGGCCCGAGCCGCTTCCACAAAGGAGGGGACCGCCTCGAGCCGGGCGACCACCGCAGCTCCGCGGGCGGCCGGATCGGGCTCGCTCCGCATCAGCAGCGAATAGAGACCCTGGAACAGGTGCGAGAGCCAGAAGCCGGGGTTCCGGACACTGGGCTGCTCGTACTCCAGCCGGTAAATGGTGCTGCGGATCTCGCCGAGCAGCGCGGTACGATCGATCTCGCTTTGGAGGTCACCCGGATCCAGTTCCTCGATGGCGCCGGCCACCGAACGCAGCGCCGAGAGATGCTGCCGCGTGCTCTCCGGATCGAAGCGGCCCAGCCGGCCGTCCTCCGCCACCACACCGGCCGCGCTCGCGGCAGCGGGATCGAAATGGAACTTGAGGTCCAGGTAGGACCGGCAGAGATCGTCAACCGACCGCTTCGCGGTCACTTCACGATCAACTCAGAGTGGTCTCCGATGCTCGCGCTCCCTTGGAATCCGTCCAGCATTACCCCGCTTCCTAGAAGCGAGCCGTCCAGCGTCACCCGGCTGAGCCTGCCGTCGCGCCCGATGATCGAGTTCCTGATCCGGCTGCCGCTGATCCTGGTCCCCTGCTCCACCGAGACGTTGGGACCGATCTCGCTCCGCTCGATGGCAACCCCTTCTTCGATGTAGACCGGATCGTGGATGGTAACGCCGGGAAAGTCGACCCGTCGGGCAGCGCCATTCCGCAACAGGATCTCATTGGTCTCCAGAAGAGTGTCGAGCTTGCCGCAATCGTACCAGCCGCCGACTTCAGCCGTGAGGATCCGCTTTCCATGCTCGATCATCCACTGGAAAGCATCGGTCAGGTACCACTCGCCCTTGTTGGCTGGATTGGCGAGCACGTGATCGATGCCCTGCCAGAGACTGTCGGTCGCCCGAACATAGTACAGCCCGATGTTGGCCAGCTTCGAGATCGGGGTCGAAGGCTTCTCCACGATGCGGGTCATGTAGCCCTGCGCGTCGGTCACCACCACCCCGAAACGCTGGTAGTCCTCCACCTCCTTGGCCCAGATGATGCCGTCCGCGTCGGTCCGGTTGATGAGCGTAAGATCGGCCTCGAACACGGTGTCGACAAAGATGATCAGCACCGGTCCTTTCACGTAGGGCCGCGCCAGGTTGATGGCACCGGCGGTGCCGTCCTGGACCTTCTGCTCGATGAAGCGTGATGGAATCCGGTAGCGCGCCCGGGCAAACGCCTCGACCTGCTCTTTCAAATGGCCGGTAATGAAGATCAGCTCGGTGATGTCCAGCCCCTCGAGCCGGTCCATGACCCAGTCCATGACCGGCCGGCCGGCCACCTTGAGCAGCGGCTTCGGCACGATATGGGTGTGGGGTCGCAGCCGGGTGCCCTTGCCCGCGAGCGGGATGATCACTTGCATCTCAACCTCTTCCGTAACGGTCCTGAAGCCGCACGAGATCGTCGAGCTCGGGGGTCGAGGCCTCGAGCACGTCGCTGTCCACCACCGCTTCGATCTGGTGAATCAGTCTAGGCGGTATGTGTACCGTCTCACCCGCCTTGAACGGGCGCGCAACCAGGGTGTCACCGCTCTGGGTAGTCAACTTGAGCTCACCCGAGAGCACATGCATGGTCTCGTCCTTGAAATTGTGGTACTGCAAGCTCAGCACGTGACCCGCCTTCACGTGGAGGATCTTGCCCACGTACCGGTCGGTGCGAGCCCAGATCAGCTCGTAGCCCCAGGGTTTCTCTACCTTATATGGCACGTCGGGCACTCAGTATCCCGCGTAAAGTGATTTCAGCATGGGCGGGAATATAGGAGGGGAAGCGGGGAAGCGGGAACGCGGGAATGCGGGGAAGTCAGGAAGCGGGGAAGTCGGGAAGTGGGGAAGTGGGGAAGAGAGTATGTAATGAGAGCGAGTATGTGGATTGGATAGCTATCACCGGCGCGAGCGCAAGAAATGATTGAGCAGCTCCCTCGCCTCCCGCTTCCCTCCTTCCCCGCCTTCAAAACGCCGGCTCGAAGCTGAAGACCCAGCGAAACTCGAAATGGCCATCTCCCGGATCCCGGTCCTGCGCCAACTCGGGTCGGCTGACATAGAGTGGGACATCGAATCGCGTGCTGAACTGGGTATCGCCGATCCGATGCTCGGCGCGAAGACCGATGCCGGCGTCACCCAGGAACCTGATGCGATCGCCCGTAAGAGCCTGTGCCGTTCCGCCGATCCCGTGCGACAGATCGGTGAACCCGGCCAGCGCCACCCGGTTGAAGAGGTGGGACCAAGGGCGCGTCAATACCGTGCGCTCCAGTTCGAGGTTGAGCGCGACGATGGCCGCGGTCGAGAGCCGCGCATCCACCCCTCGGACGCCGGCCCCACCGGGCGCCTGATAGTGGAAGTCGTCGCCCACAAGGAGCGCGCCGCGGGAACGCAGGAACGGGTTGTATAGCTGCTCCAGCGGATCGGCGCCCTGGAAGTAGATCTGCCGCTGCTTGGCCGCATCATGGCTCCCGACGCCCGCACCGACGTAGGCTCGAGCCCCCAGGCCGAAGGATCGACCCAGCGCTCGCCGCACGGTGGCTTCGAGGAAACCACGAAAATAGAAGGGGTCGAGCTCGGGTCGGCCCGTCGCGGCCAGTCCCTGCCGGTTGTACGCCAGGCCACCGCCCGCAGACCCGTGGAGCGCCAGCTGCCACTTGCCGGCTTGGGTAGTCACTCCGCTCCCGACCTGGGCTTCGACCGTTCCGACTTCGTCGTAGAAGCCGCGGTCCAGATAGCGGAAGTCGTCGGTGGCCACCCACTGCAGGCTGAGGCTCTGGGTCCAGGTAGGGCCGAAGGTTAGGTGAGCGCGGTGGCTGTGCTCGGCCTTCGCCAGCAGGCCGTAGCGGCCCTCGATCCTGAAGAGATCGAGCGTCTGGGATACACCGGGGGCGCGGAGGAAAGCCGGATTGCGGGCCCGCAGCAAGAAGTCGAGATGTTTGACTCCGTCGTCCGTGCCCCATCCGGTGCTATGGGAGAGCAGAGCCACGCCCTCTTCGAAGCGCCCAAGATAGTCGTCCCGGGCACGAATGCCGACAGTCACCCCACCTGCGTCGTTGTACCACACGATCGGATGGAGCCCGACCGTCATCCGATCGCGACGGCTCCTGGTACTGAAGTAAGGGTGAAAGTAGACCTCGGTGCCGGGAGGGTACGCCGTGATGGTGGAAAGGCTCACCCCGAGGCGGTGACGATTATTGAGCATGTTCCAGTCGTGCGTCCGTACCCGCGGATCAATGATCACGAGCTTTGGCTTGCTTTGAGTCTCTAGTTCCACCCACTCCCGTTGGGCGAGCCCTTCCGCGCGTACCACGGCTGTATCCCTTTCCGCGATGACCGCGACCTCCACGGGAATTCGACCTTCCGCCTTGCGCACCACCTCGACGCGGGTTAACCACCTCTCCGTCCTCTCCGCCTTCTCCGCCCTCTCCGTCCTCTCCGCCCTCTCCGCCCTCTCCGCCCTCTCCGCCCTCACCCGCCCGACCGCATAGTCGTACAACTCCGTCGAGTGCAGCCACTGGGCAAAGAGGCTCGAGAGATCGCGATGAGACACCTCCTCGGCCACGGCGCGGAAGGCTGCCTCATCCACGTGCTTGAGCTTCCAGCGCTGGTAGAAGGTCTGGAGGATGCGGTGCATCGTGGTGCTGCCGACGACATAGCGAAGCTGATGGAAGAACAGCGCGCCCCGGGTATAGATCGCCGTGTTGTAGGAGCTGAAGTCGCGATACGCCTCCCCCACCAGACTGGGAGGTTCCGAGTAGCCCTCCAGATCGAGTTGCAGGATGGCCGCTTCCGTTCCCTCGTATGCCCCGCTCCTTCCGAGCGCCTCCCAGAACCAGTCGGTCTGGAAGCTGGTGAACCCCTCATCCAGCCAGCCTTCCCGCCACTCGTTGTTGGCCAGCATTCCCATGGTGTAATTGTGACCCACCTCGTGCACGATCAGCCCCTGATCGGCCGACCCGTTCATGATCATCATGGGGAATTCGGTGGCGCCCCCCTCGATACGGTGCACGTTGGTGATCTGCGGCCAGGCGAACGTGCCGAACAGCTGGTCCAACCAGGTGAGCGCCCGCACGGTCCGCTCCACCGCAGTGCCTTTCCCCCAGGTCCCTTCATCCCCCGGCTGATACAGCACGTGGACCGCCACATCGCCGTAGCGCCCACCCTCGTAGCGGTACTCCGGATTCAGCGATAACGCAAAGTGATGGACATCCTCGGCGTACCAGCGAACTTTCTTTCGACCGGGTAACGCCCGATCACACGCGGCCGGCGACGGACTCCTCGAGCCATAGTAGTCGCGTTGGTACTCGACCGGCTGAGACCGATCCCGGTTCGCCCGCTCCCATCCCGGATCACCACAAACGGCTACACCCGTCGCGCCGATCACCTGGTCCTCCGGAACGTCGAGGTCCACCAGGAACGACGCGAATTCGCCGTAGAACTCGCCGGCAGGGTAGAGTGGATGCTCCTCCCAACCGTAGCGGTCGTAGACCACCACCTTGGGATACCACTGCGCGAAGTCGAAGCGACGCCCCTGACGACCCTGCCGCCGGGGGACGGTTGATGGGCGAGCATCCCAGGTCATCTCCGCCGACATGGAATCCCCGGGGGCAAGCGGGCGGGGCAGAGCGAACCGCACGATGGTGCTATCCGGCGCAAAGGGATAATCGCCCCGCACCGGCGTACCCATGATGCGCACGTCGCGCACACGATTGAAGGCGAAATCGGGGTCCTTCAGGTCGTTGAAGCGGCGGCGCCCCTCAGCCGAATCGGCGTCGGCCCAGCGGGAGCCGGGCCGGAACGCGTTGAGGTAGAGATGGAGCGAGAACGTCGTGAGCGTATCGGGGGAGCGGTTGGTGTAGCGGATGCGCTCGGTTCCGCTCAGCACGCCGCGCGGCTCATCCAACCGGGCTTCGATCTCATAGGCGACCTGCTGCTGCCAGTAGCTGCTCGGAGAGCCGGCGGCAGCCGACTGCTGAATCAGGAGAAGCGCTGCAGCGATCACGAATGGCTCGGGGTCAGGCGTCCGAATGCGGGTCGGGCATCGGCGGGAAACATAGGTATCGCCTGGATGATTTGGCACCATCGCGCGGGCGACCGGTTGCTCGGCTTTCGGTTCGGCGCTCTATGGTAGCCTGGATCGCGTGACTCCCGCTTTCCGCTCGCGCAATGGCAGACACCTATCTCTCGCTCCGGGTCCATCTCGTCTGGGCCACCAAGAACCGGAAACCATGGCTCGATCCGGAGTGGCGGCCCCGGCTCTTCGCATGTGCGGCCGCAGTAGTGGCGCGCCGCAACGGGGAACTACTCTGCGCAGGGGGAACCCGAGATCATATCCACCTCTATCTGGAGCCGCCCAGCACGCTCGCCTTGTCCGAGTTGGTGAGCAGCATCAAGACAACCACGTCCAAGTGGATTCATGACAGCTTTCCCCATCGGCGTGGCTTCAAATGGCAACACGGTTATGGAGCGTTCAGCGTCACACCATTCGAAGACGGCTACATTCGCGATTACATCCGGAATCAGGAGATTCACCACCGGGAACACCGTTTCACACGAGAATACGTCTC
>DASXRM010000212.1:0-4924 GCA_036506575.1 Gemmatimonadales bacterium | reverse complement strand
GGCAGCACGTCAACAAGACCTCCTCGGCGGTGCGACTCACCCACACCCCCACCGGCGTGGTGGTCTCCTGCCAGCAGGAGCGGAGCCAGACCAAGAACCGCGCCACCGCCATGAAGATGTTGCGGGCCGCTCTCTACCAGCGGAAGTTGGAGGAACAGGAGGCGGCGCGCGCGGTGGTCGAGGCGACCAAGACCGACAACTCCTGGGGCAACCAGATCCGATCTTACGTCTTCCAACCCTATACCATGGTGAATGATCACCGAACCGAAGTGAAGGTGGGTGACGTACAACGGGTCATGGATGGGGATCTGGACGCGTTCATCCAGGCGTATCTCAAGCGATTCGGGGGCAAGGCGGCGTGAGCACCGTGGAAGAGCGATCGTATGTCGAGGCTGCTCGGCGGGAGAAGCGCGCCGCGCTGGAGGCGCTCGGTGTCCGCCCCTTCGAATATCGCTATGTGCGCTCCCACATGGCCGCACAGGCCGTCGCTGCCTACAACGACACCATGGGCGAAAACGGTCCCCGGGTGGCGGTCGCTGGTCGTATCGCCTCCTTGCGGTCGCAAGGAAAGACCGTGTTCGCTCACCTGGAGGATCCGTCGGGACAGATCCAGGTCTATTTCCGAAAGGACGATCTTGGCGATGGCTGGGGAGTCGTTCAACTCCTCGACCTGGATGATCACATCGGCGTGCGTGGTCGGCTGTTTCGGACCAAGAAGGGCGAGGTGACCATACGAGCGGAGCCGTCTCGTAGCGATCCCGATTGGAGCGCTCAGACTAGCCCCGACTCGGCCGCCGTCGCTGTCCTGGCCAAGTCACTGCGACCACTCCCGCGCGGCAAGACCCAGATGGACGAAGCGGGAACTCGCACCTTCGGCGGACTCCAGGATCCCGAGGTGAGGTACCGCCAGCGCTACGCCGATCTCGCGGTACATCCGGAGGTCCGCCAGATCTTCGTGCTGCGGGCGAAGGCGGTCGCCTTCATTCGACGTTTTCTCGACGAGCGGGGGTTCCTCGAGGTGGAGACGCCGGTGCTGCAGCCACTCTATGGAGGGGCTGCGGCGCGGCCGTTCGTCACCCACCACCACGCCCTCGACATGCCCCTCTATCTGCGCATCGCCGACGAGCTGTATCTCAAGCGGCTGTTGGTGGGTGGCTTCGAGCGAGTATACGAGATCGGGCACGACTTCCGGAACGAGGGAATGGATCGCGCCCACAATCCGGAGTTCACCATGCTCGAGGTATACCAGGCGTACGCCGATTATAACGACATGATGACTCTGACCGAGGCGATGGTCTCGGGCGTGGTAGAGCATTGCGTGGGTACGAAGGTCATCGAGCGGCTCGACACGACCTTGGATCTTACGCCTCCGTTTCCCCGCTTACGGTTCCTCGACGCCGTCCGCGCTCGAGCGGGTCTGGACCTGCGCACCTCGGCCGACGATGAGATGCGTGCTGCCCTGCTGCGCGCCGGCGCAGAGCCCGAGCAGGCGGGCGGGCTCTCCGGCAGCCGGCTTCAGGACGAGATCTTCAAGACGTTTGTCGAGCCCCATCTGGTGCAGCCTACCTTTGTGATGGACTATCCCAAGGCACTTTCACCCCTGGCCAAGGAGCACCGGAGCGATCCTACCCTGACCGAACGGTTCGAGCTGTTCGTAGGAGGGCGAGAGCTGGCCAACGCGTTCAGCGAGCTCAACGATCCGGATGACCAGCGTCGCCGCTTCGAGGATCAGGTGCAGCAACGGGCTCTGGGTGACGCGGAAGCGCACAGCTACGATGCCGACTATATCCGGGCGCTGGAGTATGGCATGCCGCCTGCCGGCGGTATGGGTTTGGGGATCGATCGGCTCATGATGGTCATTGCCGACCAGCCTTCGATCCGGGACGTGATCATCTTTCCAGCGATGCGACCGGAGGGGGGATGACAGCGGGACAGCGGGACAACGGGACAGCGGGGGCGCGGTCACGCCTGCGTGACGCATGGCGCGAGGTGGCGGCAACCTTCCGCCGGCCCTCCAAGCTGGAGTGGCGCATCGCCCGCCGCTATCTCCGCAGCCGGCGAAACTCCCGCACTGCCTCTCTGAATACCGTGATCTCTACCGGCGGCGTGGCCGTCGGCGTCACCGCGTTGATCGTCGTGCTCGGCGTCATGAACGGGCTGCGAGACGATCTCCGGGAGCGGATTCTGGTGGCCAACCCCCACCTTCGAATTCTCACCTTCGGCTCCGGCCTGAGACTCGATGACTGGCGGTCCGTCCTCAAACGAATCCGGCAGGAACCGGGAGTGATTGCCGCAAGCCCGGAGGTGATCAGTCAGGCGGGCATCACGGCTGGCCAGGACTATGGTGAGGGAGTCAACCTGCTCGGTTTCGACCCGGACACGGGAGCCAGGTCGGTCACCTCGCTACCCCAGTCGATCACCAAAGGCGACCTGTCGTTCAAGACCACGAAGCCGGGGGTGGACGGCGGCGTGTTGTTAGGGTCACGCCTCGCCTCCCGGCTCTCGGTCTATCCGGGCGACGTGGTCACGCTGGTGCCGGTCACCCAGGCCAAGGTCAACCCGGCCCTGGGTGTTGCGGTGCCGCGGTTCTGGAAATTCGAGATCACCGGCCTCTTCGAAACCGGAATGTTTCAGTATGACAATCAGTTTGTGGTCATGCCCCGGGAGATCGCCCAGCGCTTTACCGGTCTGGGTGATGCAGTCTCGGGAATTGCCGTCCGGGTGAACAATCCCGACCGGGCCCCCCAGATCGGGGCTGCCCTCGAAAATCGCCTGGGCTATCCCTACCGGGCGCTCGATTGGCAGACTCAGAATTCCAGTCTCTTCAGCGCACTACAGCTGGAGAAGCTCGCGATGGGGCTGATTATCTTTTTCATCATGGTAGTAGCTGCATTCAACATCGTGGGGACGCTAACGATGGTGGTTACCGACAAGACTCGGGAGATCGGAATTCTCCGCGCCATGGGACTTACCTCCCCTGCGGTGGCTCGGATCTTCTTGGTGCAGGGAGCGGTGATCGGGATGGTCGGTACCGCGATCGGACTTCTACTCGGGACCTCGGTCTCGTATGTCGTCGATCGCTCGGGCTGGGTTCGGATCAATCCCGCGATATACTTCATCGATCATCTCCCGGTTCACATCGAGTGGCAGGACGTCGGCGTCGTGGTGGTGGCAAGCCTTGCCATCGCTCTCTTCGCCACCGTCTATCCCTCGCGTTCCGCCGCGGCCCTGACGCCGGTCGAGGCCATTCGCCACGAATGACGGCAATCCTCGAGGCGCAGGCGCTGCGAAAGGTCTACCGCGGGGGTGACGGCAACCCCATCGAAGTGCTGTGCGGCGTCGATCTCCAGGTGGACCGGGGTGAGTTCGTGGCCATCGTGGGCGCCAGCGGCTCGGGCAAGAGTACGCTACTTCACCTGCTGGGTGCTCTGGACGAGCCATCGGGCGGCACGGTACGGCTGGCGGGACAGCCGTATGATGAGGAAAACGCCGAGGGTCTGGCCGCGGTCCGAAATAGAAAGCTGGGGTTTGTGTTTCAGTTCCATCACCTGCTCCGTGAGTTCACCGCGCTCGAAAACGTGATGATGCCGCTCCTGATCGCCGGCGAAGACGACGTGCGGGCCCGCTCCCGAGCCGAGGAGCTGCTGGCCACGGTAGGCCTCGCCGGGCGGATGTCGCACCGGCCTTCGCAGCTCTCGGGCGGGGAGCAGCAGCGTGCCGCCGTGGCACGGGCCCTGGTGGCCGATCCGTTGGTGGTGCTGGCCGACGAGCCTTCCGGGAATCTGGACTACGCAAACAGCGAGCGACTCCACCAGCTGTTCGCGCATCTCTCCCGCGAGTTCGAGACCGCCTTGGTCGTAGTCACTCACAATCGCTCGTTGGCTGGGCGGGCCGACCGGGTGCTCTCGCTGGAAGGGGGTCACCTGGTTCCACTCTCCGGTGTGGAGTCGATGCCCTGATGTCCTGCGAGCAGTGCCACGAGCGGGAGGCGGTGATCCACCTCACCCAGATCGTCAACGAGCAGGTCACCACTCTGCATCTATGCGAGCGCTGTGCCGCCGAGAAGGGGGTGGAAAGCCCCGGCTCCCAGCCCAAGACGCCATTGGGCACCTTTCTCGCCGCCATGGGCCAGGAGCTGCCGGAGCAGTCTCCTGCGCCGCGCGCGGCCGATACCTGCCCCCGCTGCGGGGGTTCGCTCCAGGACTTTCGGGAAAGCGGACGGCTGGGTTGTCCTGATTGCTATCGCTCCTTCGAAGTACCGCTGCGCGACCTGCTCCGCCGGCTCCACGGGTCCACCCACCATGTGGGCGAGCGGTATGCCGATCGAGAGCCGACAACGGCGGCGGAGCGCCCTCAGACGGCCGAGCTCAGGGAGCAACTTCGCGTCGCGGTCGAGACCGAGAACTTCGAGCTCGCGGCCGAGCTCAGGGATAGACTTCGGGTGTTGGAATGATCGATCTCAGTCTCCTAACTGATGGTGGGGTTGGTTGGCTGGATGCAAGCGGTCCCTCCAGCCACCTGGTGCTCTCCACCCGGATCCGGCTCGCCCGGAACCTGGCAGGACGGGTGTTCCAGGGGCGGAATTCGGAGACCGAGCGGGAGGACATCCTCGACTTGGTCGAGCGAGCCGCGCGTGACACGGTGCTCCTTCGCCGGGCCATCAAGTTTCGCCTCGACCGGCTGGAGCGGACCGACCGGCAACTGCTGCACGAGCGCCACCTCGTCAGCAAGGAGCTGGCGGGGCTGGATGCCGATGGGCGAGTTCGCTCCGGTGCCACGGTGCTGGTGCAGGACCGGCTGGGAGTGATGCTGAACGAGGAGGATCACCTCCGCCTGCAGGGGCTGCATTCCGGGTTTGCGCTGGACGCCGCGTACGCCGAGGTCGACCGGTTGGACGCCGAATTAGGACAACGACTTGCATTCG
>DASXRM010000211.1:0-17630 GCA_036506575.1 Gemmatimonadales bacterium | reverse complement strand
GGAGCTGCTGCTCCTGGCCGGATGGCGTGAGGTGATTTTCTATCTCCGAACTCCTGAGCTGGAACTGAGAGCCAAGCAGAGCACCAATGTCATCCTCGGAATAACGTTGCACCGGCAAGCCGCTGCACCGAAGCGGACCCTGCGGACCAAAGGTTGCCAGTACCAGATGTCCCTGCGGGGCGAGCGCTGCCACGAGTGCCTTCAGATACGACATCCGATCGCTCGGAGTCACGAGAAAATGGAAGACGCCTCGATCGTGCCACACGGTGTAGCGGCGCAGCGGCTGAAAGGTGGTCACGTCGGCGGCAATCCACTCGACCTGTTTGGCTGCGGGCCCGAGCCGAGCCCGAGCCTTCTCCAGTGCAGCGGGAGCGATGTCGAGGACAGAGACATCCGTATGGCCCAGAGCCATGAGATGATCGACCAGCTGCGAGGCGCCACCACCGACGTCGAGGATGGGGTCGGTACGGGCTACCCCGGTACCGTGGATCAAGTCCAACGACATCTGCGGTACCGGTTCGTACCACGAGAGCTCAGTCGGTGACTTGGTTTGATAGATCCTCTGCCAGTGCCCCGTGGATCCACCAGTCATATCCAATGCTCGTCCTTCCGGCTTCAAGGACCGCACACCTGGGCTTAACGGGCGAGCGCCTTGTATGCCAATGCGGTACCGACGAGCAGAATGGCCGCATCCAGATAGATGAGGCCGAGATGCCCCAGCGTGGCGAGACCATAGACGTAGTGTAGGGGCAGCGCCAGTCCGACTCCGATTACCGGCGCGAGGAATGCGGTCCAGAGGGCCCACCGTTGCCCGGTTCGGATCCCTTGCCAGGCGAGCGGGATGACTGCCACGCCGAGGGCAATGATGAACGCGGCCACGGCCACCTGGAGGTGACTGATGTAATAGAAGAGATGCGGGCTAAAGGCCTGAATCTGCTCCGGGGTTCCCCCGATGTGCTGAGGCGTAAGTCCAAGCTCGATAAAGCCGGTGAAGTTGCGGATGAGGAACATCACACCGTAACCGACGAGGCCGATGCCGGCGAGCGCGACGAGCTTGGCACCGAGATCGGACGCGGGGACGGCCGACCGTCGATTCGCGGCTGTGGCAGAATGAGCGGACATGCTGAACCTCCTTGGTTAACGTCCCTGGTCAGCGCGGTTCGCCGACCAGGCTCGCAAGCCGCGCCTTGGCTTTCTCGACGCTGGGGCGTAAAGCAGGATCGCAGCTCTTCCACAATTGGATGAAGCGGCTGTAGTGCTCGACCGCCTGCTTGCGGTCGCCCAACCGTTCATAGAGCTCAGCCTGGCGGAAGTGGGCCGGCGCGAGGTACCCGATCTCGTTGGGGCTTCCCTGGAATGCGTTGGAGAACCAGCGAAGTGCCTCCTCGTTATGTCCCAACTGATAAAGCGTCTCCGCCCGGAGATAGCGAGACCCCTCTTCGGAAAAGAAGGGGATCGCGAGCAGTTCCGGCGGAACCTCGGCTCTCACCGGCCCCAACAGCCTGAGCGCGTCGGCCGGCCGACCCCGTCGCATCGCAACCTCTGCGCGAACGGTCCGGCCCAGGTCGCTCACCAGGGCGTTCACCTCCGGAGGACCGCGCGTCCGCTCCGTCTCGTCGGCGTAATGGAGTGCCCGACTCGTGTCACCGAGCCGAGCACTCAGCAGACCGAGGAGGTACAGCCGAAGCTGCGGGCGCAGCGCGGATGCGAGCCCCGGATTCGCCTCTGGCGCTTCCGCCCCCGGCTGCCACGCCTCAAGCTCCGACCGGAGCGCCGCCAGCTCCGAGTCAGGGATGGCCAGAAACGGTAGTGTGGCGCTCAGGGCGTGAAGCCGCTTGGCCGAGGGAATCGTGCGCTCGGCTTCCGCAAACTCCTGCCTGGCCGCGCTCCATTGACCCCCGGCGATCGCGAGCAGGGCGAGAAACTGGTGGACGGAATCGCGGATCGCCTTTGGTCGTTGGGATGCCATCGCCGCCTCGGCGAACCTCTGCGCCATCGGAAAGTCCGCCAGGTGCACCGCGATCACTTCGTGCGCGGAGGCGTGTCCAGCCACTTGGGATTTGATCTCGTCCAGCAGCCGCGACACCTCGGCCGAATCGTGCCGCACGATCGACAGTAAGGCACGGTGCCCCATTGGAAGCTTGGCGTTGAGGAACTTCCGACGCAGCAGCGAATCGGCCTCAGCGTAGTCTTCCTCGCGCACGGCGAGGTCCCACATGGGTCATATGGGGCAGAGGAAACCAGGGTCCTGGGCGAGAACGTGATTGAACGGCTCCCTGGCCTCTGCGATGGGCCGCCCGCGGGCTGGATTGTAATGCTTGAGGAGGTCTGCCAGCTGGAATTCCGCCTCGAGATCATCGGGGTAATCCCGGAGGATCGCACGATATTGCTGCTCGGCTTCGTCCGCGGCTCCTCGCTGAAACGCGGAGAAGGCCAAGAGAAGCCGCCGGTCTCGATCATCCAGACGGGCCCCCAGAGCCAAGGCCCGCTCCGTGGCCGGTCCGGAGATTCCGGGCCGTTCCGCCCATCCGGCAGCCACCCCGAGGCGATAATAAGCCAGCGCGAAGGTGCTGTCCGCGGCCACAGCTCGCTGGAATCCGGCGATGGCCGAGTCGAACTTGCCGTCTCCCCCCCGAAGGTTCTGCTCACCCTTGAGGTAGTCTTTGAGCGCCGTGAGCGAGCGGGTGGTGAGCGCAGCGCTCTGCATCAGCCGGGAGCTGAGTCCGCGGCCGCGCCCCGCCAGCAGGTCGGCCGACAGGTGATCGACCAGCTGGAAGAGCTGAGTGGTGTCGCCTTCGGCAGCCGCTCGTGCGATGGCCCCTTCTGCCGTATCGGCATCGCTATAGAGCTCCGCCTGAATCCGCAGCCGGCCACCGGCTTGATGGAGGCTGCCGAGGACATAGAGTCCCGCTCCGAGTCGTCTCGCGAGCGCTCGACCTCTCTCCGGGTCCGGTGCGGGCCTACCGGATCTGGATGTTGCCGTCAGCACCGTACCCGGGTCGATGGTCCGCAGGTCGCCCGCGCCATTGAGGTTGCGGCTGAGCAGGTCCACCATCCCGTCGCCGAGGTACGCGATATTCGAGCTTCCCGAGGTCGAGAATGGGAGCACGGCAAGGCGAGTCGGCGAGACAGCCGGCGTCGGTGAAGTGAGGTGCCGCAGGATCGCCCATGCTCCAGCAGCGAGCACCAACGCACCCAAGCCCACAAGGAGTGCCCGCCGGCTCCGCCAGGAGAGAGATGCGATTCCGCTGCCGGCGCCAGGTATGGCCCCGGTAGAAGCGACCCCCCGCATACCGGACTGCTCGGCGTTCCAGTTGCTGGCCGACAAAGCGCGCGCGAACTCGGTGGCCCCGCTGAAGCGGTCGGCGGGCGCCCGCGCAAGCGCTCGGGTAATCGCGTGGTCGATGGGCTCCGGTACCCGCTCTCGTGCCGTTCGCACCGAGGGAACCGGCCCGCTGAAACGCTTGGCCAGCATCGCCTGCACCGTCGGGCCGGTGAACGGCGGCTCGCCGGCCAGCATCTCGTAGAGCACACATCCGACCGCATAGACGTCACTCCGCCCGTCAACCACGCGCTCGCCGGCAGCCTGCTCCGGGCTCATGTAGGCGGGTGTGCCCAGTGCCAGGCCGGTCTCGGTAAGCCGCTCGTCGGTTGCGGCATCGATGGCGCGTGCCACCCCGAAGTCGGCCACGACCGCCTCCTCGCCTTGGAGCAGGATGTTCTCCGGCTTGATGTCGCGGTGCACCACACCCTGGCTGTGGGCATAGGAGAGCGCCGCCAGCACGTTGCCGGTGATGCGAAGGGCGTCGTCCAGCGGGAGCTGCGGCTCCCGCACCAGGCGCGCTCGGAGCGATTCCCCCGGTACGTAGGGCATCACGTACCAGAGCTGTCCGGCGGCTTCACCCGAGTCGAATACCGGCAGAATGTGGGGATGCTGAAGCCGGGCGGTGAGCTTGGTTTCCCGAATGAACCGCTCCGGACCTAGCGCAGCCGCGAGCTCCGGGTGAAGGACTTTGAGCGCGACCGGCCGGTCGTGCTTGAGATCGTGGGCCAGGTAGACGGTGGCCATGCCGCCTCGGCCGACCTCTCGGACGAGCGAGTAGCGGCCGGCGAGTACCGACTTGAGAGCCTCGAGGCGATCGACCGGTGTCATGGCGAACTTGGGTTTTGAGAATCATACGGCGAGAAGGGAGGCC
Source organism: Gemmatimonadales bacterium (assembly GCA_036506575.1). Lineage (GTDB taxonomy): Bacteria > Gemmatimonadota > Gemmatimonadetes > Gemmatimonadales > GWC2-71-9 > CAVVWJ01. Next base: position 13,434 of record DASXRM010000211.1, on the reverse strand, counting down.
AGTCCACTGCGGGGTCTGAAATTCAGGGCGCCTCTTGACCGTACCTATAACCTCGCCTCCGCCGCTGCCCAGGCCAAGCCATCCGCCCGGCATCCTCACGAACGAACCGCTATGGTGGTCACTCCAGAGGCATTTGGGGTGATTCCGCACGGGACTTAAGCCGAAGACCGAGTGAGTGGCCTCTTCAGGAGAGAGGCTTGGCGGTGTCTCCCCGGGTAAACAGCAGTGTGATTGCGCGACCATCGTATAACGCGCGCACGATGTTGACCTGGTCCTGGAATCGCTCGCAGAGGACTGCATTGAGCACTCTGGCCCGTTCCAGCCCGCCTGGAAGCGCCGCCTGGAGCTCGAGCGTGATGGTGTCACCCGCACGGGCGGTCCCCCTCCAACGGAGCGGCGCTGGTCGGCCCGAGCGGTCGACCAGCGCGAATCTTCCCCGCACGTAGCGCGACAGGACGGAGTCGGCCGACACGTCCTCACCCATACTTGCCAGCGATGCCATCAGATCATCGACAAAGACCCGAATGCGGATCGCAACAGTGCCGGTGTCTCCATCGTAGCTGAGCTCTGTCAGAGCGGTGTGAATCGGGTGCGCAGCGGGCCAAGATGAAGCCACCGGGGCGCCCAGCAGGACGACGGCAAGCGCCAGCGCGAGCATCCTACCATGGCCTCCGCGCCGCGGCCATTTGCGCTGCGGCTGCCACGACGATCAGTGATACCCCGATAACCCTCAGGCGGTACGCGGGCCAAACTGCGTCCGGCGCTCGGAAGTATTCCAGCAGCCGGTCGAGACCCAGGAGTACCCCACCGGCCGCGGCGAGCACGAGCACCTGGCCCAACTCGATTCCCAGGTTGAACCCAAAGAGCGGTACCAGGATCGAGCCGGAGAAGAGTCGCTGCAGATAATCGGCGAAGCCGGCTCCATGCACCAGTCCAAAGGCACCCGCAAAGACCGGTCGGTAGCGGCGGCGGAGCGGCGCTTGCGACCGGCTGCGCACTACGATGTTCTCCACTCCGGCAGCCACGATGGTGAGCGGGATGAGGAACTCGGTCAGGTGCGAAGGGATCCGGAGCGCTCCACCGGCGGCCAGAGCGAGGGTAATGGAATGACCCACCGTAAAGGCAGAGATCACCCAAAGACCGTCCCGCCAATCCCCACCACGGTAGATCGCCGCCAGGGCCAAGAGAAAGAGAATGTGGTCGACCGCTGCGACGGCGACGATATGATGGAAGCCCAGCTGCACAAAGCTGAAGAATTCGGACACGGATCGGTCCTACCGGCGAAGTGAGTCCAGGACCGATCGCGCCTGTTCAGGTTGGAATGGATCCCAATAAGGATTGATCTCCAGCGCGGTTCGCAGGTGGCCAGCGGCGGCCTTGTCCTCTCCCAGTGCGCGCTCGATCATCCCGGCGTGAAAGAAGAGCATGGCGTCTCTCGTGCCGAGTGCCAGTGCGTACGTCATCGCGTGCTGGGCTTCCCGATCGCGACCGGACTGGTGCAGCGCCCAGGCGAGCAGGTCGTAGCCGTAGATATCTCGCCGGGTCTGGATTTCCTCACGCACCTTGGCCAATACGCCGGGCACGTCCCGATCGTGGTCCAGCAGGAAGAGGCTCCAGGAGCGGTGGAACGGGCCCGGCTGATGGAGGACGGCCACCTCCATGGTATGGTAGTACTGGCCGGCCTTACTTGTGTCGCCCATCGCTGCATAGGCGTCGCCGACCAGGCCCAAGGTGGCGGGGTCCAGCGCGGTGCCAATCGCCCGCTCTCCATCGGCGATGGCTTGCATCCAGCGGTGCCGAGCGGCCTCGAGCCGCGCAAGAGCGCCGAAGAGCCGGTATTCGGCTGGCGCAACCAGGAGCCCTGCGCGCAGCTCGGTCGCTGCCTCGCCGAGATGGCCGTTTCTTAGGGCGAGATCACCCAGCCGCAGGTGAAACCAGGCGAGCTGCTCTTTCGGCATTGCGTGACGCGACTCGGCGTTCGCCAGCGCTGCCCGCAACAGGCGGCGAGCCTCCTCGGGTCGGCCATGCAGCTCCTCCCACCGGGCAAGCCTCGGCGCAACGCTCAGGTTTTCACGGTAGGTAGCCAATGAGCCCAGCGTCCGGCGAGCCTCCTCGTACTGTCCGAGCTCGAGCTGGGTCTCGGCGAGCAGCCCCCGCGACGCGATCGAGGTGGGGTCGTCAGCCACCAGGCGCCGGGCGATACCGAGCGCGTCGGGGAACCGATGCTGGGCCAGGAGACTCGAGGCAAGCACCCCGAACGCTTCGCTGTTACGGCCGGTGCGGAGGGAGAGCGACTGCCGGGCGTCCTGCTCCGCCCGCAGAAGGTCGGCGTTGTCGGCCGTCTCGCGCGCCCGCTGCAGATAGAGCCCGGCCAGCTGGGCGTAGTCCCGGGCACTCCGCGGATCTCGCTCCAGTCGGCGCCGGTAGAACTCGATATCGAGATCACGAATCCGTGCCTCGGTAGGGACCGCACGAACCGCGGCAGGGAGCCGAGCCGTGGCCAGGGACCTCGAGACGTTGCCGCCTGCTGTTGCCACACTGGCTACGGCTGCGATCGCGTACCACACTGCCTTCCGCATCGATTAATTCGGCGCGGCGAGATAGGGGAAGTTGCCGGTGACGCCGGGCGAGTCGAAAGCCACGTTGTCCGTCGTGAGCGCCTCTTTTCCTTGCGCGCCATTCGGGTCCGCGCCAAATGGATCGCCGAAGACCGCCAGCAGCGCGAGGTCCACGACGTCGTCCTGTAGCTTGCGGCCACCCCAGCCGTTGGCGAGCGGGGGCAGGCCCACCCAGTTGAGCCATCCGGCAGTGGACGGGTCTCGGTCCGTCTGGACGACGAGCATGTCGGGCAACAGCACGGAGCCAAGGGTATTGGCGTAGTCGGCCGAGCGTCCGGCGACGCTACCGGTGCCGGTGAGGAAGGAAAGGATTTCGGGACCAATCAGCGCCGCGTCATCCTGGGGGCCGATAGAGCCGTGGGTCGGGTGACTCCGTTTGCTCAGAAGCACCTCGCTCACCAGAGGATTACCCAGGCGTTGAACCTGATTGTACATCCGTGGCGTGGTCGGTCCGGTATTGTTGTCGTCGCTGCAGGCGATGATGGCCAGAGCCGCGGCGATCACCGACCCGAGCATCAGACGACGCGCCGCAAAACCGATGGTGCTGCATTGCATGGTTCACTCCCTCTTTCAGTCGCGTGGGTGATCACTGGCTGATGGTGCCCCAGATGCCGAGCTTGCCCGGGGCGCCTTCCTCGATCATGGAGCTGGGCAGCTCGACCACGATCGAGTTGACGTTGAAGCCATTGACGTAGTTGACGCCGGGGTTTCGGAAAAAGAACGGCGCCGACGGGTTGGGCGTGAGCGCGCAGGAGCTGGAGAGGGTGCCACCCACGGGACGGCGATCGGGAAGGATACAGAACGCGGCTTCCAGATCGATGAAGAAGGGGTCGTCCCGTGGCCCGGCAAAGACCTGCACGCCGTTGGGATCACCCAGATTCGTATTGAGCGCACCGGTTACTACGGGGGTCACGTCGGCAAGCTCGTTTTCCATAGCGCCCTGAACCGGTGGCCCCACCGGTCCGCGAACCTCGATTCTCTGGGCCGCACCTTCACCGGTAAACGTCACCTGGATGACCCGGTCCTCCTTGGCGTCGCCATTGTTATCGATCTTGAACTGATAGAGCAGGTTGTGATCGAATGACGCCTGGGCGGGATCCTGTGCCTGCGCGGGTGTGAGGAAGGCCCGGGTATCCATCGCCAGGACTATGTGGCCTGTCGTAGCTCCAGGGAACGCGTAGACATCGGTCAGGTCGGTCTTGGGATTCAACTCGACGAACGGGGTATCCTGATGGTCGGAGCCGATCGCGAGTCCCGCCGCGCCTCCGGCGCCGGCGAGCACGACGAGGCCGGTAATGATCGCCCTATGGCGGGATGTCGTTCTGGCGTGCATGGCCACACTTCTCCTTGCCCGATGGTGGTGACCCAGCAATGCGAGGCATCGCTCTTGTTCTCTGTCATACGCCGCCGGTCAGTCATCGGATGCATCGGCGCAAGATGACTCCGATTTTCGAGGAGGTTGCCATCCATAGGGCGGTGGTCGATCTTGCCGGTAAAGCACACGAAGCGTCACAAAACGAGGAGCTGAGGAAGGCGCCTGTGAGCACGATCGCACGGCTGGGGCTCATCGCCCTAATGGGTGGGTGTGCCCCTACAACGAACCTGCTCAACCCAGGCAGTCCCAGCTTCTTCGGGTCCTACGCTGCGACCAGCGCCGACTCGGCGGCTCCCCGCGAGCTGCGGATAGTCACCTTCAACATCAAGCTCGGCCGGCGGGTTGACCGTGCCATCGAGGTCCTGAGCAGCGACAGTCTTCGCGGGGCCGACGTCCTGGCCTTGCAAGAGGTAGATGAGGAGGGAGTCGAACGAATCGCCCGGGCATTGAAGTTGAACTATGTGTACTACCCGGGCTCCATTCACCCAACCGATCACAAGTACTTCGGGCCGGCGCTTCTCTCTCGCTGGCCCATCGAACGAAGCTGGAAGCTGATCCTGCCCCACGCGGGGAGAATCCGGCATCAGCGGCGAACCGCGACGGCGGCGGTGCTGCGGGTCCGCGGCGAGCGGGTTCAGGCCTATGCGGTGCACCTCGAGACCCAGCTCAAGATTTCCGAGGCCGCTCGAAAGGATCAGGTCCTCACCATCCTGCGGGACGCCGCGCGATTCGATGGCCCAGTAGTGATCGCCGGTGATTTCAACAGCCAGGGCATCGGACCGTTCCTGGTGCACCACGGCTACAACTGGGTCACGGCCCGGGTGGGGCCCAGCATAGCGTTCTTCTCCTGGGACCACATCTTTGTGCGCCACCTGTCGCCCACCGGATCGCCTGGCGCCGGGTTAGTTAGGGACGTGCGCGGCGCAAGCGACCACCGGCCGGTGTGGGCGGTGGTGGCTCAGCCCCGGGTGTGACCAGGCCTTGCCACACGGCCTCCCGGCAGCAACATTGAGCGGCGTGAAGCCCCTTGTGCGGTCTCTGCTTTCGGGTCTGATCACCGCGTGTTTCGCGATGAGCGCGATCACGTGGGGGTCCATGCCGGGCTGTGCCGGTTCCGCGAGCCCAGCGGCCGCACACGATTCGCACGGCCATGGGACATCACACAGTCACCCCGCTGACCCTGGAAACCTCCCGAGCGCCCCCCATTGCTGGGTCCACCTCTGCTGTATCCAGCTCGTCAGTCCAACGTCGGGCAGCCTCGCGCTCGAGCGCCTTAGCTCGCCGGAGCGTACCAAGGGCTTTATTGCTGCCAGCTTCTTCGTCCCGGTTCGTCCCTCCCATACCCTCCCCTTCGCGCACGCTCCTCCGCACACCCCAGCCTGACCTCGGCGCACCGGCTCTTTCACCCGGTACGCGATCAGTTCACCAGCAGCAGTCATCCTAAGCGGCGCAGCTCGCCATTAAAGCGAATGCGTTGTCACGGACCAATGGGGTGCATAGCGATGTGCTCAAGAAGTGTGAATCGGACCTCCGTTCGACGAGGAGCGTGCCTGGCCGCAGGTCTGGTCGTCATGGCGTCGGCCGCTGGGGCCCAAACGGCCGATTCAACCCAGTCGCGGCCCGATACCGGCGGGGTGAAGCAGTTGCAGACGATCACCGTCACCGCCGAGCGGCCGAGAGCTGCGGCTCCTCCGGTGACCACCATCGAAGTCCCGGCGACCGAGCTCCGCCGCACCTTCGCCGCCGATCCGTACGATCTCCTCCGGCGCACCAGTGGAATAGAGGTCCACGAGCAGGGCCAAGGGCCTGGCTTTGCTTCGGACGCGGTGATTCGCGGATTCTCATCCGACCATTCGTCGGACGTGCTCCTCGTGATGGACGGCGTGCCGCTGAACCTGCCGGTACACGGGCACGTGGAGGGCTATTCCGATTGGAGCATCCTCTCTCCGGCGGCGGTGAGCTCCCTCCGGGTCATCACCGGTCCCGCGAGTCCTCTATATGGAGACTTCTCCCTGGCCGGGGTGGTCGAGGTTTTTACCGCGGCCGACGCCACCGGCACATCCGGAACCGTGTCCGGGTCGAGTTACGGGGACGCAAGCGGGTGGCTGCGCAGCGGGGATCGCACCGAGCGCGGTGGACTCCTGGCTGCGGGTGAAGGCCGGCGGCAGCAGGGCTGGCGCGATAATTCGGGCTACTGGCTGGGCAACGGACTGCTGCGGGGCTGGCGACGGGTTGGTTCGGGCCGCTTGGAAGGTGGATTAGCCCTGTACGGATCCAGCTGGGACTCTCCCGGGTTCGTCTCGGTTGCGCGCTACAACGAAGACTCGCTGACCGCCGCCATGGATCCGACCGACGGCGGCTCGGCCTACCGGGGAATCGCGCACGGCCGATTCACTACCCTGGCGGGCGAGACCGGCATCGAGGCCACCGCGTGGGCCCAGCGGGTTCATTCCGGCGTGTTTCTCACCATACCGGAGGACGGCCTACTCAATCAGAGCGATGAGGAGGACCGCCGCACCGCCCTCGGCGGCCGCTTTCAGATCAGTCACCCGATCGGCGGCGGCGACCTGAGTGCCGGATTTGACGGCCGGGCGGATTTCGCCAGCTACGACCTGTACGACACCGAGCAGCGGAACCGCATCAGTCCCACGAAACAGTTCGATGCCCGGTACTTCGGCGGTGGTGCATTCGTCCGGTGGCGGACGCTCGTGGGCCCGCACGTGGCGCTCGATCTCGGGGCTCGTGCCGACGGCGTGCACTATCGGAGTCTGGACCGTCTTGCTGGAACGCCTTGGAGGAGCGGCGGCACCCTCATTCTGAGCCCCAAGCTTGGCGCTCGTTACCTCGTGGGTGCCGGCTGGTCGCTGCTGGCCTCGTTCAGTCAGGGTTTCCGCGGCACACCCGGGGTCGTGGCCGATCCCTCGCTCGAGCCCATCCGCGGCTGGAGCAAGGAGGTGGGAGCGAGGTACGACGGTTCTTCACTCACCGCACAACTTGCCCTATTCCGTCTCGATGTATCGCACGAACGGATCCAGGATCCGGTTACCCGCGAGGTGTTGCCGACCGGGAAGAGCGTGAGGCAGGGGATCAACCTGGATGCCGAGCTGCGGCTGACCCAGCGGTTTACGTTGACGGCCGATGGAACGATCAATGATGCGCACGTCAAAGGGGAGAACCCGGCCGGGCCGGCTCCACTCATCGTTCCCGATCTGGCGATCGGCGCCGACGGAAAACCGATCCGCCCGTCGTTTCACATCGAGCCGCTGGAGCCGGGAGATCCGGTCCCCAACGTCGCTCGCTGGCTCGGACGCATCGGGCTCGAAGCCACTTTCACATCTCGCATCGCCGGCCGGGGAGGGGTCCGTTTTTCCGGTCCCTACACCCCGATCGGCGAGCCCGGTATCGAGACCAGATCTTACGCCGTGCTCGACGTCGGCACATCCGTTCAGATAGCGCCGCTGGGCGCGGTGGTCGATCTGGAGCTTCAGAACCTGCTCGACACCAAGTACCCGGAGATCCGGGCCTCCGGCTTCATCAACCCCGGTGCGCCGCGCACCCTGCGCGCGGCGATCCGCTTTGCCGACCATCAATGAGGATCTGATGACTGCCATCACTCGTTCTCTCCTGCAGCTTCCACTCGCGGCGTTCGTTGCCGTGACTTCCGCCTGTAGCGACAACGAGGCCCCACCGGCCGAGGATCACACTCCGGTGTCGTATAACGTCGTGGTGAACGACGTCCCCCAGACCGCTCCATACGTTCTTACGGCAGGGCAGACGACCCGGGTTCGACTCCAACTGTTCAACGCCGCAGGCGACGATCTCGATGATGTGGAGGCGGAGCACTTTGCCGGACTCACCTTCAACCCGGCCTCGCTGGCGACGGCAGTCCGCCTGGCGGATCACCACTATCAGTTCGATGTGACGGCACCTGCGGTGGGCAGCGGGACGATGCAGGTCAGCTTCGGCCATGACGAAATGGCTGACGAGAAAACCTTCGATCCGGTGGCGGTAAACGTGATGGGGAGCGCCAGCCCGGCCCAGTAGCCGGCGCGTTACGGTGGGTTGACGGCCACCTGCTCACTGGGGCAGGGCCCTCCTGCCGCGGCCCACTGCTTGAACTTGACGACCAGTACGTCGTGTGGCACCGGGACCGGCTTGCGGTCGCCACCCGGATGCCAGCCCCACAGGACCAGGCTGTCCTGGCTCACGTGCTCGATCAACTTCTCGAGGGTGCGACCGCCGTTTTCTCTCTTACTCTTGATGGTCTCGCACAGGGCAGCAGGAGACAGGCCGATCCAGGCCATTTTGTGCTCCGGCGCTGGCAAGCCCCAGTGCGGTGCGCCTGGCGGAGCATCTGGGCCGTAGCTCGCGGGCGAGTTGGCATTACCATGGCAGGTGGAGCAGGGAAGACCCGGAGCACCGTGGCCCTCGGGACCGCGGGTCACGCTCATCTGATGCGGGAGACCGGCATCGTACTGCAGCGGCGCGTCGCCCGGGATATGGCAATTCTGGCACCGCGGGTGCTGAAACACCTGCTGCACGGTGGTGAACGCGGCGATCGCTTGCGCGCGTTGCTCCGGGGTAGGACGTGGGCCGCAGCCGATCAGTGACACCGCGAGGACGGGCACCAGCACGATGCTTCGCATTGCCGATCTCTTCAGGCCGGGAGACGGAGCGGCAACTCACGCAAACGATGGCCGGTCAACTGCGCGACAGCATTAGCCACCGCCGGAGCGATCGGCGGCACGCCGGGCTCTCCGACGCCTCCCATCTTGTCGGTGCTCGCCACGATATGCACTTCGACCACTGGCATCTCGTTCAGCCGCAGCACCTGATAGTCATGGAAGTTCGACTGCTGTACCTGCCCGTCTTTGAAGCTCAGCTTGCTGTGTAGTGCTGCTCCGAGACCGAAGGCGACGCCCGACTCCATCTGGGCCCGCACGGTCTCGGGGTTGACCGCAATTCCACAGTCGATGGCGCAGACCACCCGATGCACCCGTATCACGCCTTTCTCGACCGACACTTCCGCCACCTGAGCCACATAACTGCCGAATGACTCGTGCACCGCGACTCCCCGGGCGCGGCCCTGGGCGACCGGTGTGCCCCACTTTGCCTTCTCGGCCGCCAGGTTGAGCGCGGCCAGATGACGTGAGTGCCCCTTGAGCAGCGCGCGACGGTACTCCACCGGATCCTTGCCGGCGGTCTGGGCCAGCTCGTCAATCGCGCTCTCCATGACGAAGGCGTTGTGGCTGTGGCCCACGGAGCGCCACCAGAGTACTGGGATGCCGAGCTTGGGCGAATGCAGGTCCACCCGATGGTTTGGAACCGACTTCAGGTAGGCCGAATCGGCGACCCCCTCAACCGAGGTGGCGTCAATGCCGTTCTTCACCATCATCGGCTCGAAGGGGGTTCCGGCGAGGATCGACTGGCCTACTATCTCGTGGTGCCAGGCCGTTGGTAGTCCGTCGCTGCCGAGTCCGATGCGCAGCCGGTGGAGGTAGGCTGGGCGGTAGTAGCCGCCGCGCACGTCATCCTCCCGGGTCCATACCGTCTTGACCGGAGCCCCAGCGGCCTTGGCTACCTGCACCGCCTCGCTCACGAAGTCGGAGGTCGGCGTGGCCCGGCGGCCGAAGCCACCCCCCAGGAAGGTGGTGTGTATCTCCACCTGCTCGGGCTTGAGCCCGGTGATCCGCGCGGCCAGCTGTTGGTCCAACGTCTGGAATTGAGTACCGGTCCAGATCTCGCACTTGCTCTGACCGATGCGCACGGTGGCGTTGAGCGGCTCCATTGGGGCATGGGCCAGATAGGGCACGGCATACTCGGCTTCGATCGTCTTCGCGGCCTTGCCCAGGGCATCGGCGACATTGCCTGCCTGCACAGCCGCTACGGCTTTAGTCGCGGCGAGCTCGCGGACTTGGGGCGGCGCCGGCGGCACCTCCGCAGCCTTGGGGACGGGAGCGCCCTTGAAGCCGGCCAGCTTGCGGAACTCCTCGCGCAGAGTAGCGCTGTCCAGGCTCGCGTTGGGGCCCAAGTCCCAATCGATCTCTAGCGCATCACGGCCAAGCTTGGCGGCCCAAAAATGATCCGCCACCACCGCCACGCCAGTGGGAACCCGCACCACCGACCGAACCCCGGGCACGGCCTTGGCTTTGGTCGGGTCCAGAGACTTTACCTTGCCACCGAACACGGGCGGCCGCGCCACCACCGCGGTGAGCAGGCCGGGAAACTGCACGTCCATGCCGAACTTGGCCCGGCCGGTAACCTTCTCCGGTGTATCCAGGCGTTTGGTCGGCTTGCCAATGAGCTTCCAGTCCTTGGGATCCTTGAGCGGCACTGTCTTCGGCACCGGCAGCTTGGCCGCGGCTTCGGCGAGCTCGCCGTAACGGGCACGCTTGCTGCCCGCGATCACGATCCCGTTTTGGGCGCGGCAGTCGGCGGGGCTCACCCCGAACCGCTGCGCTGCGGCCGCTACCAACATCGCCCGCGCGGTGGCACCGGCCTGGCGGCAGCGCTCGAACTCCGACCAGGTGCTGGTCGAGCCGCCGGTCATCTGCATGCCGAAAACGGTGTGAGCGTATGCCGGTGCCGCTGGTGCATGCTCGACCCGGATCCTGGACCAGTCGGCGTCCAGTTCCTCGGCAACCAGCATCGGGAGGGCAGTCCAGATGCCCTGACCCATCTCCGAGTGGGCGATCAGCACGGTGACGCTGTCGTCGCTGCCCACACGCAGAAAGGCGTTGGGAACGAACGGGTCGGCCGTCATGCGCTCCGCCCGGGCGAAGCGCCTGGCGCCAGGCACCGTAAAGGCAATGACCAGACCGCCAGTGACCAGCGCGCTGGTCTTGAGGAACTCGCGGCGCGAGGGATTTGTCATGGCGTTCATGTGGAAGCCCTCAGCTCGGCTGCGCGGTGAACGGCGGCGCGGATGCGCTGGTACGTACCGCAGCGGCAGATATTCCCGCTCAGCGCGGCATCGATGTCGGCATCGGTCGGATTCGGCTTGGCGGCCACCAAGGCAGCGGCCGACATGATCTGGCCGGACTGGCAATAACCGCACTGCACCACATCCAGCTCGGCCCACGCGCGTTGCACCGGGTGACTGCCATCGGGGGAGAGCCCTTCGATCGTAGTGATCTTCTTGCCCGCGGCGGTGGACACAGGTGTGACGCAGGAGCGCCGCGGGGCACCATCCAGGTGCACCGTACAGGCGCCGCATTGGGCGATGCCGCAGCCGAACTTGGTGCCGGTCAGGCCGAGCAGATCACGCAGGACCCAAAGCAGAGGCATGTCGGGCGGTGCGTTTACATCGCGCTCGACGCCGTTTACGGTCAGTCTCATGGCACTCTCTCCGGCGTTCCTGAAAGGAAGACCGCCCGCCAGGATTTAGCTCGGCGGGCTGGCGTCTTTCTGGTGACTGCGTGAGCCTACCTTAGGATTAAATGGGAGCCCGGTCAAGCGGCCGGTCCATGGACTGCGGCTCGAGGTGAGACCCGAGAAGGATTGCGCACCGAGGGCGAGGCGTCATCTCAGCTGGGCCGCAGGGATAGAGCGGCGCCTCCGCTTCAAAGTGACCTTAAGAACGCGAGGAGCGCGGCGCGCTCCTCCTCCGAGAGCTGGTTGAAGCGATTGCGCGAGGTCGTAGCTTCGCCGCCGTGCGCCCCGATCGCCTCGCTGATTGTGGGGGCCCGGCCGTCGTGCATGAAGTGGGACAAGAGACGAAGTCCCATGAGCGGCTGGGTTCGGAACTCGGCGGCGGATGCTCCCGGCCGGCAGATGTCAGCCAGCTCCGGGCCCAAATCGTGGAGCAACAGATCGGTGTACCCAGCCACCTCCTTGTAGCGCAGCGCCGCTACTGGATTATCCCCGGTCTTCAAGGCCGGTACGTGGCACCCGGCGCAGTCGAGCCGCGCGAACAGGTTGCGGCCGGTTTTCGCTTCCTTGGTGAGCTCCAGGGGTGCCACCGGCGCCAGCAGGCGAACGAAGGCATCGGTGAGGTCTAAGACCTCCTGATTGATCTCCGGGTCGGGCACCAGATCAGCGTGGTCAGGAATGGGATATCCGCCTACGCTACCCTCACTCGGGACCGATGGGCTGGTGATGCCCATTTCATCTCGGTACGCGCCATCGTTGAAGGCGTGGAGCGATGAGATGGTGGCCTTCCGGCCGAAACGGCCCACTCGCCCATCTGGAGTCAGATTGGGACGACCCGAGATGCCGTCACCATTCCGGTCGTAGGGATCCGACAGGGCCAGAATGGCGGCATCCGGCACCGCATCCAGAAGACCCAATCCGAAGAGCGGCGAGCTGGTGCGCAGCCCCATTGTACTTGAGGAGGGAACGGGTTCCCGCTCTACCTGCAATTTGTGCAGGAGTGGCTGGAGGGAGAACGTCGCGAACTGCTGGTACACCGGCCCACCCAGGTCGGTGAGCTCGTTGCAGGAGCCGTCCGGGTTGTAAGCTGTGGCGTGGAACTCGATCTCGTCTCCACTACCGCCCCGGGCCGGTGCCTCATGGCACTCCGCGCAGGAGACCTCATTGAATAGGGGTCCCAGGCCGGTCGCGTCCTCGAACTCCACATCGAAAAGCTGGGCTCCCCGCTCGAATCTCGCCCGCTCGTCCGCGGTGACCCAGGGTAGCGGGTCGCCAGGCGTCCCTCCCAGGGCGGCTGCAGTTTCGTCCAATGATGCACCCGGTGCTGTGGGAGCCGGCTTACTCTCGTCCGAGCATCCCAGCAGGAGCCAGCCGGCGCAAACCAGCCACGGCACTATCGTGCGACGATGCATGGGGACCTCCTACCGAAGCCGAAGCAGCGCATCGGCCTGATGGAGTGGGGGCGCGCGCAGGGCGCGCTATTACTTGGGGTAAGAAGGGTACGTCTACCATGCAGCCGGGTATGCTGCCGGTCAAGAGGCCTTGGCTCTGCATCGACCGGCGCACGAATGCGCCAAAGCGATCATATTTCGGGGGACCATCACTCCCGGGGAGCACATGAAGCCGCTCGCTCGCGTTCCTGTCCAGGTGATCACGATCTCGCGGGAGTATGGGGCCGGCGGCAGCGAGCTTGGGGTCCTGCTGGGAGAGCGGCTCGGCTGGCCGGTGCTCGACCACGAGCTGGTCCGCCAACTGGCGGCGCGCCTGAGCTGCGAGGAAGGGGAGATCAAGGCAATGGACGAGCATGCTCCGAGCTTTCTCGAACGGCTGGCAGCCGCCGCTGTGATAACGGCGCCGGAGTCCCGGGCCCATTCCACGCCCTGGTCCACCGACCCCGATTGCGTCGCCGCGGCCGCCCGTGAGGTGTTGCTTGAGGCGGCTCAGAACCCTCCCCTGATCGTCGTGGGACATGGAGGCAACTGTCTGTTCCGCGACCGTCCCGATGTATTGAGGATCCGGGTTACCGCGCCTTTTGACGTTCGGGTCGAGCGGGTGGCTCGCCGCACCGGA
>DASXRM010000210.1:0-6169 GCA_036506575.1 Gemmatimonadales bacterium | reverse complement strand
TCGCTCCTGTGGACTCTCTTCGGTAACGATCCTCCAACTCTGCTGTCGCCACTGGTGGCACCGGACGTTGCGAAAGTCGGGTCAGATCACTCCGAGGCACTATGAGTCAGGAATGCGGATAGACAGAGGACCTTGGCTCGCGCTGCTGGCGGCGCTCCTCTTCGGTCTAAGTACTCCTATTGCCAAGGTGCTGTTGCGGGATGCCGAGCCGCAAATCCTGGCTGGGCTGCTCTATCTCGGCTCGGGGATCGGCCTGGCGGTCGCGTGGCTGCTCCGCCGGCGGCGGGGAGGCGAGGCTCCGCTCTCCCGCCGGAACCTGCCGTGGCTGGCCGGGGCCATCGCGGCTGGTGGTGTCCTCGGGCCGGTGCTCCTCCTGTTCGGGCTGGAGCGAACCCCAGCATCCAGCGCATCCCTCCTGCTGAATCTGGAGGGCGTTTTTACCGCGCTCTTTGCCTGGTTCGTGTTTCATGAAAACTTCGCCCGCCGGATCGCCCTTGGTATGCTTGCGATCGTAGCCGGCGGTGTCGTGATCTCCTGGGAGGGGCAACTCGCGTGGGGCGGTCTCGGTGGACCGTTGCTGGTGACCGCCGCCGGCCTTGCCTGGGCCATTGATAACAACCTGACGCAGAAAGTCTCGGCCGGCGATCCGGTCCAGATCGCGATGCTAAAGGGCCTCATCGCAGGGTCTATGAACTGCGGGTTAGCCGTGTGGCTGGGGGCAGGCTGGCCTGGAGCGGGACGCGTGGGAGCGGCGCTTCTGCTAGGCTTCCTGAGCTACGGCCTGAGTCTGGTTCTCTTCGTCCTGGCGCTTCGCCATCTCGGAACTGCGCGCACCGGGGCCTACTTCTCGGTCGCTCCTTTCATCGGGGCGGCCGTGGCCATTCTCGGCTTTGGAGAGCATCCAACTCCTCTCTTCATCGCCGGCGCAGTACTCATGATCATCGGGGTGTGGCTCCACCTCGCGGAGCGTCACCTGCACGAGCACAGCCACGAGGCACTGGAGCATGAACATGCCCACGTCCACGATGACCATCATCAACACTCACACCGACCGGAAGACCCATCAGGCGAGCCGCATACGCACCAGCATCGGCACGAACCACTGGTTCACACTCATCCGCACTATCCGGATATCCACCACCGGCATCCCCACTGAGCCCGCCCCAACAGGGATCACGGGGTTATAGGGAACTACTCGGCTGCCCTCTGCTTCTTTCTCGACACAACATCGACCTCACTGTCGGCCATCTGTGGTCGGCGAGCGCGGGCTCTCGAGGCGAGGGCAGGGAAGCCGTGACGACGACGAACCAGCATCCAGAGCACGGGAGCGACGACAAGCACGAGGGCCAGAACGATTCCGGTGTCCCTCGTGGAGAAGTGGAGGAGCTTGAGGGCGGAAGCCAGCAGCACAAATGCCAGCGCCCGCCGCACCAAGCCACCTGGAGCGCGTGCCGACAGATGGGCACCGACCCAGACGCCGGGGATACAACCGACCAGCAGCGACGTGGTCAGGTCCAGCCGGAAGTCACCAAAGAAGATGTGCCCTATGGCAGCGGAGGCGACCAGCGGGACGGCCTGGACTAAGTCGGTGCCGACGAGCTCGTTGGCTTTGAGGGTGGGATACAGAGCCATGAGCGCGATGATGATCAACGAGCCCGAGCCGACCGACGTCAGCCCGACCACGAGACCGCCGAGCGCGCCAAGCACCGCCGTGTGAAGCGGCCGGACATTGACGGACGGAGGACCTTGTGGCAGCGGATCCGCGCTGCCGTCGCGCCGGCGTGCCCGCTCGACGAGTCGGATATAGGCGCGCACGATCAGCCCGGCAGCGGCCAGGAGCAAGGCAAGGCCGAGCGCGATGCGGATGATTTCCTGCACCTGCTGGCCCCGGCCGAGCGACCGGGCGATGATTACCCCGCTGAAGGCGCCCGGGATCGAGCCGAGGCACAGCCACCTCACCAGACCCAGATGGACCGTGCCGCGCCGCAGATGGACGATCGAGCCCACCGGCTTCATCACCGCGCTCGCCACCAGATCGGATGACACCGCCGTCAGCGGCAGCACATTGAAGAAGAGCACCAGCACCGGGGTCATCAGCGCGCCGCCACCCATGCCGGTGAGGCCGACGACGATGCCGATGCCGAACGAGGCGATGGCGAGCAGCGGATCGATATTCATGGGACTTTCAAAAATGAATGTTCAGGGGACTTTCAAAGTAATGGAGTCTGAGCATTGCTGGACCTGCTCCTTGCCGGGGTGAGCATCCTCGCCGGCAGCGTGGCGGCGATCAGTGGGTTCGGTATTGGAAGCCTATTGACGCCTGCTCTGGCGCTCCGGGTCGGTACCAAGCTCGCCGTGGCGGCGGTGGCTATTCCGCACGCTGTCGGGACGGCCCAGCGCTTTTGGCTTCTGCGTCGCCACGTGGACTGGCGAGTCGTCCGGAGTTTCGGTATCACCAGCGCGCTCGGTGGACTGGCTGGTGCGCTGCTTCAAACCTGGGCTGCGAGCCGGACACTCGAGCTGGTCTTCGGAGTACTGCTGATACTTGCGGGGATCACCGAGTTGACCGGGTGGATGCAAAGGGTGCGTTGGGGTCGCTCCGCCGCGTGGGTCGCCGGCGCGCTTTCCGGAGCCTTGGGCGGACTGGTGGGAAACCAGGGCGGGATCCGCACCGCAGCGATGCTCGGCTATGACGTCCCCAAGGAGGCGTTCGTTGCTACCGGGACAGCGATCGCGTTGTTCGTTGACGCAGCCCGGCTGCCGGTTTACCTCATCAGCCAAGGCGGGGAAATCGCCCGCATCTGGATCCAGGTTCTCATCTCGACGGGCGCTGTGGTGGTCGGTACCCTCTTGGGGAGGCAGATCCTCAGCCGGCTCGGTCAGGAGGTGTTCCGCCGAGTGATCGCCGTACTCCTTCTCGGGCTCGGCGCTTACATGCTCTGGGGTCGAAGTTCATCGTGAGCCGGCTGGATTAGACCTCGCCATCTCGAAAGCGATAGCCGACACCGGGCTCGGTGATCAGCAGGCGAGGCCGCGTCGGGTCCTCTTCCAATTTGTGACGGAGCTGCGCCATATAGACTCGCAAGTAGTGGCTCTGGTCGGCGTAGTTGGGGCCCCAAACCTCCTGCAGCAGTTGGCGGTGTGTCACAACCCTGCCGGCATGCCGTATGAGCGCGGCGAGAAGCTTGTACTCCGTCGGTGTGAGGTGTGCTTCCTCGTCCCCTCGAAATACCTGCCGGCGAACTAAGTCCACCCTCAATGCACCCGCTTTGAACACTGGCTCGGGTGAGGCACCAGGCGGCAGAGCGGAGTGGCGGAGCGCGACCCGAACTCGTGCGAGTAGCTCCGACACTCCGAATGGCTTGGTCAAGTAGTCGTCAGCCCCAAGGTCGAGTGCGGAAACCTTATCATGCTCCTGGCCCCGGGCCGAGAGGACGATAATGGGTGTACGTGAGGAGCGGCGGATCTCGCGGGCGACTTCGAGTCCGTCGCGGTCGGGCAGCCCCAGATCGAGGAGGATCACTTCCGGATTCCGTCCGGCAACTTGGGCCAGCCCCTCACGCGCCGAGGCTGACTCGACCACCTGATAGTCGTGCGCCCGGAGTGTTGCGCAGAGGAAGCGGCGCATCTGAGGCTCATCCTCGATGAGCAGCACTAGAGGCGGAGGAGCCATGGCTTACGCGGCCGCGTCGGCCGGAGGGGCTCCGAGCGGAGGACCTTGAAGGGGCAGAGTAAACCTGAACGCGGCGCCCGCTCCCTCGTGCCGCTCCAGCCATATGCGCCCGCCGTGCGCCGCCACGATACCCCGGCAGATCGTCAGCCCCAGCCCGGACCCGCCAGCCGGACCAGCCTGATCGACGTGGGAGGTTCGGTGGAATTTGCGGAAGATCGCCTCCTCGTCACCCGTCGGTATGCCGGGTCCGGCGTCGGCGACCTCGACGACGACGGCATCGCCACCCTGCCAAGCCGACACACGGATGGTCGTGCCCTTAGGCGTGTACTTTGCCGCGTTCTCCAGCAGGTTAATGAAAACCTGCTCGATCAGGAGCTCGTCGATCGGGACCATCGGAAGATCGCGCGGGAGCCGAGTCTCCACTCGGTGCGTGGCCAGGCGCTCCTCGAGGCGTAACAGCGCAACACCTAGCGCCTCTTCCAGCGGCTGCCATTCCTTTTGTACGGCTAGATCGCCGGTCTCCACCCGAACCATGTCCAGCAAATTATTGACCAGTCGCGTCATTCGTCGGGATTCCTGCAAGATGGCTTCCGCCATCTCTTGCTGCACCTCATCGGATAGCGCGCCGGAGTCTTGAAGCAGGCTGCTGGCGGCGCCCTCGATGCTGCTCAGGGGTGTTCGGAGGTCATGAGACAACGAGCTCAAAAGGGCGGTGCGCAGACGCTCGGATTCGACCTCGAGACGCGCCTGCTCCCGACCTTGGGCCAGGATGGTGCGCTCGAACGTCGCGGCCGCTTGAGCGACGAGCGCTTCTACCGTGCGGCGCTCCGTCAACGAAAGAACCCGATCCGGCGATTCTGGCTCAAGAGAGACGACCCCGATGCTGCGACCGGAGCTCTGCAGCGGAACGAGAAGGGCTTCAGCTTCGGCACAATGGTTGGTGCCCCAGCCGGCACTCTCCCCGTGGTCGCACGCCCATGTCGCCGCTACCCGCACAGCCACGCTGTCGAATAGACCGTCCTCCGGCCAACGTGAAGCTTGACCGTCGCCACGAAGGTGATCCAGAAGCACCGAGGCTTTGCCTCCGCCCGTCAGGCCGATGTGACGCACTGCGATCGATACTTGAGCGTCCAGACCCTCAGCCCCTGCCAGCTCGCGGGTCAGGGCGAGCAGCGCGGCTGTACGATGTTCGCGCTCCCGAGCATCTTCGATCTGCTCGCGGATCCGTGCCGTGAGCTGGGCCATGACGAGAGCTACCGCAAACATGACTCCAAAGGTGAGAAAGTAGGCTTTATCGTGAACATCGAAGGTGTAGTACGGCGGAACGAAGCCAAAATCGAAGGCGGCGATGCTCAGCAGGGAGGCAACCAGCGACGGTCCGCGGCGGCTCCGGTAGCCTACGATAACGACCGCGAGCAGGAACAGCATCGCGATGTCGGTGATCTTCAGGTGCGCCCGCAGGACCAGCCCAACCGAAGTCGTCACGGCGATAATGCCCACCGCGGTGACGTACTCGTTTGCTCCTAAGCGCCGAATCCATCGGAACGGTTTCACCGAACTCGCCTCGCCTCGGGTCCATCCTCGATCAAAGTTAGAAGGAGACTACATCAAGATTCTATCAAAGTTTCCCAGCCACCGCTGACAGATCCCACCGTGCAAGGCAGTATTCCCGGGGCAGGCGCGAAGGAAGCCAAGCACCACCCGGACCACCCAACTCGTAGGAGGAGCCCTGGCCGGTTCTCCGCCCTCAACTGAGACGCTCACTCGACGTCTACGACGCTTGCTCGTGGGCCGGCCGCGCGACCTCCGTGACAGCCGCCTCTTTCACCGACTGTCTTTGATTCCATTCCTCGCCTGGGTCGGATTGGGGGCCGACGGCCTGTCCTCGTCCGCTTACGGCCCCGAGGAAGCGTTCAAGGCGCTGGGATCGCACAGGTACCTTGCCATCGGATTGGCGCTTTTGATGGCAACCACCGTGTTGCTGATCTCGGCCGCCTACCGGCGGATCATCGAGGAGTTCCCCACCGGCGGCGGGGGGTACGTCGTCGCCAGCAGCCTGCTGGGGCCGAGTGCCGGTTTAGTCTCGGGCTCGGCGCTGCTGGTGGACTATGTCCTCACGATCACGATCTCGATCGCGGCGGCGGGAGACGCGCTCTTCAGCTTTCTACCACCGGCCTGGTACGGGGCCAAGCTCACCGTCGAATTCGGGTTTATCCTGCTCCTCACGACCCTCAACATCCGAGGCGTGCGCGAATCGGTGATCACGCTCCTTCCAATCTTTCTCCTCTTCCTGCTCACTCACGTGGTTCTGATCGGCTGGGGAATTGTGGGTCACCTTGCGGAACTGCCGGCGACGGCTCGCACGGAGCGAGAAGGGTTTGATCATGGGGTCGCGACAGTCGGGGTCGGTGGCTTGCTGCTCCTGTTCATCCGGGCGTATTCGCTGGGCGGCGGCACTTATACCGGAATCGAGGCAGTTTCTAACGGGCTGCCCAT
>DASXRM010000209.1:0-13787 GCA_036506575.1 Gemmatimonadales bacterium | reverse complement strand
AGCGGTGTGGGGCGGAGCTGGCGGGGGTATGAAGGTGACAGGTGAGAAGTGAGAGGTGAGAAGTAAGAGGTGAGATGGGAGAGGGAAGCCCCTGCCAGCCGGGGGGTTAGAGAGGTGAGTCAAAGCGATTTCTCAGACTGGTGCTGGAAACTAGGGAGGGGCGCCTGCCGGAAATGAGGGCGCCCCTTTCTTCACAGGCCGCTCACCTCTTACTTCTCACCTCTCACCTCTTATTCTCACCTCTTATTCTCACCTCTCACCTCTCACCTCTCACTTCTTCACTCCTACCAGCTTGGCCAGCCGACTCTTCTGCCGGGCCGCCGCATTCTTATGGATGATGCTCTTGCGGCCGGCGCGATCGAGCAGCTTTACCGCCTCCGCATACGCCTTCTGGGCCTCCTCACCCGTAGCCGAGCGAACCTTCTTGAGCGCGGTGCGCAGCTGACTCCGGTGGGTGCGGTTCAAGGTAGCCCGGGCACGGGCTTGGCGCATGCGCTTGGCGGCGGACCTGATTCGAGGCACGGCAACCTCATCAATAGTATGAAAAGATCCGGACCGGGTCCGGAAGCTGAGGGCGAAAACATAGGCCGCTGAGGGTGCAAGGTCAAGCGGGAGGCCGTTTTGACTTGACCTCAGAGCCGGTTTAACCTTCGGCGGCCCGCGCAGAGGACGGTCACCTGGATCGACAGCTCGGCGATTTCGTGCTCGCCCTTCCCATGCTGGTCTTTGCCATGGTCGCTCATGAGTATGCCCACGCGGCAACCGCACTGCGGCAGGGAGACGACACGGCATACATGCTCGGCCGGGTAACCCTCAACCCCCTGCCTCACATCGATCCCTTGATGAGCATTCTACTGCCGGCCTTACTTTGGTTCGGTTCGGGGGGGAGCTTCACGTTCGGAGGAGCCAAGCCGGTGCCGGTGAACTCGCGCAAGTTCAAGAACTATCGCAAGGGTGATATTCTGGTTTCGGCGGCGGGCGTAACGACCAACCTCATCCTGGTGTTAGTCTGGGCGGTGGTGTTCGTGGTGCTGGGGCTCATGGCGCCATCGCTCTCGGGAATGACCGCAGTATTCGATACGGCGCAGCGAATGATGGTGTACGGAATCTGGCTCAATCTGGTGCTGTGCTTCTTCAACCTGATTCCTATACCACCGCTGGACGGATCCCATCTGCTGTACCACGTGCTCCCCCCGCGGGCCGGCAGCTGGTATCGCGGGCTCCAGCGCTTCGGCTATCTCCCGATCTTCGCGCTGATGTTCCTGTTTCGTCCGGTCATAGCCCTCCTGCTCACGCCCGCCTTCAAAGGGATGGGTTTCCTGCTGCACATCATCCTCCCGTTCAGCGTAGGTGACGGATGGAACATCTTTCAGTCGTGACCGCTCCGGAGGCCCCGACCACCGCGCTGGGCGCGGGCCCGGGCTTCATCGTGGAGCTCGAGGCCTTCTCGGGCCCGCTCGATCTGCTCCTGCACCTGCTTCGGGAGGAGCAGATCGAGATTGCGGATATCTCCATCGCCCGCATCGCGGATCAGTTTCTTCAGGCCATCCACGAGTTGGGGCTCAACCAGGCCGCCGACTATCTCGACATGGCGAGCCGCCTGGTTCGCCTGAAAGCGCAGATGCTGCTCCCTCGCAGGCCCGAGGAGGATGGTTGGGAAGATCCCCGCGCCGAACTGGTCCGCCGGCTGTTGGAGTATCAGCAGATCCGGGAGGTCGCTGTCTGGATGGGGCGGGCCGCCGACCGGCGGGCCGAGCAGTTCGCGCGGGGCTACCTTCCGCCGCCGCCGGTGCTGCCGCCGCCCCCTCTCAGGCTCGATCTACTCGATGTGTTCGCCGCGGTGGAACGAGTCCTGGCCAACATTCCATTCCCGGTGTTGCATCGGGTTGTGCCCCGGCCGCTGGACGTCGAGACCGCCACCCGGCGTATCGAGGATCTCCTGGCCGATCAGGCCGAGATTCGCTGGCTCGACGCGCTGGGCTCCCACCCCACGATCGTGGATGTGCTCTCCACGCTCTTGGCGCTCCTAGAATTGGCCAAGCGCGGCACGCTGCGGTTGGTACAACCGACTCCCTTTTCTCCCATGGTGATCGCCCGTGACGCCGCTCGCCCAGCTGCTTGAGGCCGCGCTCTTTTCCGCTTGCCGTCCGCTCACCGCCGAGGAGCTGGCTACACTCGACGCCGACGCTACTGCCGCCGATGTGCGGGTGGCCCTCGATCAGCTCCGGGAACACTACGATTTCAATCAGCACGGAGTCGAGCTGGTGGAGCTGGCGGGCGGCTATCAGATCCTGACCCGGCCGGTGCATGCCGCTGCGCTCGAGCGAGCTCAGTTCTCGGTTCGAACCCCCAAGCTCACCGCCGCGACGCTGGAGACGCTCGCGGTCATTGCTTACCGTCAGCCGGTGGGACGGGTGGAGATCGAGGAGATCCGAGGAGTCTCGGCCGGAGGCGTGCTCCGCTCGCTTCAGGAGCGCGGTCTCATCGAGGTAGTCGGCCGCAGTGAGGCGCTGGGCCGCCCGCTGCTCTACGGAACGACGCCCCTCTTCCTCGAGCTCCTCGGCATGCGCGATCTCGCCGACCTTCCGAAGGCAGAGGAGCTGACTATCGCGCTCCGGCCTCACCGCGCGGTCCCGGAAGGCGCCGACGATGCCGCGGCGTATGTCGAGGCGGAATCGTGAGCCAGATGCGACTCCAACGGGCCCTGGCCCGAGCCGGGGTCGCCTCCCGTCGCGCCGCAGAGAAGTTGATCGAAGGCGGCCGGGTACGGGTCGACGGAAAGACCGCGACGCTCGGAATGAAGGTCGATCCCGAGCGGCAGAGAATCACCGTCGGTAATCGAGCGGTAAAGGTTCGGGAGCGGCGCTGGCTCGCCTTTCACAAACCTCTCGGTGTCGTCACCACGGCGCGGGATGAAGAGGGGCGGCGCGCAGTGCTCGACTTCATCCCCGACTCGGCTGCGCTCACCTATGTCGGCCGGCTGGACGTGATGACCACTGGGCTCTTGCTGCTCACCACCGACGGCGAGGCGGTGCACCGCCTCACTCACCCGCGCTACCGGATTCCCCGCCGCTACACCGCGCTGGTTCATGGACGACCGACGGCGGAGATCGCCAAGGCGGTACAGCAACGCGTGGTGATCGACGGCCGGCCGGTCCTGCCGCGTGAGGTCAAGGTGCGTGCGGGCATCGACGGACGAAGCATCGTCGATGTCACCCTGGACGAGGGTCGGAATCGCATCGTGCGCCGCTGGTGTGAGGCAATGGGCCTGAGGATCGACCGCCTCGCTCGTCTCTCCTACGGACCGGTTCGCTTGGGCGACCTGCCGCCGGGCCGCTACCGTCCGCTCACGCCAAAAGAGGAGACCTCCCTGTACCAGGCCATTCACCTGGATCCCGAAGGCGGTGAAACCGAGTCCCGGCGCAGGGCGTCGGGAAAGCCACCCCGAGGAGCAACGCTGGAATGAGCGCCCCGAAGTTGTCCAAGAAACCCGCGGAGCTGCTGCCGGTCCCGCGGATTCTCAAAGAAGTGTCCCGCCGCATCGTGGGTCAGGACGCGATGGTGGAGCGTCTGTTGGTGGGGTTATTGACCGGGGGCCATATCCTGCTCGAGGGTGTGCCGGGGCTGGCCAAGACCCTGGCGGTGCGAACGCTCGCCGAGATTATCCGGGCCTCATTCTCCCGCATTCAGTTCACCCCCGATCTCCTGCCGGCCGACGTCATCGGCACGATGGTATTTAGCCAGAAGAGTCAGGAGTTCCACGTCAAAAAGGGGCCGCTCTTCGCTCAAATCATTCTAGCTGATGAGATCAACCGCGCCCCCGCCAAGGTGCAGGCGGCTCTGCTGGAGGCGATGCAGGAGCACCAGGTGACGATCGGCGGCGCGACATATCCGCTGGAAGAGCCCTTTCTCGTGCTCGCGACCCAAAATCCAATCGAGAGCGAAGGCACGTATCCGCTTCCCGAGGCCCAACTGGACCGTTTCATGCTCAAGGTGCGGGTGGGATATCCCAGTCGGGACGAGGAGAAGGAAGTGCTCCTGCGGATGAGCAGTGGGAGGGAGATCACCGTGGAGCGCCTGCTCGACCCGGACGCCATTCTTTCCGCACGTAGTGCCATTGCCGGGCTCTACATGGACCAGAAGGTGGTGGACTATATCGTCGACCTGGTGCGGGCCACGCGCGACCCCGGCCTCGTCGGACTGAACGATCTCAAACCATTGGTGGCGTTCGGCGGATCGCCTCGGGCCTCGATTGCCCTCGCTCAGGCAGCGCGAGCTCACGCGGTCCTCCGCGAGCGGGACTACGTGGTGCCGGAAGATGTGCGGGCCCTGGCGCCCGACGTCCTGCGGCATCGCATCGTGCTGACCTTCGAGGCGGAGGCTGAGGATGTGACGACGGACGAGGTGGTGAGTAGGGTGCTGGGGGCGGTACGAGTTCCATGAAAGGCGTAAACAGTAAACGGTGAACGGTTAACGGGCCCTGCCGCCACTCACCCCGTTTACCGTTCACTTTCACCGTTCACGCTCTTAATCATGTCCATCTCTCCCGAAATCCTCAAGCAAGTCAAAGCCATCGAGCTCCGCACCCGGGGTCTGGTCGGGTCGCTGTTTGCGGGTGAGTACCGGTCGGTCTTCCGAGGGCAGGGAATGGAATTCGCCGAAGTTCGCGCCTACGAGCACGGCGATGATTTCCGCTCCATCGATTGGAACGTCTCGGCCCGGCTCGCCAGCCCCTTTGTCAAAACGTTCACCGAGGAGCGCGAGCTCACCCTGATGCTGGTGGTGGATCAGTCCGGTTCCACCCGATTCGGGGAACCGCTGACCAAGGCCGGGCTCGCTGTCGAGGTTGCCGCCGTGCTGGCGCTCGCCGCCGCCTATCACAACGACCGGGTCGGCGCGCTGCTCTTCTCTGATGCGGTTGAACGGGTGATCCCTCCCCGAAAGGGGCGGCGGCATGCGCTGCGGGTGATCCGCGATCTGGTCGCCTTCGAGCCTGCGGGCCGGCGGACCAACCTGGGTGCGAGCCTGTCCTATGCGAGCCGGCTGCTCCGCCATCGCAGCATCGTCGTCGTGCTCTCCGACTTCATTGCCGAGGGATGGGAAAAGCCGTTGAGGCGGCTGGGCGCGCGCCACGAGGTGGTGGCGATCACGGTAGACGACCCCCGGGAGCACGATCTGCCGGAATCGGGATGGATCGAGATCGTGGACGCAGAATCCGGGCGGCGGGTGCTGGTGGATACCGGAAGCCGGGATGTCCGGGTGCGGGTGGCGCACCTGGCTGAACGGCGGCGGGAGGACCGAGCCCGGGCGCTCGCGGCAGCTGGCGCCGACCAGGTGCGTTTGGAGACCAACACGGATTACGCCATTCCCCTGCGACGTGCATTTGCCCTCCGGGCCCGCCGGATCCATCGGGCATGACGGGCATCTTTGCGTTGGTCGCGCTCCTGGCGCAATCCGGCGGGCCTACGGTCGGCGACACCATCTGGCTCAGCCGGACGGTCGCGCTGCCCCCCGGATACGTCGCCCGCGCTGCGGACTGGGATCCGGCCGATCCGATCGAGCTGCTTGGCCGCCCTCGGGTCATCGTGATTGGAGACTCGGCCGAGATCGCCTATCCGGTCGTGGTCTGGAGACCGGGGCAGCAGCTGATCGATTTGCCCGGTCCACTGCTGCTCGGCCCTGGAGGCACGGTGGACTCGTTGGCCGGCAAGCGGGTGAGGCTTGACGTCAGGAGTGTGCTGCCGGCTGTGCCCCCCGATTCGCTCTTGCCGCCGCAGCCCCGTGCCGGCCTGGTACTGCGCCGCGAGGTGAGTCCGACACCTCTGGCGATTCTTTGGCTTGTGGCATTGACACTCTTGCTTCCGCTTCACCTCTGGTGGCGCCGCCGCGGCAAACCGGTGCGGACTGCCTCTCCGACTCAGGCTCTCCCCGATCCCCCGTTGGCGCGCTGGGCTGACGCCGGTGAGTACCGTGCAGTCGCCAACGTGGCAGCCGTCCGCCTCCGCGCCGCGGTAGCCCAGCGGGTTGCCACGGCACACCCCGGTCTCGACACTGAACGACTTCTGGCGGAGCTTGCCGCGGTCCGTCCGGATTGGCCGCTGAAGCAGCTGGAGAATCTGTTGCGAGCTCTGGATGACGTCCGCTTCGGACAGACCGGCTCACCCGAGACGCTGGGACTTGCGCACTCGACGCTCGAAATGCGCGACCGGCTGCTGCGAGAGGCCGCGTGAGCCTCGCCCGACCTTGGCTGCTTCTCTTGCTCTTGGCGCTACCCATCTGGTGGTGGATCCGCCGCCGCCGCGAGGTTCCCGGCGCCCGCTACAGCGACGTAACCCTTCCGTCCATCGCCAGCCGCCGCCGCTGGTGGGTGGCGCTTCCAGAGATACTGCGGGCACTCGCGTTGGGTGCGCTGGCTCTTGCCGCGGCAGGCCCCCGCATCGGCGGTGATAAGGTAGAAATCAAGCAAGAGGGCATCGCGATCGTCATCGCAATCGATATCTCGAGCAGCATGCTGGCCGAGGACTTCGCGCCCTCCAACCGGCTCGAGGTGGCCAAGCGGCAGGCAGTAGGCTTCATCCGGGGCCGCACCGCCGACCGGATCGGACTGGTCGCCTTTGCGGGTGAGGCGTTGACTCAGGTGCCGGTGACCCTCGATTACCCCGTGATCGAGCAGGCGGTCATGGATCTCAAGATCGGTAGTCTGGAGGATGGCACCGCGATCGGGAGCGGGCTCGCCACCGCAGTGAATCGGTTACGCCGCGCCCCCGACAAGTCCAAAGTCATACTCCTGCTGACCGACGGGGAGAACAACAAGGGACTCATAGACCCACGCACCGCGGCTGCCACGGCCGCTGCGTTCGGAATTAAGGTCTACACTATCGGTGTAGGAACCATCGGGGAGGCCCCCATCCCCACCGGCCGGGGATTGGGGGGCTTCCGCTACGAGTTGCTTCCCGTGCGCATCGATGAGCCCCTGCTGCAGGAGATAGCCCACAAGACCGGGGGGCGTTATTTCCGGGCCAAGGACAGTGAGGCCTTGAGCCGCATCTTCCGGCAGATAGACGCACTGGAAAAGACGCCGATTCAAGTGACCCGCTACACTCGTTACGATGAGACCACCCGGCCACTGATCCTGTTGGGTCTCGGCGCGCTCGGCCTCGAGCTCCTGCTTGCCGGTAGTCTGGTGGTGCGGGTGCCATGACCTTCGACGTGCCGCTGCTCCTTTTTCTCGCTCCGGTCGTGGCGCTCGCGTTCGGGTTCGGCGCCTGGCTGGGGCGGCGTCAGCGGATTCGACTGGCCAGACGCTGGTCGGCCTCGCTCGGGCGTCTCGCTCGCAGCCGGGGAGGCTGGGCGCCGTTCGTCTTGGGAGTCAGCGCCTTGTTTGTCGCGATCGGTCTTGCAGGACCACGCGCCGGACGCACCGAGGTAAAGACCGAGACCCGGGCACTGAGCCTGGTGTTCGCAATCGACATCAGCCGCTCGATGCTCGCCGAGGATGTCGCGCCCAGTCGTCTCCAGCGAGCGGGGCGTGAGGCTCGTCGCCTGATCCAGGATCTGGAGGGAGACCGGCTGGGACTCATCGCATTCGCCGGGAGGAGCTACATCCTGGCCCCCCTCACGGTCGATGGCGGCGCGGTGCGGATGTACCTGGACGCGCTCGATCCCGATCTCGCCAGTGAAGGCGGCACCAGCCTGAGCGCGGTCCTGGCGCAGGGCCGGGAGCTTCTCGGCGCGGCCACCGATGCGGCGGACCGGGTGCTGGTCCTCTTCACCGACGGTGAGGCCCACGACACCTTGCCGGAAGCGGTGGCGCGGGCCGAGGCGCTCAAGGATGCGGGGGTGCGCCTCATTGTGGTTGCCGAAGGGCGCGCGTTGCCGACTCGAATTCCTATCCGCGATTCGGCCGGCACCCTGCTGGAATACAAACAGGACGAGGACGGCAATGTCGTGCGGACCCAGAGGCGGGATGATGTGCTGCGCGCGGTGGTCGACGCCGCCGAAGGGACGCTGGTCCCCAACGAGCTGCCCGATCAGGCGGGGGCGGTTCGGGATTTAGTGGCTGCCATGAAGCGAAGCCCCACCGCCGAGACTCGCACCGCAGACCTGGTTCCTCGGGCCTGGATCCCGATTCTCGCCGCGGCTCTGCTCTTGGTGGCCTATACGCTGGCCCGGCCCGGCCCTGCGTTGGTCGGACTGGCGGGGCTGCTGCTGTGGAGTCCGGCGGAGGCGCAGCGCCCAACCCCGGGCGGCCGAGCCATGGCGACGGGAGATCCGGCGCGGGCGGCGGCGGAATTTCTTAAGGAGGCGCGGGCCGGTAGCTCCCGGGACACCGCCTTCTATAACGCCGGCACAGCAGCACTCGCGGCTCGGCGGTTCGATGTCGCGCGCGGCGCGCTCGAGCAGGCCGCCAGGTCGCTCGATCCCGATCTGCGGTACCGGGCGCTCTACAACCTCGGGGTGGCTGACCTTCTGGCCGCCGAGGCCGACACCAGCAAGCAGCAGGAGCTGCTCGGCGAGGCGTCCGACCGGCTGCGTGAGGCTCTCCGATTGCAGCCGGCATCGGCTCGCGCAAAGTGGAATCTCGAGCTCGCCGAGCGCAACCAACCGCCGCCACCGAGCGGCGGCGGGGGCGGTGGTGGAAAGCCGCCCTCCGGTGGAGGGACTCCGCCTCCAGCCCCGCCACCGTCGGGCGCGGAGCAGCCCAGCGGGGGACTCAATCAGAGTCAAGCCGAGCAGATCCTCAATTCGATGGAGCGGCGCGAACGGCAGACCCGCGAAGAGCAACAGCGTCGGCTGCGGGGGAACTCAGCCGGAGGAGTCAAGGATTGGTAAGCGCTCTGCTCCTGCTGGCTCTGCTTCAGGGTCCCGAGGTCCACGTGTCGGTCGATCAGGACCGCATCTCGGTGGGCGAAGAGGTGCTGTACACGGTTCGCGCGATAAGCCACTCGTCCGAGCCGATGGATCTCTCCATCGCTCCGTTTAACGGTTTCGAGATCATCTCCCGAAGCGAGCGCACCGAGGTTTCATTTTCCGGGGGACCGACTCGCACCACCGTACTGGAGATTCGCCTGCGGGCTCTCCGGCCCGGCCGCTGGCAGATCGGGCCCGCGCGTGCGGCTCAGGGACGGGAGACGGCTGAGGCCGCGGCACTGGTAGTGGATGTCGAGCCGAATGCCGCGGCGGCGGCACCGGCGCTCAATCCACGGCTCCGCGGGCTGTTGGAGCGGGCCCCTCCGCCCCCCAGAGGAAAGGCAGCGGTGGCTCTGCTGGTGTCGAACGATACCGTCACTATCGGCGAGCAGGTGGATGTGGTCACCGCAGCGTGGTTTCCCCGCGACCTGCGCTTGCAGCTCCGCCGGCCTCCGACCCTCCAGCCGCCTGTTATCGATGGCGTATGGAGCTACCCCCAGGCGGCGCCCGCGGGCATAGCGGCGACGCGCAACATCGGTGGCAGCGTCTACGATCTCTTCGTGGCCCACCAGGTGGTCTTTCCACTGGTGGCAGGCGCCATCCCCATTCCGGGAGCAATGCTCAAGTACAGCACGCCTCTCGCCCTTCAGTTCTTCAGTCAGGAAGAGCGGTTCGCACTCACCAGCCGGCCCGAGACCCTCCTGGTCCGTCCGCTGCCGGCAGCGGGCCGGCCCGCCGACTTCACGGGCGCGGTCGGCTCCGACTTGAAGCTGGAGCGCCGGGTCATTCCAGCTACTGCGCGCGCCGGCGAGGGCGTTGCTGTTGAGCTGGCGCTGACCGGTCTGGGGAACACCGCGCTGTGGCCACCGCCGGAGATCAGGTGGCCCTTAACCGCCCGATCCTATGTCGACCGGGTCGAGGAGCAGGTGAGTAGCGCCGAAGGCCGGGTCGGCGGGGTCAAGACGTTCCGCTACCTGGTCGTACCCGACTCAGCGGGGCCGCTCCCGCTGCCGGCCGTGAGCTACGAGTATTATGACCTCGCGGCTCGGGCGTACCGCTCCGCTAAAGTGGCGGCGTCATCGCTTCCGATCGCCACGGGTGGTGAGTCCGCTGCGTCCTTAGCCCTCCCCCCACCGCTGCTGCCCGCTGCCTCTCCTGCTTTCGCCTGGCGGGTCGCTCGGGGCGCCCCCGATTGGCTCTGGGCCGCGATCTTCCTGCTCCCGCCTGTCATGGTCTTGTCTCGGGGTCGGCGTCTGTACCGGCGCCCGCGCCGCCCGCCTCCGGCAGAGACCGGCCTGCGCGCCGCGGAGGAGAGGCTCGATGCAGTCGTAAGAGGGCTGGTCCCTGATCCTGATCACCGTTCCCGGGTCGGCCTGGCGGCTGCGGTGCGGGCGGCGGGTGCGGACGTCGAAACGGCGGCGCGTCTCGCTGGCCTCCGGGAACGGCTCCTCGCGCGACGCTATGGTCCACCGGGACTCCCGGGTGAGGACAGCGCCCTGGTGACCGAAGTGGAGGAACTGGTGCATCGCCTGGGAGGCTCGCTCCGAGCTTGGGGAGGATGGGCCGCACCAATCATGATCACCATCGGGTTGTTTACTGGACGGCTCAGCGCACAGGCGCCCGCTCCTGAGGGACTCTACGAGACCGGGGCGCTCCGCGCCGCAGCCGAGGGCTTCAGCCGGCGGACGGAGCTCGAGCCCGCGGTCGCAGCACATTGGTATGATCTGGGTGCGGCCTACTATCGGCTCGGCGCAAAAGGCCGAGCGACGGCAGCCTGGATCCGGGCGCGCCGTCTGGCGCCGCGAGAGCCCACGATCGTGCGGGCGCTCCGGCTCACGCCCCAACCGGATGCTACCTCCGCCCGGTGGCTGTGGTCTCCCCCGGTTACCTCCGAAGAGCTGCTTCTGACCGGGGCCCTCGGCTGGGTCCTCGGGTGGATCGGGTGGGTGTGGCGCCCCCGTCTCAGAGACCGATGGACCATTCTGCTGGTGTTCTCGGGAGCGGCCGCACTCGCCGGCTTCGGGCTTCGGGCCTGGTATGGAAGGCCGGTCGCCGTGGTGCTGGATCAGACCACCATGAGGTTGTCACCTCATGGCCGCGCCGCCGCCATTGGACCGCTGGAAGCCGGAGGCGCCGTCCAGGTTCTGCACCGGCGTCGGGGTTGGGTCCTCGTCCGCGCGCCCGGCTCGAAGGAAGGATGGGTGACTTCGGACGCGATCGCCGCAATCGGCGGGTAGATTTCTCCGATGTCCCGACGCATCGCTATCCTGCCTGACGCCGTAGCCGACCAGATCGCCGCCGGCGAGGTGGTGGAGCGCCCCGCCTCGGTGGTCAAGGAGCTGGTCGAGAATGCACTCGACGCTGGGGCTCGCCACGTCCGGGTGCAGCTGGAAAACGGGGGCAAGGTCCTGATCGAGGTCAGCGACGACGGTAGCGGAATGGGGCGGGAAGACGCGGTGCTGGCCCTTGACCGCCATGCAACCAGTAAGGTCCGCTCCGCTGCCGATCTCGTGGGCGTGGCTACGTTCGGGTTCCGGGGCGAAGCGCTCCCCGCAATCGCGTCGGTGTCACGACTCACGCTCGGCACCCATGACGGCGAGGGTGAGGGCTCCGAGCTCACAGTCGTCGGCGGCCGACTGGAACGTGTCGCCCCATTGGCACGCCAGCGCGGCACCACCGTAGTGGTTCGAGGTCTCTTCTTCAATACGCCGGCACGCCGCAAGTTTCTCCGCTCGGCCGCGAGTGAAACCCGGGCGGCGCACGAGGCGGTCGCCACCCTCGCACTCGCCCATCCCGAAGCCGGGTTCGAATTGCACGTGGACCGGAGCTGCCGATTAGCGGTTCCCGCTGATCAGGACTCGGCGGAGCGTCTTGCCGCGGTCTGGGGACGTGATCTTGCGGGCACACTGGTGCCGGTCCAGTACGCCGCGGGTGCCTTCCGAGTCAATGGCTACATTCAGCGCCCGGGTGACGCTCAACCAACCGGCCGGAGGACGCAACTCTTCGTCAACGGCCGCCCCTTCAAGGATCCATTTCTGATCCGCGCCGCCGAAGCCGGGTACCGCGCCGCCATCCACCCCGGGGACCGGCCGTCGCTGTACCTCCGCATCGAAGTCGCCGCCGAGGATGTCGACGTGAACGTCCATCCCGCCAAGTTGGAGGTCCGGTTCCGGGATCGAATCGGCGTGGAGCGGGTGGTCGAAGAGGCGGTGCGTGCCGCCTTGGGTGCTCTGGTCGCGGCGGTCCCCGTCGGCGATTGGCGGACCCTGCCGGTGTCGACTCGATCGGGAGGCTCGGGGGACGGGGTTACTCAACTCATCGATCTGGGCCAACTCTTCCCGGCGGAGCTCGGCAGCGAACCCCCCGGGGACCAGCGCGACGCGCCGGTCGGGTTTGAGGCTTCACTGCTCCAAGTCTTCGACAGCTACATCCTGTATCAGGGCCCTGACGGGGTCATCATCGTGGACCAGCACTCGGCGCACGAGCGGGTGCTCTACGAGACCGTGCTGGCGCAGCTGAGCGGCATCGGCGCGCCGGCCCAACGCCTGCTGCTCCCGCTCACGGTGGATCTGACCGACGAAGAGCTTGACGCGATCGAGGCCCATGGCGACGAGCTCAGGAGAGTCGGCTTCGAGGTCGAAGGATTTGGGGGACGTACGGTTGTGGTGCACGCCGTTCCCGCCCCTCACCCGCGCTTTGATGCGGGGGCCTGTTTCCGAGAAATGGTGGCCGATCTGGCACGGGGCAGGTTTGGCGGATGGTCCAATCGACTGCAGCGGTTCGCTGCCACCTATGCCTGTCGCGCCGCGGTGAAGGCCGGAGAGCGGCTGGAGGAGCGGGAGATGCGCGAGCTGCTCCTCCGCCTCTTTGCAACCGACCTGCCACCCCACGATGTCCACGGCCGGGCCACGATCGTGCAGCTGCCCCGGGAGGAGCTGGAGCGCCGGTTTGGCCGGCGGTAAGGTACCGGTGCTTTTGGGACCGACAGCAGTGGGGAAGACCGCTGTCGCTCTCGCGCTCACCGCGTACTGGCCGCTCGAAATCATTTCGGCCGATTCTCGCCAGGTCTACCGCCGGCTCGATATCGGAACCGCGAAGCCCACCCGGCGAGAACGGGCCCGAGCACCCCACCACGGTATCGATCTGATCGATCCGGGCGCCCGCTATAGCGCCGGGCACTTCGCTCGCGATGCGGTCGGATGGCTCGCCGATATTCGTGGCCGCGGCAAACTGCCGGTGATCGTCGGAGGAACCGGGCTCTATGTCCGGGCCCTTGCAGAGGGGTTGTTCACCGAGCCGGTGCTGGATTCCGCCAAACGCAGGTCGCTCGATGCCTGGACCGCCCGGCTCGAACCGATCGAGCTGCTCCGCTGGGCCGCTCGCCTGGACCCCGGATTTCGGGGCGGCGGCCGGCAACGAGCCGCTCGCGCGATCGAGGTCGCGCTGCTCAGTGGCCGTCCGCTGTCCTATTGGCAGCAGGCCGCACGGGCCCAGGGATCCCTCGACCCATGGTACATTGTCCTCACCGTACCCCGGCCGGTGCTGCACCAGCGGATCGCCCGCCGGGCGGAGGAGATGGTGCGTCGCGGGTTGATCGAGGAAGTGGCCGCAGTCCTGGCGGAGGGGCATGGGGCGGACACACCAGGTCTCGACGGCATCGGGATTCGTGAGGCGGTCGAGTACCTCCATGGCCGTCGCGGGCGGGACACCGTGGCGGAGGCGATCACGATCGGGACCCGCCAATACGCGAAACGACAACAGACCTGGTTTCGCCACCAGCTCGGCGGCGATGTCATTACGCTCGACGCGAGCAGGCCACCCGAGAAGCTGGCGAGTGAGATTGCGGGGTTGTGGGAGAGGGAGTTGGGAGCTAGGAG
>DASXRM010000208.1:0-13271 GCA_036506575.1 Gemmatimonadales bacterium | reverse complement strand
CTTAACGGGCGGCCGCTACCAAGCGGGACACTGGAAGACCAGCTGCGGTCACTCTACGCCGCCCGGACCGAGGACAAGATCCTCTACTTCAAAGCAGATAATCAGCTCAAGTATGCCAAAGTGCAGGAAGCCGTCGAAACGGCACGGCGTGCGGGTGTGCGGGTGATGGCTGCCATCACCGAGCCGAACAAGACCGTTATGTTCGGGGACGACGAGAAGAAGGAGAAGAAGTAACATGGCGATGGGCACTGGAACCACATCCGGCCAGGTGCAGTCGGACATCAACGTCACCCCGATGATCGACGTGCTGCTGGTGCTGCTGATCATCTTCATGATCACGCAGCCACTTTCGCGAATGGCGCTCGATGTCCAGGTGCCACCGCCCGACACCCCGATCACCACCAAGGCACCGCCCAGCCAGATCGTCCTGGAGCTGTCGGACGATGGGGGGTATGCCATCAACGGCCAGCCGGTCCCCAAGAATCAGCTGGATACGCAGATCCACGCGATTTACGATGCGCGTCCGGCTAAGCTGCTGTTCATCAAGGCGGGACCGAACCGGATCTATCAGGACGTGATCGAGGCGATGGACGTGGCCCGGGGAGCGGGGGTACAAATCATCGGCTTCACCCCCCGAGAGGTCGAGCGCAAACAGTAGGGGCGCACAGCCCTTCGACAAGCTCATGGCAGGCAGTGTGCCGCGTCGATGACGCGCGGGGATCCCAAACGGGTCCCCGCGCGTGCGTTTACCCTGGGGCAGCACGTCTCTCCGGTTATGTTGAAGGTCGGGAGGGACGGGAAGGACGGGAAGGTCGTTTCTCCGCTGAATCCTCCAGCCCTTCCCGCTTTTCCCGTCCTTCCGCTACGACGAGGTACCCACGCGCTCACCTGTGCCGCTCACCCTGAAGCTCCCCATCACTCGGCGCCGCTACGGCGGGCTGGCCGCCTCTTTGGCGCTTCACGGACTTCTGCTCGGACTCTTGGTAGCGCATGGAGAGCGGCTCTGGAGTGGAACCCCGCCGGGGGGAGAGTGGGGGCTTCGAAGCAGTGCCAGCTCTTCGGGCGGTGGCGGAGGCTCCCGGGTGGCGTATATTACGCTGCCTTCGATCCCGAAACCCGAGGCACCTCCCGTACCCAGGGTGTCTCCGCCGGTTCCTCATTCTAAGCCCCTCGAACTGCCGGCCCGCGAGCCGGAACAACCGAAAGCGGTCGCTCCGCAGCCGGTCGATACTGTTGCGCCGTCAGCTGCCGACCCGAAGCTCGCGACCGGACAGACTGGACCAGGCACCGGCGGTAGGCAGGGAGCCGGAGATGCTGTGGGACCGGGGCAAGGCACCGGAACCGGGGATGGGGGGAACGGCGACGGTGCCGGGGGCACCGGAGGGAAAGTTCGGCCCCCCGAGCCACGCGATATGGCCTTTCCCTTCGACCCGCCCCCCAAAGAGCTCCGAGGCGTGTCGCTCAGCGTGACGTTCTGGGTTCGAGTAGACGGAAGAGTCGAGCGTTACACGGTAGAGCCCGAAATCAAGGATCGGGACTACGCCAAGAAGTTCGACGAAGTCATGCGCGCCTTTCGTTTCACACCGGCCCGAGCTCCCGATGGAACTCTGGTTCCAGGCACCACTCGAATCTCCTTCACTCTTCCCGGGAAGAGCAGCTCCTAAACGGCTGCCTGCTTCACTCACAGCTCCTCGCGTCGGCCGGCTGCGGGCGGGGAACCGGCGGGTCCATGCGCTCGAGGCCTGAATGAGTCGGCTCTTCATCCGTAAATCGATCCAGGACTGCGAGAACGACATCCGGGAGCGGGGTGGTCTTCGACGCTCCCTCAACAAGTGGCACCTGACGGCCTTGGGGGTGGGCGCCACGATCGGGGCCGGGATCTTCGCGACGACCGGGACGGCGATCGTGGGAGACCCGCTTCGGCCTGGTGCGGGCCCGGCGATCGTCATCTCGTTCCTTCTTACCGCCTTGACCTGTGGCTTCGCCGCGCTCTGCTACGCCGAGTTTGCCGCTATGGTCCCGATCTCGGGATCCGCCTACACCTACGCCTATGCCTCGCTGGGCGAGCTGGTCGCCTGGATTATCGGCTGGGATCTGATCATCGAGTACGCGGTAGGCAACATCGGTGTGGCTATAGGATGGGCCGGCTATTTTCGCGAGCTCCTCTCTCATTTCGGGATCTCGCTGCCCGCTTGGCTTGCCACCGATTACCGGTCGGCGCACCTGGCGGCCCAGTCGTTAGCGGCGGGGATTACCGATCCCTCCACCAGCTATCTCGCCTCGGCTCTCGCCAGCCCCCCGCACCTGTTCGGTTTTCCTGTCATCGCGAATCTGCCAGCCTTCCTCATCGTGGGGCTCATCACCGTCATTCTGGTGATCGGCATTCGGGAGTCGGCCAATTCGAACAATGCCATGGTGCTGCTCAAGATCGGCGTGATCCTTTTCTTTTGCGCCGTCGGTCTCACCCTGATTAAGCCACACTACTGGAGCGATCCTGGGCTGGGCGGCTTTGCCCCCAACGGCTGGGCCGGTATCAGTGCCGGGGCTGCCATCATCTTCTTCAGCTACATCGGGTTCGACGCCACTTCGACGGCCGCGGAGGAGGCCAAGGACCCGGGGCGGGACATGCCGTTCGGCATCATCATGAGTCTGGTGGTCTGCACTGTGCTTTATATCGTCCTGTCCCTGGTGATGACTGGGATGGCGCCCTGGAACCGCCTCGGCACACCGGAGCCCATGATCACCGCCCTTGCCCTGGCGGACGGGTCACCCAGGCTGCTGTCGATCTCGCGGCTGATCGTCTCGCTCGGGGCGGTGATTGCCATGAGCAGCGTGCTCCTGGTGTTTCAGCTGGGACAGCCCCGGATCTTCATGTCGATGGCTCGCGACGGGTTGCTCCCCCCTTTTCTGGCACGGATCCATCCTCGGTTCAAGACGCCGTACGTCGGCACGATTATTACCGGAGCCTTTGTCGCCACCTTTGCGGCGTTCGCCAACATCGCCGAAGTGGTGGATCTCACCAATATCGGCACCTTGTTCGCGTTTGTGCTGGTGTCGGCCGGTGTCATCGTGCTGAGAAAAATCGAGCCCGACCGGACCCGGCCTTTTCGGGCGCCATTGGTTCCTCTTACTCCGATCATCTCGATCGTCACCTGCCTTTACCTCATGCTCCAGCTGCCGAAGCTCACCTGGATGCGGTTCGGCATCTGGCTTGGGCTGGGACTGCTGATTTATCTGTTCTATGGGATCCGCCATAGCCGGATCGGCAGAACGACGGCGAGTGGAGGGCGCTGAAACTACGCCGGAGTCGATGCGGCAAGCAGGAGCGCTCCCGCGACCGAGTCCACCGGGATATCGGTGGGTTTAAAGACAGCCTCCTGACGCAGTTTGGCGAGGAGTGCCCGGCGGAGCGGCTGGTCCGGGCTCAGTAGGCCGCCCGTGATCGCCACGCTCACGGGCGGCGTGAGATCCATCTTGGGGACCAGGCAGATGGCAAGCTGGGAAAGCTCCCGCGCCGCGTAGTCAGCGATCCCCTGCGCGAGGGGATCGCCTTCTGCCGCCACGGCCAGTACATGGGGTGCCAAGGCCGCGACCTCGGCCGGTGAGGCTCCTGCCGCCCACCGAATCAGTGAATCGAAGTCGGCACTTCGCGTCGCCTCGAGGATTCGATCACTGAGCGCCGTTTGGGGGCTGCGGCCATCCATGGCGCGGCTGACCGCTCCAAGCGAGGCGCGCCCGATGGCATAGCCGCTCCCTTCGTCTCCCATCTGCCAGCCGTAGCCGCCGATTCGATGCCGCTTCCCACTCTGGTCCCTGCCGACGGCTACGCTGCCGGTGCCCGCACTCACCACGATACCGGGCCCATCGCCGAATGCCGCGGCCAGCGCGATCTCGATATCGGTCGTCACCCGGACGCTCGACACCACATTTTCGTTGCGCAGCGCCGTGCGCAACTCGTCGCGCTCGGGCTCGCGCCCGGCCCCGGCAGCGCCCACGACCAGCACATCTCCAGTCAAGCGCCCCGCGGCCGATAACGCGCGCCGGACGACCTCGATGATCGTGCTCGCGGAGGCCAGGGCTCGGCCCGGCCGTACGGCTGCGCCGGGTCCGTCGGCACGACCAATGATCTTCCCGTCCTCCGAGACGGCAACAGCCGTCTTGGTTCCACCGACATCAGCGCCGATCAGAATTTTCGGCATCACGATCCTTTAAGACAATGGCTAGCCGCAGATAAACGCAGATTGACGCAGATAAAGCAATAACTGTTGAGCCACGGATGAACACGGAAACAGACGGATCGCTCCTCGATTCGAGAGGCTCCGTTCGCCGTCCTGAGTTCAGGGAATTTGGTTCAACGGCACACCAGCAATGTTCGAGAGTGAGACCCGTACCTTTCTGGTCTTCCTGCGCGGATCCTGACAGGTGTGCTGTTGACCAAGAACGCTGGCTCGCGTTGGAGAAGGAGTGTCTCGGGTAGAGGAGCGATCCGTCGGTTTCCGTGTTCGGGTACCCGCGAAGCGGCTGTGCTGTGGGTAGCGTGTTTTATCTGCGTGTATCTGCGTTCATCTGCGGCTGATGCTTTTTTCGCTCGCGTGCGGAAGATAGCTGAGGAGAATACCGCTGCCGACAGCGAGCGACGTGCCGAGCGGAACGTACCACGGCCAGGCCAGCCTGCCTACCGGAGCCAGCCAATCGAGGGCGGGATACGCTGCCAGCTGCTTGGCGAAGACGACGAGCAGCATCACCAGTACGGTTAACGTCACGGCGCCGACCACATCGCGACCTCGGGCTCGGGGCCACCAGCCGGCCAAACAATAGGTGCCGAGCAAGGGGCCATAGGTGATGGAGGCGATGGAGAGTGCGAGAACCACGACCGGGGTGTCGTTGCCGCTTGCGGCATAATGGAAAAACAGCGCTCCCCCGATGAGCCCAGTCGCCCACACGGCCGAGAGGATCCGGCCGACCCGCAGAAGATGAACCGGATCCTGGCGCCCCGTCCAAGAGGCGTACAGGTCGTGCGTGGCGGAGGAGGCGAGTGAGTTGATGGCCGAGCTGTGGGTCCCCATTGCGGCTGCGAGAATGCCGGCCACAACTAATCCCGCGAGCCCGGTCGGGAGATGGTGCACCACGAAAGACGGAAACAGCTGGTCGCCAGGCACCCCTTGTGGCGCCAGGCCCGCGGACCAGATCGCAACGCCCACGAGGAGGAAGAGCGTGAATTGGAAGATCACCATTACCCCGGAGCCGATTAGGGCGACCCGGGCGTCTCGTAATGAACGTGTCGCAAGCAGGCGCTGCACGATCAGATGATCGGTGCCGTGGGAAGCGGCCGACAAGAGAGCCCCGCCGACCAGCCCTCCAAGGAACGTGTAGGTTTTGGTGAAATCGATGCTGGGCTCGATAACCTTCAGTTTGCCAACCCGGTGCGCTAGCTCAAACGTGGTCTCGAGCCCACCTGCTAACCCGGTAGCCACAAGCAGGGCGCCAATCCCGCCCGCGAGATACACCGAGAGCTGCAGCACGTCAGTCCAGACCACCGCCTTAAACCCTCCGAACCAGGTGTATACCATGGTGACGCCTCCCATCACCACGATCGAGGTCGGGATGCTCCACCCGGCCACCAGCGCCAGCGGGATCGCGCTTGCGAAAACCCGGACCGCGTCACCCAGGAATCGCGTGACCAGAAAAACGGTAGACGTCAGCCGGCGGGTGCCGACTCCGAACCGCGATTCCAGCCTCGCGTAAGCCGTCTCCTGCTCGCCACGGAAGTACCCCGGAAGGAGCCAGACCGCCACCCCGAGGCGGCCGACCAGATATCCGAAGGTGAGCTGGAGAAATGTGAGGTCACCGCGAGCCCCGATGCCCGGGACCGAAATTACCGTGAGCGCGGAAGTCTCGGTGGCGACGATGGAGAGCAGGATCGCCCAAGCCGGTAGGTCCCGAGCGCCGAGAAAGTAATCGGTGGCGCTCCGCTGGCGGCGAGCCACCCAGAGCCCGATGCCCAGGGTAAAGACAAAGTAGAAGATTACAACAACGAGGTCGGGGTGGGACAAGAGCGTCAGCGGTGAGCGGTGAGCAGTAAGCGGGAAAAATTGAGAAGGGCGGCTGAGAGAAGTGATTTCTCCCAGTCGCCCCGCTCACCGCTCACCGCTTACCGCCGTTCAGGCAGTAAAGCTGCTGCCGCAACCGCAGCCACCGGTTGCGTTGGGATTGCTGAAGGTGAAGCCGGAGCCCTGCATCGAGCTCACGTAATCGATGGTGACCCCGGTCAGATACTGGGCGCTGAAGCCGTCCACGAAGACCCGGACGCCGTTGACCTCGGCGACCATATCGTCCTCCAGAGGCCGCTCCTCGATATTCAGGCTGTATTTGAACCCCGAGCAACCACCCGGAAGCACGCTGACTCGAAGACCCGCGGTCTCCGCCGGTACCTGCTCCTGGGTAATGAACTTCCGCACCTCTTCTGCGGCCCGGCCGGTGAGGACGAGAGAAAACCCGGTGGCGGGAGACTGCTGCTCGACACCGCTCATGCTAACTCCTTCTGTCATCACCAGTTAAGGAGCAAGGGCGCTCCGGGAACGTTACTTCGACTGAGAGAAACCTAAGCCGACGCCGTGGGTCCTGTCAACGCTGGCGGCGAACCGTTCATCGAGGCGCAAATTGCGCTGAATCAACGCGAAAGCCGCTAGGGCGATGCCGGCGTAGGCCACCCCGGACAGGGGAGTTCCGGTAAGGAAAGCACCCACGGCGAACACGGCGCAGTAGACCGCCGCGATGCCGGCGACCCAGTTCACCCAGGATAAGGCCCCACCGGGTATAGGATCGTTTCCGAAGCCGAGACGCCGCGATACCACCCGCCACCCAGGCCCCCCGGGTCGAACCTTCCGGTAGAAGCGGTCGAGGGTTGCAACGGTTTCGGGTGGCGTGAGCAACGTAACCGAAAGCCACACGACGGTGGTCACGAAAACCGTGATCAGCATCGTCTTGGCATAGGTGGCACTGGCAGGGTTGGCGAGATCCAATCCGGATGATGCCAGGATGATCGAAGTTATGAACGAGGCAACCATGGCGCTGATCTCCGACCAGGCGTTCACCCGCCACCAATACCACCGGAGGATGAACACGAGACCGGTCCCGGCGCCCAAACCAATGAGCAGCTTCCAACCCTGCTCGACGCTGGTTAGAAAGCTCATGACGATGAGAGTGCTGACCATCATGAAGCCGGTGGCGACCCTGGAGGCGATCACTTGAGCCCGCGGCGTCGCATCCGGCCTGAGGAACCGGAGGTATACATCATTCACGAGGTACGAGGCGCCCCAGTTGAGATGAGTGCTGATGGTACTCATGTAAGCCGCGGCGAAAGCTGCTAGCAGCAGTCCCTTGTATGGCGACGGCAGAATATCCACCATCACCCGCACATACCCCTCCTCCGGGTTAGCCAGCCCCGGATAGCGAAGCAGTGCCACGAAGCCAACCAGGATCCACGGCCATGGCCGGAGCGCATAATGGGCGATGGTGAACCAGAGGGTAGCGAGCAGTCCATGCCGCTCGTCCTTGGCGGAGAGAATCCGTTGGACCACATAGCCGCCGCCTCCAGGCTCCTGTCCAGGATACCAGGCTGCCCACCACTGAACCCCGAGGAAGACGAGCAGCGTTGATAGTGGAAGCCAGGCCTGATCCGTCGGAGGGATTACTCCGAACGCCGCGCCTTTCGACCCAAAGTGGTCGGCGACGCGTGCGGTCACGATATCGAGTCCACCCGTTGCGTTCACCGCCAGAACCGCAAGGAGAATGGTTCCTCCCATCGCGATCACGAATTGGAACATATCGGTCACGATCACTCCCCACAGACCGGAGAAGACACTGTAGACCGCAGTGACGCCGAAGAGGAAGATGGCCGCCCGCCAGGGGTTCAGGTTGAGGGTGATCCCCAAGATTGTGACCATGGCTCGAGTCACCCACCCCATGATGATGAGGTTGATCGGAAGCGCGAGGTACAGGGCGCGAAACCCCCGCAACGCCGCGGCGGGGCGCCCGCCGTAGCGGAGCTCCGCGAATTCGACGTCCGTGAGCACGCCTGCTCGACGCCAGAGTCGGGAGAAGAAGAACACGGTGAGCACGCCGGAGAACGCCCCATTCCACCAGAGCCAGTTGCCTGCGACTCCGTATTTCGCCACCAGCCCGGCCACGGCGAGGGGCGTATCAGCCGCGAAGGTGGTGGCCACCATAGACGTGCCGGCTAGCCACCAGGGCAACGAGCGCCCCGATACGAAGTAGTCGGCGAGGGATCGGCTCGCTTTCCGAGTGTAGGCCAGTCCGATGGCCGCGGAGATCACGAAGTAGAGCGCGATGATGAGCCAATCGGAGGCGGTGAGTCTCATCGGGCGTCCTCGAAGAGGGTGGTCATCACGAGATCCGCGATCTTGGCGCGGAGCGGTGCCCAACGGGGGTTGTCGCGGGTCGGGTTCACGCGATTGCTCAGCAAAACGATTGCCAGGTGGTGCTCCGAGTCCACCCAGAGGGAAGTGCCGGTGAAGCCGGTGTGGCCGAAACTGGATGGCGAGAACAGGGTGCCCGCGCTGCTGCCGGGGGAAGGTGTGTCCCAACCCAGCGCTCGGCTGGAGCCGGGGACGAGGTCTTGGCGGCGGGTGAACTCGCGGAGGATGGACGGACGGACGGACGGGCGGGCGGTCGGGCCAGCTTGCTCGGGTTGCAGAGCCCGATGGGAATACTCCGCCTGCCGGTCTGTCTGCCTGTCCGCCTGTCCGCCCGTCCGCCTGTCCGCCTGCTCCAGCACCCAATCCGCGAAGACCAACAGATCCTCCGCCGAGCCGAAAAGGCCCGCATGTCCCGAGACTCCGCCCATCACCGCCGCATTCTCATCGTGCACCTCGCCACGGAGTACCCGCCCACGCCCGGGATCCAGCTCGGTCGGCGCGATTCGCTCCTGCCATTCTAAAGGGGGCAGGAAGCGGGTGGACGTCATGCCGAGCGGCTGAAACACGCGGCGCTCCAACAAAGAATCGATTCGCTCGTGGTACACCGATTCGATGGCCTGGGTAAGCACGATTGCCCCCAGGTCGGAATACACGTCGCGTGTGCCCGGTAGGGATTCGAGGGGTGTGGTATCCACCAGGGCAAAGGCCTCGGCGCGGTTCTCGACCTCCCGGAATAACGGCCGCCATGCCGGCAGCCCGCTCACGTGCGCCAGCAGCGTACGCACGGTCACCCGCTCCTTCTCGGGGCCAGCGAACGCGGGCACATACCGTTGCACCGGCGCCTCCAGGTCCAGCTTTCCCTCAGATACGGCAAGCATTGCGGCCGGGGTGAGGCCGACCACTTTGGTGAGCGATGCCAGATCGTAGATGGTCGACGGTCCGGGAGCTTCCGGCTCATCCGCCCCGATCTGGCCGGTGCCGTACACGAAATGCCGGCCGTCGTGAGTGACGGCCAGGACGGCCCCCGGCGCGGCTCCCGCCGAAACTGCGGAGTCCAACAAGCTCATGACCGGGTGCCAGTCGGGGTTCAGCGCCGGCACGGGGGCTGTCGGACCGGGATGGGCTCGAGAGGCGCAGGCAGTAGCGGCGAGGATAACCAGTGGCGCCCACTCACGGGTCATGGTATCCGCCGCTGCACACCCCAACCGCGGGCGTAGCTCGGCGGAATGGAAATCGGCAGCCGGCCGGTGATCGGCGCGACACCCGCCAGCGCCCGGGCGACAGCCTGTTCGGTCACCGGGTTTGAGCGCCAACCGATGAGATAGGAGCCGACCTCAGGAAGCTCCTCGATGAGATACGGCGTGCCCATGGAGACCAGAATCGTGGGCCGTGCCGCCGCAGTGGCGGCGATCAACGTCCTCATGGAGTCGGGGAC
The DNA here is from genome assembly GCA_036506575.1 of Gemmatimonadales bacterium. Lineage (GTDB taxonomy): Bacteria > Gemmatimonadota > Gemmatimonadetes > Gemmatimonadales > GWC2-71-9 > CAVVWJ01. The sequence goes on along the minus strand of DASXRM010000208.1, from coordinate 3,398 downwards.
TTGTCCGATGGTCCCCCGTGAGGGCACCGGTCGGTCGGCGGTCACGAACAGGGTCACCGGACTGCGTTCGATCGCCACCGCCGCCGAGTCGTAACTCGCCGGCCCGCTGGCGGGCCAGAGCTTGAAGACGGTGACGGCGAAACCCCTGGCTCGAAGCTCGGCAGCGAGAGCGTTCCCCACCGAGCGAAAATCTTCTTCGCCATAGGTGACCAGGGTCATGGGGGGGCGCCCCCGCCGAAGGCTGTGGACCGTGCCGCCCACATCCTTCACCATCACAATCGAGCGCGCCGCCATATCGCGGGCCTCGGCCTGAAATTCGGCGCGTCCGACTATCTCGGGAATACTGTCGAGCGAGACGGTTCGCCGCTCGAAGAGGCCGAGCCGCCGCTTCAGCTCGAGCACCCGCCTTACCGAGCGGTTGAGGCGCTCCGGCGAAATCTCCCGACGAGCGACCGCCGCCGCCATGACATCGATCGCCGCGCGGGGGTCAGCGGGCTGGAGGAGTAAATCCGCTCCTGCAACAAAGGCGCGCACCGCAGCCTCGGCGCCGTACTCGTTGGCCACGCCGGCCATGTTGAGCGCATCCGTGATCACCAGGCCCTTGAATCCGAGCGAGTCCCGCAGGATCCCGGTGAGTATGTTGGGCGCAACCGTGCCAGGCTGCAGCTGGCCCCCGTTGATCCCCGGCATCGCGATGTGCGCCGACATGATGGACGTGACCCCCGCGGCGATGGCACTCCGAAAGGGGACCAGCTCCACTGAGTCGAGGCGCGCCCAGTTGGAGGTGATCACCGGCAGTGCGATGTGGGAGTCGGTCCCGGTGTCGCCGTGCCCTGGGAAATGCTTGGCTGTCGCGAGCATACCGTGATCCTGCAGTCCCCGGATTTCGTCCGCCACCAGCCGGCCGACCGCCCGGGGGTCTTCGCCGAAGGACCTGGTATTGATGATCGGGTTGGCCGGATTGTTGTTCACGTCCGCCACCGGCGCGAAGGCGAGATGAATACCGACTGCCCGTCCCTCGAGTGCCGTCACCCGGCCGATTTGATATGCGTCCGAGTCGCTCCCGCTGGCGCCCACGCCCATATTGGGTGGGAAGGGGGTGCCGCCGTTCAGCCGGATGGCCGTGCCGCCCTCGAGGTCCGAGCCGATGAGGAGCGGCAAGCGGGAACGCTCCTGTAGCCGGTTGAGCTTCGCGGCGACATCGTAGGGTGAGCCGACCGATACGATCAGTCCGCCGATGTGCAGGGAATCCACCCAGCCCTGCATCCGCATGAACGCCTCGTCGTCGAATGCTGCGTACGAGCCCGGTATCCACGGCACGACCAGCTGGGCGATCTTGTCTCGCAGCGGCAGCGAAGCCACGAGCGCGTCTATATCAACCTCCCCCGCCGCGGGCTGCGGTGGGAATTGAACCGGTTGGGGAACCGGGGCCCGGCTAGCTGGCCCGCAGGCCCACAAGCAAGCGATTACGAGCGCGAGGTACTTGGATTGCACAGATCTTTCGCCCTGCTGGGGCTCCTGGGTTGTTGTATGAGCTGCGCCGCGGGCCGGGAAGAGGAAACCATCTCGACGCCCACCGGCAGTGCTCAGGCTCGGGTGCAACCGGGCATCGGAGTGCTGCTCACCGACAGCCTTCGACTGGTCCGCAACCGTCGTGTCGGCCTGGTTACCAACCAGGCCGGTGTGGATGCGGATGGAGTCAGCGACGTGGCTCGACTGCGGGCTGCCGGTGTCCAGCTCGTTGCCTTGTTCAGTCCCGAGCATGGATTCAGGGGGGCGGCCGATCCGGGCGCTGCGGTTGCGTCATCAAAAGATTCGGCCACTGGGCTCCCAATCTACAGTCTTTATGGACGGACTTCTGCCCCCACCGATGAAATGTTGCGGGGCATCGACCTGATGATTGTCGATCTGCAGGACGCGGGCGCCCGCTACTACACCTACCTGGCGACCACGGTCGAGGTCCTGCGTGCCGCCGCGCGCCATCATCTACCCGTAGCGGTGCTCGACCGGCCCAATCCGATTGGTGGTCTGGTTCAGGGCAACGTGCTCGATCCAGCGTTCTCCTCCATGGTGGGTCTCCTAGCCGTCCCCATGCGTCACGGCATGACCCTAGGCGAGCTGGCTCGACTGGCTGCAGCCGAGCTCAGAATGGATGTCGCGCTCACCGTGGTCCCTGCGGCCGGCTGGCGGCGCTCCCAGTCGCTGGACCAGACTGGCCTTCCGTTCGTTCCGCCCAGCCCCAATCTTCGCTCGATCGAGAGCCTGTTTCACTATCCAGGGCTCTGTCTGTTCGAGGGAACCAACCTGTCGGTCGGCCGGGGTACCGATGCTCCTTTTGAGCAGATCGGGGCGCCCTGGCTGGATACGGTCGCAGTCTTGTCCGCGATCCGTGCGGCCAACCTTCCAGGCGTGCGCTTTCGAGGGGTCCAGTTTACACCCTATGCGCCTGGCGACGGCAAGTTCGCCGACACCCTGTCCCAGGGTATCCGGCTCGAGGTGACCGACCGTGCCACCTATGACTCACCCGCCACCGCCGTGCACCTCCTAGCTGCCGTTAGAACCATCCATCCCAGCCACTTTGCCTGGTTTTCGGGACACTTCGACCGCCTTGCTGGAGGAGTGGAGCTACGTAAAGCGATTGAGAGCGGGTCCTCGCCGGAGGCCATCGTCCAGAGCTGGCGGCCGGCGTTGGAGCGATTTCTGGAGCGGCGGAAAACAGCCCTGATTTATCCTGAGCGGTGAGTCTCGCCACTACATGTTGGCCCGCGGACGGTGGCCCGTGTAATTGCTCTAAAGGGTGCTGGCAGTTATTCTTTCGCGGCAATTTCCTGGGTTCACCGATGGTGGCCCGCCCCGGGTCTCTCTGCGAGGATCGAATCGACCGTGAAGCTGCTAGGGGCATTCGAGAAGCCGTTTTATACCGCGGTCAATCCGCTGGTACAGCGGCTGATCCGGTCCGGAGTGCGGCCCAACACCATTACCACGGTCGGTACTGGGCTGGTGCTCGTGTCTGCCGTTGCCTATGCCACCGGTCACATTCGTCTGGGCGGAGCCTTGCTGCTCCTCAGCGGGGTGGCCGATACCCTCGACGGCCAGGTGGCGCGGAGCGGGGCGATGGTCACCCGGTTCGGTGCCTTCTACGACTCCACGCTGGACCGGGTGGGAGACGGGGCCACCTTTATCGGTATCGGCGCTTTCCTCCTCACTGCAACCGACGTTGCCTACCGCACTCCGGCGATCATCCTCTGCATGGTTGCGATCCTGGGCTCCCTCCTGGTTTCGTATGCCCGCGCTCGCGCCGAAGGCCTGGGCCTGGACTGTAAGGTCGGCATCGCGCAACGAGCCGAGCGGGTCCTGGGGCTCGGTATCGCATCGCTGTTGGCGGGAGCGGGACCTCA
>DASXRM010000207.1:0-1604 GCA_036506575.1 Gemmatimonadales bacterium | reverse complement strand
TGCCTCCGGCTGCGACGAGCATCTGAATCCGCTGCCGTGGCTTGTGGTAGGTGCCGCCCTGGTCGTAGCCGGCTTCCTGGCGCACGTGCGTCGGACCTGAGCAGACTCGCCTGGGCCAGTGTTCCCGAATGACCCCTGAGGCTGGCGTGCTTGTCCGCTGGTCGGCTGTCAGCGATGATCGCGGGAACGGCTCGGGCTTTGGGCTGAATTCCTTTCAGGGAAGGAGGGTGCATGGGTGTGAGGGCGATGCTCGAGGTAGAGGATCTGCGGGCGAGATTCGCTGGTGCGGTGGTGGTGCCGGGAGATGCGAGCTACGACGAGGTTCGCCGAGTTCATAACGGTTTGGTGGACAAGCATCCGGCCTTGATTGTTCGCTGTGCGGGGGCCGAGGACGTGGTCGCGGCGGTGCGGCTGGGCCGGGAGACCGGTTTGGAGATTTCGGTTCGTGGTGGTGGCCATAACGTGGCCGGTAAGGCGGTAACGGACGGCGGCGTGATGATCGATCTGTCATTGCTGAAGCAGATCGAGGTTGATCCCGGTAATCGTACGATCACTGCCGGGGGCGGGGTGACGTGGGGGGAGCTGAACGAGGTTGCGCACGCGCACGGTCTCGCCACCACCGGCGGGCTGGTCTCGACGACCGGCATCGCCGGCCTGACCTTGGGCGGGGGGATCGGGTGGCTGCTGGGGAAGCACGGGCTGGCGATTGACAATTTGCTCTCCGCCGAGGTTGTTCTCGCCTCAGGTGAGGTGGTGCAAGCCAGTCAGGAGAGCGAGCCGGATCTCTTCTGGGCGATTCGCGGTGGCGGCGGGAACTTCGGTGTTGTGACCGAGTTCTGTTACCGGGCTCACCCCTTGCGGACCGTGCTCGGCGGCGCCGCCGTCCATCCGCTCGCAGCAACAGCGGAGGTCTTCGCCTTCTACCGTGAGTACACGCAGTCGCTCCCCGACGACCTGAGCGCCTTCCTCGCCTTGCGGAGCGCACCGGACGGTTCGGGCACGAAGCTCTGCGGCGTAGCCGTCTGCCATGCCGGAGAAGACGAGCAGCAAGCCGAGGCCGAGGTCAAGCCGGTTCGGGAGTTCGGACCTCCAGCGATGGATCTGATCGAGCGGATCCCCTACCCGGTGGTCAACACACTCCTCGACGATGCCTTCCAGAGAGGCTCCTTCAACTACTGGAAGTCCGCCTTCTTCACCGAACTGAACGAGCAGGTGGCCACGAAGCTGATCGACGCCTACCAGAACGCCCCAACCCCGCTCTGCTTCCTAGTCATAGAACACTTCCATGGAGAAGCGGTACGCGTCGATCCGTCCGCAACCGCCTTCCCGCACCGCCAGGCCGGGTACGACTGCATCATCCTCTCGCAGTGGAGCGACCCAGCCGAAACCGAGGCCGCGATCAGGTGGGCACGGGAGTCCTACGAATCGCTTCGGCCCCACATGACTGATGGCGCCTACGTCAACTATCTCGACAACGATGACGGGAGCAGAGTCCGAGCCGCATACGGTCACAACTACGACCGCCTCGCCCAGCTCAAACGCAAATACGACCCGGACAACACCTTTCGGCTCAACCAGAACATCATTCCCTGACAGCTCGCGGC
>DASXRM010000206.1:0-7801 GCA_036506575.1 Gemmatimonadales bacterium | reverse complement strand
GAGGAAGTGGATCTCATGATTCCCCACCAGGCCAATGTTCGGATCATCGAGGCTACCGCCAAGCACGCTGGGATGCCGATGGACAAGGTGATGGTCAATGTCGATCGCTACGGCAACACCTCCTCAGCCTCGATTCCCCTGGCTCTAGAGCAGGCGATCACGGAAGGCCGGGTGAAGCCCGGCTCGCTCCTGCTGCTCGTCGCTTTCGGTGCCGGATTCACTTGGGGCAGCGCCGTTATCCGGTGGTGACCGTATTGATGTGTCCCGGCCAGGGCGCACAACGAGTCGGGATGGGGAAGGACCTGGCGGAACGGTTTACGGCAGCCCGGGACGCCTTTGCCGCCATCGATGAGGCGCTCGACACCAGGCTCTCCCGGCTCATGTGGGAAGGCCCCGAGGACGAGCTCACCCTGACCCACAACGCCCAGCCTGCGATCCTGGCTCACTCGGTCGCCGTCCTCGCGGTGATCGACGATCGTCTCGGCTCGCCGGGAGGGGGTGCCGGGCACAGCCTCGGTGAGTACAGCGCCCACGTCGCGGCAAGGACCCTGAGCGGTGTGGACGCCGCCCGGCTGGTGCGCCGCCGGGGAGAGCTCATGCTCGCCGCCGGGCGGGAGCGCCCGGGCGCAATGGCTGCCGTGTTGGGCTTGGCCACATCGGAGGTTCAGACCGCCTGCGACGAGTCTTCCGGGCCCGACGGTATCGCGGTTCCGGCAAACCTGAATGCCCCCGATCAGACCGTCATCTCCGGAGATCCCGCGGGCGTGGCCCGAGCCGGGGAGCGCTGCAAGGCTCGGGGCGCCAAGCGGGTCATTCCTCTCAAGGTGAGCGGCGCGTTTCACTCGCCTCTCATGGCACCCGCGGTGGACGGACTTCGTGAAGCCCTGTCCCAGGCCACTTTTGCCGATCCTGCCTTTCCGGTCCTAGCCAACGCGAGCGGGGAGGCGGTGCGGACTGGGGTCGATGCCAAGCGTCTGTTGGCGGACCAGCTCACCGCCCCGGTGCGCTGGGTGGCCTGCATGCAGGCCGCAGCGGAACTGGTTCCCGACGCGACTTTCATCGAGATCGGCCCAGGCAATGTGCTGTCCGGGCTGCTCAAGCGAATCGTGCCCAATGCGAAAGCGCTCACGCTCGGAACGGCCGACGAGGTGGAGCGATTCCTCCAATGAGGTGAGTAGCATGGCGGCCACGATCGACCTCTCCGGCAAGACCGCCTTCGTCACCGGCAGCACTCGCGGCATCGGTCTCGCTATCGCCCAGGCCCTTCACGGCGCGGGCGCTAAGGTGGCAGTGGTGGGCCGGGACGTCGAGCGGGCCCGCTCCGTGGCGGGTACCCTGGGCGAGCGCGCGGTTGGGGTGGCGTGCGATGTTGCTCGCGCCGATCAGGTCGATGCCGCCATCACGGCGGCGGAGGCGGCGCTCGGCCCGATCGACATTCTGGTCAACAACGCGGGGCTCACCCGCGATAACATTCTGCTGCGATTGACCGATCAGGATTGGGATGCGGTGATCGATGCCAACCTCAAGGGCGCCTTTCACACCACCCGCGCCGCGATCAAGGGGATGATGAAACGCCGTGCCGGCCGCATCATCAACATCACCAGCATCGTGGGGCTGACCGGCAACAAAGGTCAAGCCAACTATGCGGCCAGCAAGGCGGGCCTCATCGGCTTCACCAAGTCGGTCGCCAAGGAGTACGCCAGCCGCAATATTCTGGTCAACTGCATCGCGCCCGGTTTCATCGAGACCGACATGACTGCCTCCTTGCCCGACGCAGCGAGAGCCTCATTATTAGAGGAGATCGCGCTGGGGCGACTGGGCCGGCCCGAGGACGTCGCAGGGACCGTGCTGTTTCTGGCTTCCGATCTGGCGGGATACATTACCGGCCAGGTGCTGGTCGTAGACGGTGGAATGGTGATCTGAGACGGACCGCAATCTTCAATCGAGGGCGACATGAGCAACGTGGAAGAGAAAGTCAAGGATATCATCGTCGAAGAGCTCGGCGTCGAACGCGAGAAGCTGACCAGCGACGCCAGCTTCATGGAGGACCTCGGCGCGGACAGCCTCGACACCGTCGAGCTCGTCATGGCCTTCGAGAAGGAGTTCGACATCGATATCCCGGACGAGGAGGCGGAGAAGCTCCGCACCGTCGGTGATGCCATGTCCTACCTCCACGAGAAGATCGGGAAATAGCTTGACCCATCGCGTTGTCGTCACCGGCCTCGGCTTGGTGACACCCGTCGGAAATGATGTCCAATCGACCTGGCAGGGGCTGCTCGCCGGACGGTCGGGTGCGGCCCCCATCACCAAGTTCGACGCCTCCAAGCAGCAGGTCCGCTTCGCGTGCGAGGTCAAGGGCTTCGATCCACTCCTGTACATCGATCGCAAGGAAGCCCGTCGCTACGATCTCTTCGCCCAGCTTGCCCTGGCGGCCGCCCATCAGGCGATCACCCAGGCGGGACTCGAAGGCCAGTTTCCCTCCCCGGAGCGCACCGGCGTCGTGATCGGCAGCGGCATTGGCGGGATGCAGACTTACGAGGAGAACTGCACGCTTTTCGTGACCAAGGGCCCCGACCGGGTCTCTCCGTTCTTCGTCCCGATGTTCATCCCTGATATCGCGGCGGGCCTGGTGTCGATCCGCTACGGGCTCAAGGGTCCCAACTTCGCTACGGTGTCGGCGTGCGCTTCTTCGGCCCACGCCATTGGCGAATCGTTCAATATGATCCGGCACGGCACGGCTGACGCTATGGTCACCGGCGGGTCGGAAGGCGCCATCACCGGGCTGACCGTCGCCGCATTCGCCAACATGAAGGCACTCTCCACCCGGAATGATTCACCCGAAACCGCCAGCCGGCCGTTCGACAAGGAGCGGGACGGCTTCGTCTTGGGCGACGGCGGCGCCATGGTGGTCCTGGAGAGCCTGGAGCACGCGGAGCGACGGGGCGCACGTATTCTGGGAGAAGTGCTGGGCTACGGGTTGAGCGCCGATGCCTATCACATCACCTCACCGGCGGAGGGTGGGGAAGGGGCCAAGCGAGCGATGCGGAGCTGTCTCGAGGATGGGAAGATCGATCCCAAGGACGTGGGCTACATCAACGCCCACGGCACCTCGACGCCCCAGGGCGACATCGCCGAGACTCAAGCGGTGAAGGCGGTGTTCGATGAGCAGGCCCGCAAGCTCGTCTTCGGGTCCACCAAATCCATGACCGGCCACCTCCTCGGTGGTGCCGGCGCACTGGAATTTATTGCATCGCTCCTCGCCTCGACCTGCGGCATGATCCCACCAACCATCAATCAGTTCACGCCCGATCCGGAGTGCGATCTCGACTCGGCTCCCAACCGGAAGGTGGAGCGCAGGGTAGATGTCGCGCTGTCCAATTCCTTCGGGTTCGGCGGGCACAACGTGACGCTCGCCGTACGCCGCTGGGAGGCGTAGTAGCACCTTACCCGGCTTCAACCAATTCCACCACAGAGGCACAAAGGACACAGAGGGATCACTCGCGAGTCGGGATCTCCCATCGCGTGATTGCACCTCAATGTTCCCCCGCCGCAATGGGTGGTGGGGCCGTCGGCACGGGTATAACTTTCCTCGTCCGTACTTTCAGCAGCCAAAGGAGATACGATGGCTGGTGGGCTCGATCTATCACGGCTCCGCGATCCTCGCCTGGGCCCCATCGCCGAAAAGGTGACTGCAGGTCAACGCCTCGGGCCAGAAGACGGATTGGCGCTGTACGCCACCTCGGACCTGCTTGGCCTCGGCACCCTGGCCGACTTCGCCAACCAGCGCCGTAACGGCGATCGGGTCTTCTTCTCCGCCAACCAGCACATCAACCCCACCAACGTCTGCATTCTCCGCAACACCTGCACCTTTTGCTCCTTTGCGCGGATGCCCAAAGAGGAGGGGGCCTACACTCGCTCCTTGGAAGAAGTCTTTGAGGAGGCGGCGCAGGCCACGGGGATGCCCACGCGTGAGTTCCATATCGTCGGCGGGCTCCATCCCAAACTCCGGCTCAGCTACTACACCGAGATGATCCGCGGGCTCAAAGAACGCCACCCGCAGGTCCATGTAAAGGCGCTCACTGCGGTGGAAATCGCGCACCTCGCTCGCATCGAGAAGCTGTCGGAGCGCGAGGTGCTCATCGCCATGAAGGAGGCGGGACTCACGAGTCTCCCGGGTGGTGGAGCAGAAGTCTTCAGCACGGCGGTCCGGGCCACCATCGCCGAACGGAAGCTCACCGGAGAGGAGTGGCTTCGGGTTCACCGGGTGGCGCACGAGCTTGGGATCCCGAGCAACTGCACTATGCTCTACGGTCATGTGGAGACGGCGGAGGATCGGATCGACCATCTCCAAATGTTGCGGGCCCTGCAGGACGAGACCGGCGGCTTTTTGACCTATATCCCGCTGGCCTACCATCCGGACCATAATGAGTTGGGTGAAGAAATGGGGCGGGTCGGGACGGCGACGACGGGTTACGAGGATCTCAAGAACATCGCTGTGGGACGACTCTACCTGGATAACATTCCCCATGTGAAGACGCACTGGCCCATGGTGACGCCCTTCCTCTCGCAGATTGCGCTCAGCTTCGGTTGCGATGACGTCGAAGGCACCGTGGTCTACGAACGCATCTACCATGAGGCCGGTGCCCATACGGCGATGCACCTGCCCTACATGGAGCTGGTCCGCCTGATCCGGGGGGCAGGGAAGCGCCCGGTCGAACGGGACAGTCTCTACCAGGCGGTCCGGGAAACCTTCGACGACTCCCCGCCGGAACCATCGCTCAGGCGCGGCGCGGCATTGCCGGTGGTCCACGCCGCATGAGGCTGGGACGGATTCCCTGGATCAACTGTTACCCGGTCTACGGCGCCATCGATCGCGGTCTGGTGAGAGTGCCCGCAGAGCTCGTGTCGGGCACCGCGTCGGAGCTCAACGATCTGTTGGCGGCGGGAGCGCTGCAGGTGAGTGCGGTCTCCGCGGTCGAATATGCCAGGAATGCCGCCTTGTACCACCTGTTGCCCGATCTCGCGATCACCTGCGACGGGCCGGTGCACAGCGTCGCGCTCTTCTCCAAGCGCCCCATCGAGGCACTGACCGACTGCACTGTGCTGCTCAGCCAATCCTCCCGGACCTCGGTTCTGCTGCTGGAGCTGCTGTGTCGGCACCGCTGGGGCATCAGCCCCCGGTTCGCCACCGCCAGGACAGAGGCGCCCGACCTCACCACGCTCGCGGCGCTGCCCCACGAGGCAGTGCTGGTCATCGGCGACGCCGCATTGCACCTGTCCACTCGGTCGGTATATCCGGTGCGGGCCGACCTGGGCGAGGAGTGGAAGGTGTGGACCGGACTGCCGTTCGTCTTTGCTGTATGGGCCGCTCGGCGCGACGCCCCGACCGCCGGTGTGCGCACGGTTCATCGCCGTCTGCTCGAATCCCGGGCCTGGGGGCTGGCCCATCTTAAGGAGCTCGCGGCCGCCGCCGCACTGAATACCGGAGTTGCCGAATCGGTGTGCCGGGCCTACCTGGACGACTTGGACTACGCCCTCTCCTATCGCCATCTGGCAGGCCTGACCGATTTCTTCCGGCGGCTGGCGCAGGAAGGATTGGTACCGGACGGTTCGTTGTCCTTTATCTCAGCGGCGTAACCGCTTGCCGGAATCTGGAATGGGATGTCCACTTCAAGTGATTTCTGAGCCAATTATTGATTCTGAGGTTGCGAAGACACACGATGAATCACGTAGACCGCAGCTCAAGTGAATTCAAGGACTACCTGCAGCTCTACGAACGGGCCAGTCTGCTTGAGCTCGGCCAACTGGCCGATGCCGAGCGGTGGCGGCAGCATCCGGAAAACGTGGTCACCTACATCATCGACCGGAACATCAACTACACCAACGTTTGTGTCGCCGATTGCAAGTTTTGCGCGTTCTATCGGCGTCCCAAGCATGGCGAAGGCTATGTACTCAGCTTCGAGCAGATCGGCGCCAAGATCGACGAGTGCAAGGCGATCGGGGGAGTTCAGATCCTACTCCAGGGCGGGCACAATCCATACATCCCGTTCGAGTGGTACCTCGAGCTGATGCGCTACATCAAGCGGCATCATCCGATTCACATCCACGGTTTCTCTCCATCCGAGATTGTCTTCTTCAGTGAGCGCTTCGGACTGCCGGTGGCCGACGTCGTGCGGGAGTTGCGTTCCGCGGGCCTGGACAGCATTCCGGGGGGCGGCGGAGAGATTCTGGTGGACGAAGTGCGTGAGCGGGTGGCGAAGAAGAAGGCGCAAACCGAGGAATGGCTGGGCGTGCAGGAGGAGGCCCACCGTCAAGGTATGAAGACATCAGTCACCATGATGTATGGCCTCGGCGAAACCAATGCAGATCGGATCGAGCATCTCTTCCGGGTTCGCGAGCTCCAGGCGCGGACCGCCGGCTTCACCGCGTTCATCTGTTGGCCGCTGCAGCCCGAGGGCACCGAAATGGCGGACCAGGTTAAGACCGATGCCGTCACTTATCTGCGGACGCTGGCGATGGGGCGGATCATCTGCGCTAATGTGCCCAATCTTCAATCCTCCTGGGTCACCATGGGGCTCAAGGTCGGGCAGATCGCGCTGCGGTTCGGCGCCAATGACTTCGGCAGCCTGATGATGGAGGAGAACGTCGTCTCATCGGCTGGCACGACTCACCGGGCGACGATCGAGGAGATGGAGCGCTGCATCCGTGACGCCGGGTACGCGGTCCGGCGGCGCCGGCAGGACTATTCCATCATCGACGAGCCCACAACCGTGGCCGCATGATCCGAGTCGGCATCGGCTACGACTCCCATCGGTTCGTCGAAGGTCGTCCGCTGGTGCTCGCCGGTGTGACCATTCCCCATGCGCGCGGGCTCGCGGGACATTCCGATGCCGATGCGGTGGCTCACGCGCTCACCGATGCCATCCTAGGTGCGGCGGCTGCCGGCGAAATCGGCCAGCTCTTTCCCGAAAGCGACCCTCAGTGGAAAGACGCTGATTCGATGGAGCTCCTGTGTACGGCGCACGATCTGATCCGAGGCCAGGGATATGCCCTCGCGCAGGCGGACCTCACTATCATCACGGAGCAACCCCGACTCGGGCCCCACCTCGGCGTCATGGCTGCCCGGCTGGCTGAGCGCCTGGGGACCGGCCCGGGCTCCGTGAGTCTGAAGGCAAAGACCAATGAAGGCATGGGCTTCATCGGGCGGGGTGAAGGCATCGCGGTAATCGCGGTGGCCACCCTGGAGACCCGCTGATCGAATCGCTGCTCGGGTGGGTGTCGCAGCTCCCGCCCGCCGCCGTCTACACCGTTCTCGCACTGCTGGCCGCGATCGAGAACGTGATCCCGCCGGTGCCCTCCGACGCCGCCGTCGCCCTCGGCGCATTCCTCTCCAACCGCGGCCTGACCAAACCGGCCGGTGTCTTCATCATCACCTGGATGGCCAATCTTGCCGGGGCGGCCGCCGTCTATTTCGCGGCGCGCCGATACGGCCGCAGACTCTTCGCCACCGCCATCGGACGGCGGCTGCTCGCCCCGCGCTCGCTGGCGATCATCGAACGAGAGTATCTGCGCTTCGGCGTGATGGGAATCTTCGTCAGCCGGTTCCTGCCCGGGATTCGCGCCGTAGTCCCTCCCTTTGCGGGTCTCGTGAACCTGAGCCCGCTCCGGACGTTGGTACCCATGGGCATCGCGTCCGGGATCTGGTACGGCGGCATCATCCTGCTTGGTTCGGTGATAGGTGCGGAGTGGGATCGTATCAACCACATCATACTGGGAGTGAATCGCACGCTCGGCATCCTGA
>DASXRM010000205.1:0-6805 GCA_036506575.1 Gemmatimonadales bacterium | reverse complement strand
CGGTCTATGCACCCGAGGTCGTCGCGAACGCGATTCTCCGCGCGGCGGAGCATCCGGTCCGAGACATCACCATCGGAGGCGGAGGGCGATTCATTACCGCGTTGGGAACCGCCCTGCCGCGTCTCACCGATTTTTACATGGAACGCGCCATGTTCAGCTCGCAGCGGTCCGACGTTCCGTCCGAGGTGCGACCGGGCAACCTCTACGAGCCTTCGGGAAAGGGAGGTCTGGAGCGTGGGGGGTACCGGGGGCGCGTGAGGGGGTCCAGCCTATACACCCAGGCAGCGCTCTCGCCGGCCAAGGCGCTTCTCGCTGCCGGCCTGGGGCTCGCGGTCTATGCCGGAATCCGTTCCCTGACGAATTCCGGCGAGGATTGAGGTTGTTACTGAACCTTGATGACTTGTCCCTCGGAGGGCACGCCGTTCCGATTCAAAATGAAGAGCTGGTAATACCCGGGGGGCGCGAGCTCCGCTCGACCCGGCGCCGTCACGTCAACACCGGTCGCCGTCCGGGTAAAAGTCAGGGTATTGGCTCGCTGGCCGTCATCGAACGCGTGGGTAACCGAGCCGAGGCGAATCCAGCGGACGTCCGTTATTTGCGCCGCGTTCGGCGTAGCTACGGAGAAGGTCTGGTTCCAGGTGACACTGGATGGGACTGAAGTGATCCTCGGCCGCGCTCCTTTGAACAGGTACGGCGGCGAGAAGATCTCGTGGTTCCTTTCCGGCGGCACCGGTACGGTGCCGGCCATGGCGTCGCCGCTGGACCCGTGGAGAACCGTTCCGTCCGGCAGGAGCAACGACACCGAGTGGTAGACCCGCATGACGCTGTTGCTGGCGAGCGTGGTCCATTGACCCGTCTTGGGATTCCAAAGCTCCGCCGCCTTCACGGCGTCTGCCGGGTTGATATCCACAAAACCACCCCCCCTGGTGCCACCGGTGATCAGCACCGTGCCGTCTGGTAGGATGGTCGAGTTCAGGTGCCGCCGCGGGGCGGACATAGTACCTGCACTCTGCCATTGAGGGGACGGCTGGTTGAGATCAATCTGCTCCGCCGTATTGGTTGGCGCAGGGGATCTGGCATCTCCCGCAGACGGCCAGTTCGGGTCACCGCCGCCTCCGGCGTAGAGGATCTTCCCGGGTTCATACATAACCGCTGTCCCGTACTCCCGGTTGAACTGCCAAATATGTCGCGGTCCGTCGGTCCAGCTTCCTGAGCCCGCCACATTGAACCAACGCGACATAATGCGCTCGCCGGCATAGAATATCAGGCCATTCGGAGCGACGAAATTGCGCGGATAGTACGGTATCTCCAAATTGCCGGCGCCGGTGAGTTCGATCCAGTGACTCCCATCCCAAAGTTCCGGAGTCCTGACCACCAGGTTCGCTTGGTCGCGCCCCGCCATGGTGAGTGCCCGGCCATCCGGCAAGACGGTCACGGTGGGATACCAGCGACCATGCGCCATGTTTGGCCCCGGTGACCAGGAGCCGTCTGCAGTGAAAAATCTGGTGGTAGCAATGCCGCGGTCATCCATCAAGTGACCGCCGGAGACCAACAGGCGGCCATCCGGCATTAGAGCGTGCCCGGCACAGAACAGCATCGTATCGACCATGATCTTTGGTGCGCTGCTCGGTGGACCGGACGCAGGATCCCAAATGCGGGGCAGTCCCATCGTGTCGGCCACGTCTGTCTTGCCCCACGCGATGATCTTCCCGTTCGGCATCAGGCTCATGTGCAAGGGCACGATGTCCCAGTTCACCAGGGGGCTCCATGCTCCGGTCGTCGCCTCCGATGAAAGCGGTGAGACATTGATGCTCGAGGAGATGGCGCTGGCGCTTCCCGCGGTAAACTGAATGGTGTGCGAGCTGGAGCCGGCGCCGGGCGGCAACCGGATGCCGAGGTCACCGAAAGTCGCGATGCCGCTGGCGTCGGTCGTGGCGGTAGTGGTTCCTTCGAGTGCGCCGCTGCCCGACACGATTGTGGCGCTGACCGCAACCCCGGCAAGCGGAATTCCGTCCGCATCTCGCACTGCAATGACCGGCTGACTCGCCGGCTCGAAGACCTCCGCGCTGAGCACCGAGGCGGGCGGCTGGGTCGTGATCGAGACCAGTGGCTGGCCCGCCGGAACCGCAGTTGCCACGAAGGTGACCGGAGATCCCTGAAGGCCCGTCACCGATGCTGTGGTGGTCTGCTCGCCGGGGGTGGGGCCGAGCACCCGTTGCACCGAGGCACGGCCGTCCGAAGCGGTCTGGACGTTCTCGCTCGACACCGTCCCGCCGCCCTGCGCGCTCCAATGCACCGACACACCGGCCACGGGAGCTCCCGCATCATCGGTCACCACTACCACGAGAGGGTTCGCCAGCGGGTGATCGACGGCACCGCTCTGACCATTTCCTGCGACCATGCCGATGGCGGCAGCGTCCGGTGGAGGGCCGACGTTGTCGCCGCCACAGCGAAGCGCGCTGGCGGCGAGCAGGCCTGCGATTGCCCAGATGCGTAGCTGCCGGAGTCGAATCATCGTCACGGTTGAGGCGGTCCCTTGATGGATGTCCACCAGCCGAAAAGGTCGAGGTTAGCCGAGGCCCCGGCCTACATGCAGGTCTCGGGCCGGTATGATGGTCGATCAGCGAGCCACAAGTCCCGTTACGCCATATACTTGGCCGTCAGGGCCCAACCGGCGTTGCGGCCACGCCACGGGAAGCCTAACCCGATCACCGCACCCTGTGCCAGTCGGAAAGCGCGCAAGCTCTGATCGCTATAACGCCGCGCACTGCTTAAAGGGAAGGATGGATGCGGTCTGTGACGAAGGGCGCAATGTTCGAGAGTGTAGCGGACGGGTCTTCACGGGCGAGATAGGGCCGCTGGGCTTTGTCAGAGCGGGCGACCGGACTCGAACCGGCGACGTCCAGCTTGGGAAGCTGGCATTCTACCACTGAATTACGCCCGCGGAACGGAGTGGAATGTGGGAAGTGTCATGGGAGGTGTCAAGGCGGTAAGGCTTGCCGCCTCATTTAGATGCCGACGCCTCCAGGAAGCTTCTCAGATCCGGTTCGCTGATGGCCGGTTCACCTGGCGAGACGTTGTCCAGACGGCCGTGGCGCATCCACCGCTCCAGCTCGCCCACCAGATCGAAGAGGTGGTCGAACGAGTCCACTATGAAGAGCAGCGGCTGATAATGATCGATCTCGAAATACTGGTTGATCACCCACTCGAGCTGAATCGGATACCGCTGTACCTCGGGCGACTCGATGGAATGGGCGATCTCACCGTAGGAGCTGAGCAGTCCGCTGCCATACACCTTGAGGTCGGCAGTCCCCCGCATCAACCCGAACTCGATGGTGAACCAAAAGAACCTCGCCAGCGCCTTGAAGATGCTGGTGACCCGCCGGATCTTCTCCTTCTCATCGCTGATTCCCGCGACGATCTCGGCGGCGGTGTGAGCGCAGTCCCCAAAACGGACCAGCGTGTCGGCGAACGCCCGGTCGGTGTGCATCGGCACGTGACCGGCGATGTCATGGAAGATGTCCGGCTCAGGCAGGTAGTCGAGCGTCGCACCGTCTCGGATGGTGATCGTGGTAGGAAACTCGCGGTTGCGCAGGCAATCGAAAAACAGGAACGAGGGGATGTAGCCGCTCACCGCTTTGGCTTTGAACCCGGTGAGCGGACCGAGGAATCGGTTGACGTCCTCCAGCCGGGGAACCCGGTTCGGCTCCAGGCACAGGCTGTCGATCCCTTGGAGGAATCGCGGGTTGGCGTAGCGGTGCCAGCGATCTTCCATTCTGGCGAAGAGCTTCCGCCAGGCCTCGTGATTCGCCTCGGAGTACAGCTCATACGGCTGATGGATGTAGAGCCGGCCCTCGAGCTGGGCCTGCTCGATGAAAGGCGCCTTGGTTGTCGTCAGGCCGCTGCTGACCGGCTCCCCTCGAACTGTCGCCATGCCGGGTCTCCCTTTTACTTCCGCTGGTACCGCCAGGCGGCGATGCCGGCGGCCTCCGCCTTGGCCTCGATCGGCTGCGACTCGCCGGGTTTCAAAGCGGGGATTTGCAGCTCCTGATTTCCCAGCACGGTCCCTTTCGGGTCGAGGAACTCGAACACCAGGGTGATGGGCGCCGGCGCAACCGGCTTCCCTTGGGCGGTCTGGGCTTCCCGGCCAGTAGCCGTCCCACTGATCGTGGCTCCGGTGGCAGTGGGAGCGAATCGAGTCACCGTCACCGACACCGGCATCGAGAGCAGCCGGATCGCGGTCTTGTTCGCCTGCGCTTCCCTCTTGGCCATGCGCTGGCCGTTAGCCAACATGCGGACCACCTCCTCGTTCATCGGCTCGATTGCCACCAACCGCGCCGCGGCGGCGGCCAGCTTGGGGCCGTTCTTCAGGCCGATGTATGAATTGGCTAGCCCGAACAATGCGTCACGATTGTACGGCTCCGTCGCAATCACCTGCACGAACGTCGCCGCGGCCTTGGCGTAGTTCTTCTCATTGTAGAGAGCTATCGCGGCATTCATGGCGCTGTCGGCGCCACCCCCGGGCCCTGCGCTGGCAGGGGCGGCGCCCACCTCCTTCTCGAGTGCCTCTGCCTTTGCGGTCTGACCGGTCGCGCGATATGAGCCGGCAAGCGCCCGTTTGACCTCGACATCGTTGGGAACCCAGGTGAGATACTTCTCCAGAACCGGCACCGCGTCCTTATGGCGATTGGTCCGTTGATACATGGCCCCCAGGTTGCGGGTTGCGGCGTTTCGGTCTTCAACTGCGTTGGTCCGCTCACCAATCTCCGCTGCCTTCTGCCAGTACGCGATGGCGCTGTCGGTCTGACCCGCGGCCGCGAAAATCACCCCGCCATTCAGGTATGCGAGGGGTTTGTCTCGGTAGATCGTGTTCGCCTGCCGGAACAGCGCCAGCGCGGAATCGTTCTTCTGGGCCTTGGTGAATTCGTTGCCGGCGTTAACCAGTGGGACCCATCCGGCATAGCGCAGCTGACTGATTTCCTGCTTACACCCGGGCGATAGCGTTTCCGCTTTGGTGAAGGCGCTGTCTGCACCGACGATGTCGCCCTGCTGGAGATAGAGTCGTCCGAGATAGTACCATGCGGCCGGGTTCTTCTCCTGGCCGTTCTGCTCTATGGCCTCGAGGATCACCTTCTGTCCCGATGTCAGGGCCCGGGCTCGATTCGCCGGAACCTCCGTCTCGATACCGGTCTTCAGGTAGGTGGCTCCGCTGCTGACCTTGAAATGGCCCGCTTTGAGTCCGCACTTGGGAGGTGCGTATTGGGAGGGCATCGCCTGGGCCACACGGTTGCTGAGGGTCGGCTGTTGCGCCCAGCCCGGAACCGCAGTCGATCCCACCAGGAGGCTGGCCACCACGATTCTGGTTTTCACTCTTCACGACTCCTTGTTCGAGAACAGAGACTGGAGGGCCCGGTTGTGCAAGTCCCTTGCCACCTCGTGGGCGGGTTGCCCAGTGCGGCGTGCAACTGCCGCCACATCTTCGTATTCCGGCTTTACCCGCGGACCATCGGGACCTTCGAGGACCTTCACTCGGACGGCGGTCCCGTCCGCCGATGTCACCTCGACCTCTCGCCGGGCCAGTGTCACCCGCTCGGCCGCCTGTCGCCGAATACCCGAGGTGGTACTGTGTCGGAACAAGGCGGCTGTCACCGGCTCGGAGTCGGCCGTCGAAGCGGTGACCTCGATCCGGAACCCGGTGCGCCCCTTCTTCATTTGCGCGGCCCAAATCTGTACATCGAGCGCTCCGGCAGCGAACAGCGCCTCGCGTAGCGGGTCGAGGTACTCAGGACTGAGATCGTCCAGGTCTGTGGACAGGAGGACTACTTCTCCCGCCTCTGCCGCAGCCGCAGCGATGATGAGCCGCAGCGCGTTGGGATAGCTCTTCGGATTTCTTCCCCCCGCGCCCCAAGCGCCCGCGTCCACCGGACGCCATCGGGCAGGTGGTGGCCCCGAGGATAAAACTCTCAACAGCGCGGCACCGGTCGGGGTCGTTGCCTCGCCGATGACCGGCCCGTTCGGTGCTACCTCCAGCCCTTGGAGCAGGATCGAGGTCGCCGGCGCGGGAACCGGCATCGCTCCATGGGCTGCTCGTACCCAACCGCTGCCCATCGCCACCGACCGGCTGTAGATCCGGCCGATGCCGAGCTGCTCGAAGCCCTCGATGCCTCCCACGATGTCTACCAGCGCATCCACTGCGCCCACTTCGTGGAGCGGGACCCGCTCGGCCGGTAGACCATGGACCCGGCCTTCGGCCTCGCCCAGTAGCTCGAACGCGCGCACCGCTCGTTCCCGCACCCATTCGGAGAGTTCTGCTCGCTTCACCAGCGCGATGAGCTCTCCAACATGACGGTGGGGGCCGTGATCATTCCCCTGAGCGTGCCCAGGTCGCTGGCTATCGTCATGATGGTGCTCATCCCCATCGTGGGCGTGACCAGGCTGATCCACGACTGGCGAGGGGTGCTCCTGCACCTCCCCGGGGAGAAGGATGTTCACCTTGGTGGCCCGAACCCCGCAGCGGTCGACCGATTCGATCCCCACCCGAACCTCGGGAAATCCGAGGCGGCCCGGGAGATCTCTCAGCCATTCCGGTCGCGCGCCGGCCGCAACCAGCGCTCCCAGCAGCATGTCGCCGCTGATCCCGGCCACCGGATCCAAGATAGCAAAGCGTCCGTCAGACATAGACTTAGAATATGTCCTGGAGTCCGGTTCGAAGCAAACGGGCGGGAAGGTGGGAAGGCGGGAAGGCGGAAAAGGCGGAAAAGGCGGTAGGGCGATAAGCGGAGAGACAGCACGCTTCATCCCGAGC
>DASXRM010000204.1:0-3179 GCA_036506575.1 Gemmatimonadales bacterium | reverse complement strand
TCCCAACGCGAACACCATTTACCGCTGGGCGCCGGAAGGTTCCCTGTCGGTCTTCCGCAGCAAGAGCGGATACACCGGCTTCGACATCGGGCGCTATCACCAGCCAGGCTCCAACGGACTCACCCTGGATCGCAATGGCTTGTTGACGATCAACGAGCACGGCAACCGGCGCGTCACCCGCCTGGAGCGCACCGGGAAGATCACCGTGCTCGCGGACCGCTACGAGGGCAGGCGGCTCAACAGCCCCAACGATCTGGTGTATCGCTCGGACGGATCCCTGTACTTTACCGACCCACCGTTCGGTCTGCCGGCGGCATTCGATGATCCCGCCAAGGAGCTTCCTTTCAGTGGCGTGTACCGGGTGAAGGACGGCGAGGTGACGCTGTTGACCAAGGAGCTGAGCGGCCCTAACGGCATCGCGTTCTCGCCGGACGAGAAGTACCTGTACGTCGACAATTGGGACCTAAAACGCAAAGTGCTGATGTGCTACGAGGTCAAGGCCGATGGCACCCTCACGAATGGACGGGTCTTCTACGATTTCACCAAGGAGCCCGAACCGGTGGCACTGGATGGGATCAAGGTGGACCTAGAGGGCAACGTGTACGTGTCGGCTCCGGGGGGCGTGTGGATTCTCTCACCGGCCGGCAAGCCGCTGGGACGGATCGTGCCCCCGGAGCACGACGCCAACTTTGCCTTTGGGGACAGCGACGGGAAGTCGCTCTATCTGACCGCCAACACCGGACTCTATCGGATTCGGGTCAAGGTAGCGGGTATCCGTGCACCAGTTGGTGTGCAGGCCGCTAGTCGATAGCCTTTCCTTCGTGGTCTTGGTGCCTTCGTGGTGAAGTACTACACCGTCGCGTGCTCCATCTCCACTTCGGCTTCCAAGCTCTCGCGGTCGCGGTAGATCGTGGCGACCGCCAGTGTCCTGCTGTTTCGGGTAAAGCGCACCGCACAATTCCTTCCTGCGATATCCCCGTCCACCTCGACCCGGTCCCAGCGCTCCGCGTGACCGACGTAGTTGATCGGGACGTCGTAGTGCTGACTCCAGAAGAACGGTACGGCGCTGAACGGCTCGACCTCTCCCAGGATGCTTCTCGCCGCCGCCTGACCTTGGCGCTGGGCGACGACCCAATGCTCTACCCGGATGCGCTCACCCGAGTGTGGATCGGGCCAGCGCGCGATGTCTCCCGCCGCGAAGATTCCTGGAGCGCTGGTCTGAAGATGCTCGTCGACGACCACGCCACGGTCGATGGTCAGGCCCGCCCGTTCAGCCAGCTCGACGTTGGGCCGGACCCCGATGCCGGCCACCACGAAACCGGCTGCCAACCGCTCCCCGTTCTCCAGGCTCACCACCCCGTCGGCGATCTGCGTGGCTTTCTTGCCAAGATGAAAGACTACCCCATGCTCCTCATGCAGCCGTTGAATGAAATCGCCCAGCTCGGCTCCCATGACGCGCTCGAGTGGACGCGCATCGGGAGACACCACATGCACCTCCAGCTTTCTGACTCGCAGGGAGGCCGCAACCTCGAGCCCGATGAAGCTCGCGCCGATGATCACCGTACGCTTTGACTTCGCCGCCGCGTCGATGATTGCCCTGCTGTCGGCAAGACTGCGGAGGTAGTGGACCGGCAGGCTCCCCCGCTCCATCTCAGCCGGGAGGCGCACCGGGGTTGCTCCCGTCGCCAGGAGCAGGGCACCAAAATCCTGCGTGCTGCCATCGTCGAGCCGAACCCGGCGTGCGGATGGCTCGAGCGCGACGACTCGGCGATTGTGGACGATGTCGATCCCCCGCTCCCGGTAGAACTCGCGCGGATGGAGGGGAATCCAGTCTTCGGAGGCGTTCCCTGCCAGGTAGTCCTTGGAGCAATTGGGCCGGTCGTAGGGGGCATCCGGATCGGGGTCGTACAGAGTCAGGCGACCCTGGTATCCCTCCCGGCGCAAGGTTTCGGCCGCGCACTCTCCTGCCGCCCCGGCCCCCACGACTATCACCGAATCGGGGTGCTGGCCGGTGGCCGCTCTGGACCGCTTGCCGCGTGGGGCCGATTGCGGCTGACCCGTCACAAACACCTTTCCCTCGCGCAGCTCCACTCGCCAGCAGTCCACCTCGTTCAGCGCGGGCGGCCGGAGCGCCTGGCCGGTCCGAAGGCTGAAGCAGGCGTGATGCCAGGGACAGCGCACGGTCTCGCCTACCACGAGCCCTTCCGGCAGCGGGCCGCTGTAATGGCTGCAAACCGCCCCTATCGCGAACCACTCGGCGCCGTGCCGGGCCAGAAGGACCGGCTTTCCGGCCGCATGGCCAGCGAGCACTCCGCCGTCGGGGACGTCGGCAATCGACACGCCTGCCTGCAGATCAGGTCCGGTGAGTGCTGCGTCTGCTCCACTCATACAAGCTCCTCCCCTTCGACGTCGCTGGAACCTTCCCGCCCCTTAATGCATTACACCCAACAACCGCGAGTCAAGGAGGTGGTGTGGCCGAGAGCCGACCGATCAGTATCCCGGTGATCCTGGGCACCAACCGTACGGGGCGGATGAGCGCCCGCCGCCGCTCGATTTTGGTCAGATACCCGATGCTAGAATGTCCGGTTCCCGGGAAAGGTTCCTCTTGCCCGGTCGCGTCGGAGGCGTAGCCTGATTGCGCGCAGCAGATCGGGTGGCAGAGACCGCCGCTGGAGTCGGGACCGGATTCCCGGGACGAGCCCCGCCTCGAACTGGAACTTCTCCGCGCATTGAAGGCATGCCGCAAGATGGGCCTCGACCCTCTCGAGCTCCTCAGGCGAGAGGCTGCGATCGACGTACTCGTCGAGGCACAGGAGAGTGTCCCGGCAGGAAGGGGAGAGGTCGGACACCACGAACGCCACAACGCCGCGCCCGACGGGAAGGTTCCGTCGGTCACGCTGGGGCCTAGAGGTCGGGCAGGGTTGCTTGGCGTCCGCGATTCTGCTGCTGCAACCAGCGGTACAGCGGCTCGAAGTATTCGACCATCGCCCTCCCATCGAGCTCACGCCCGGTCGTTTCTCGCAGGATGTCGCGCCACGGGCGGCTGGCACCCGGCGACATCAGGCTCCGCAGGAAATCGCCCACTTCACGGTGACCATAGTAGTCGGTGTCGTGCGGATCCTGGTGCAGGATCCGCCGGGCAATGTGGTCGTGGAGCTGAAAAAGCAGCGCATAGGAGA
>DASXRM010000203.1:0-20058 GCA_036506575.1 Gemmatimonadales bacterium | reverse complement strand
GCGTGCTGGAAGTAGGGGGTGTCGATCGCCGATGGCTTGATCAGCGTGACCGAGATCGGTGCGCCTTCTTCCTCCAGCTCCATCCGGAGAGCATCGGTGAAGCCCTTCACCGCATGTTTCGAGGCGGAGTACGCTCCCTGTAAGGGGATGGCGCGATCCGACACGATGCTGCCGAGGTTGATGAGCGCTCCTCCACCCCCGCGAAGCCGGGGGACCGCGGCTCTGGCACCGTAGACCGTCCCCCAGAAATTCACCTCGAACAACCGGCGCATATCCTCGATCGCGACCTCGGTCAGCCGGCCATAGAAGGAGACCCCGGCATTGTTGACCCAAGTGTCGAGCGAGCCGAACTCCTCGACGGCCGTGGCCGCGAGCCGCTCGACGTCGTCCTGACTGGACACGTCGGCGACCACGAACCGGGCCGTTCCCCCATTCTGCTCGATTGCGGCGACCGTGTCCCTCAGCTCCGGCTCGCTGCGGGAGCATAGCACCACTCGTGCGCCCCGCTCGGCTGCGCGCTTGGCTGTGGCGAGCCCGATGCCGCTGGTCCCGCCGGTGATCACCATAACCTGCTGGTTCAGTGGTTTGAGCTTGATGCCCATGGTGTGCCTCCTCCAATGCTCAGAGCTGGTTTCTGGCTTCCAACAACGAAAGCGGGCCTCGAGAACACAACATAAGGTAGTGGAGCCGCAGATGAACGCAGATGAACGCTGATCGCGCCGATGTACCAGCCGGCCGAGCGCTGGACAGCGGGTCGGCTGGTTGTTCAACAGCACATCCGACAATTTCCAATCCCTCAAGGGAGCGGCTCAATATGTTCTTGGTGAGTTAAGCAACATCGGACCGAGGCCGGACGTAGCATCGGATGTTGAATTCAGCCATCGAGGTATAGATCTTTAGCGGTTGTCCCAGAGGCGCCTGAACCTTCCTGGCGGTGTCGGATGATACGAGTGACCGCGGTCCATCCCGATTCAATTGCAGCCGAGCTCGGCCTGCGAGAGGGCACTGAGCTCCTCTCGGTGAACGGGAGGGCTCTGGAAGATTTCCTGGACTGGGAGTTCCTCACCGCCGAGGAGGACTTCCTGCTCCACGTTCGCCAACCGGACGGCGAGGAGATCGAGTTCGACATCGAGCGACCCCTCGGTGAACCGTTCGGGGTGAATCTGGATCCGCCCCGAATCCGCCGCTGCGCCAACCGCTGTGACTTCTGCTTTGTCGATGGCCTACCGGACGGCCTGCGCGACGTGCTGTACATCCGGGACGATGATTACCGGCTTTCCTTTCGGTATGGGAACTTCGCCACTCTCACCAACCTGAAGCCGCACGACATCCAGCGCATCATCGAGTACCGGCTCTCACCGCTGTATGTCTCCGTTCACGCGACCGACCCCACGATTCGGCGGTATCTCCTGAGAAACCCGACCGCGCCGGAGATCCTCCCGCAGCTGCGCACCTTCGCGGATCATGGCATCGAGTTCCACACCCAGATCGTCATGTCACCGGGCGTCAACGACGGCCCCGTGTTACGACAGACTCTCGCCGAGCTTTACGATTTCGGCCCGGCGATCCTGGGCTGCTCCGTGGTGCCGGTCGGGCTCACGGAGTATTCCAAGCATCATCTGGTGCGCGAGCCCACGGCCGCGGAGTGTCGTGCCGCCATCGCTCTGGTCGAAGCGCGGGCTGCCATTGCGCGAGCGGAGCGGGAAATCTCCTGGGCTTTCGGGGCCGACGAACTTTACCTCAGGGCCGGTGTCGAGCTACCGCCTTCGGAGATCTACGACGGCTTCGACCAGGTGGAGAATGGGGTGGGATCGGTTCGGTGGCTGCAGCAGCGAATCGAGAGTGCCGGGACCGACCTCGGGGTGTGGACGGGAAAGCGCATCGGCGTAATCACGGGGACCGCCATGGCTCAGCTGATGCCCATGGTTTTGGAGCCGCTCGCGCGAAGGAGCGGATCGCAGTTCGAGCTTCTTCCCGTCGTGAACACGCTGTTCGGGCCGAGCGTCACTACAGCGGGCCTGCTCCCGGGTAGCGCGGTGCAGCAGATTCTTCGCGGCCGGGGCGATCTCGACCTGGCGCTTATCCCCGGAGAGTCGGTCAACGACGAGGGGCTCTTCATTGACAGCATGAGTGTGGACCTCCTCGCCGGCTCGGTGCCGCTCGAAGTGCGCCTATCCAAGGACTTCGCCGATGCTCTGGACCGATCGGTAGCGGCATGAGCAAGCCTACCGTCGCGATCGTCGGCCGGCCCAATGTGGGAAAATCCACCCTCTTCAATCGCATCCTCGGCGGCCGGAGAGCGATCGTCTCCGAACGCCCGGGCACCACCCGGGACCGCCATTTCGGAGACGCCGAGTGGCAAGGCCGGCGCTTCTGGCTGATTGATACCGGGGGACTCCTTCCCGAATCGAACGACTCGATGGAGCGCGCCATCCGACGGCAGGTGGAGTTCGCGTTGTCCGAATCCGACGTGGTGCTCTTCGTAGTGGATGGTCGCGAAGGACTCAACCCGGTGGACCGCGCCATCGCCGAGCAACTACGCAAAGCCGGGCGACGGGTGCTGCTCGCGGTCAACAAGCTAGACAACCTAGAGCAGAGCACCGAGCAGTACGCCTTCTATTCGCTCGGCTTCGGCGATCCGGTCGGGGTGAGTGCCTCGGTAGGGAAGGGCAGCGGCGATCTGCTCGACGCTATCGTTGAGCGACTCCCACCTTACGATCCAGCCGAAGACCAGGAGGCTATCAACGTAGCCGTGGTCGGCCGGCCCAACGTGGGGAAGTCCTCGCTGGCGAACCGACTGCTCGGGGCGGAACGACACCTGGTCACGCCCCAGGCGGGGACTACGCGGGATGCGATTGATTCCGTCTTGCGCTTTGAAGGCAAAACACTCAACTTCATAGATACCGCAGGCTTACGTCGTCGCGCTAAAGTAGAAGATGACCTGGAGTTCTACTCCGTCCTGAGAACGGAGCGAGCGATCGAGCGAGCTCAGGTCTGCGTGCTGGTAGTGGATGCGACGGTGGGGATGCACAACCAGGATCTCCGGATCGCCACCCAGGCGTGGGATCGAGGTGCTGGTCTGATCGTGGTGGTGAATAAGTGGGACCTGGTTCAGGAAAAGGATGCCAACACGGCGCGCCAGGGACAGGATGCACTGATTGCCAAGGCGCCATTTCTCAAATATGTGCCGTTCCTCTACGTGTCGGCGCTGACCGGGCAACGGGTTCGCAAGGTTCTGGACCTGATTGTCGCAGTCGCGGAAGCCCGCGAGCTCAGGGTGCCGACCGCGGAGGTGAACAAGGTTCTGGCAGATCTGGTCGAGCGAAACGCGCCACCCCAGAAGCCGGGCGAGGAGGTCAAGCTCCTGTACGCTTCGCAGATCGGCACCGCTCCACCCACACTCGCCATCGTGAGCAATCGGCCCGACGAGGTCCCGGAATCTTATCAGCGCTATCTCGCGCACGGCTTCCGTGAGGCGTGGCCGTTTCCGGGCTCGCCGCTTCGACTCAAGTTCACCCGGCGGGGATCACGTCGCTGATGCCCACCGCCGCTCTCTGGCTTCTCGCGTCCTACCTCCTCGGCGCCATTCCTACCAGTCATCTGGTCAGCCGGATCTTTGCGAGGATTGACCTCCGGGAGCACGGCAGCGGAAACCTGGGAGCCACGAATCTCTACCGGGTGCTCGGCTGGAAGTACGCCATCCCGGTTGCTCTGTTCGACATCGCCAAGGGCGCCGTCCCGGTTCTGGTGTTCGCGCCGCAGGTCTCCGATTCGCAGCTATTCGCGCTGGCTTGCGGCATCGCGGCGATCCTGGGTCATGTCTTCTCGGTGTTTGTGCGTTTCCAGGGAGGGAAGGGGGTCGCGACCGCCGCCGGCGTCATGTTAGGGTTCACGCCGCTCGCGCTCAGCGTGGCGGCGATCGTCTGGGGCGTCGTCGTTCTGCTCACCGGATATGTCTCGCTCGGGAGCATTGCCGCCGCAGCGGCGCTCCCGTTGGCGGTTTACCTGCTGGAGCATCCGAGCACCCCGGAGCTGCTCTGGATCGACGCGCTGGTGGCGGCAGGCGTGATCGCGCTCCACCGCCGCAACATCCAACGACTGCTCAAGGGAACCGAGAATCGCTTCGGCAGACGGGCCACGAGCACCCCGCGCCCATGACCCTCGTTGCGGTGCTCGGCGGCGGCAGTTGGGGCACTACGCTCGCCAATCTACTCGCCGTCAAGGGTGACACCGTTCGGATCTGGGCCTATGAGCCTGAAGTCGTCAAGGCGATCAATCAGCGGCATGAGAACCCGATCTTCCTTCCCGGCATCCCCCTGGCTCCCGATCTCCGAGCCTACGAGGATGCGCGCGAGGCGGTGGCGGACGTGCCGGTCATCGTTTCAGCCGCACCGAGCCATGCCGTTCGGAGCGTGGTGAGCGGCCTTCAGAGTGACGTCAAACCGGGAACGCTGGTGGTGAGCGCAACCAAAGGCATCGAAACCGATACCCTTGCCCTGATGTCGACCGTGTTCGACGAGTGCCTGCCGGAGGTCCGCTTCGCCGCGCTCTCCGGTCCCAGCTTTGCGCTCGAAGTGTGCCAGGGTCAACCGACGCTGGTGGTGGCGGCCGCGCGCAGTGAGTCCACCGCGCGCGACGCCCAGCGCATCTTCGCTACTCCGCGATTCCGGGTGTACTCTCATGATGATGTGGTCGGTGTCGAGCTCGCCGGAGCGCTGAAGAACGTCATCGCTATAGCGGCGGGCATTCTCGAGGGGCTGGGCATGGGTCACAATCCGCGCGCCGCCCTCATCACCCGCGGTCTGGCGGAGATCACTCGCCTCGGAATTGCGCTGGGCGCGAGCCCCCTCACCTTCGCCGGCCTGGCCGGAATGGGGGACCTCATCCTGACCACGACGGGGGATCTCAGCCGGAACCGCGCCCTCGGTGTGGCGCTCGCGCAGGGCCAGACGCTGGAAGAGTATCGGGCGGCCCACCGCAGCGTCGCCGAGGGGGCCAATACCTCGAAGGCCGGCGCGGCGCTCGGGGCGCGGATGGGCGTGGAGCTTCCCATCATTCAGAAGGTCTGTGATGTTTTGTTCAGCGGAAAGCCGGCTCGCGAAGGGATCGACGAGCTGATGGCACGGGAACTCAAGTCGGAGCAGTGGAGATGACAACCACAACCGCCCGGCCGGTCCAGGAATTCTATTCTATCGGCGAGGTCTGCGCGCTCACCGACCTCAAGCCACACGTTCTCCGCTACTGGGAGAGTCAGTTCCGCTTCCTCAACCCGGCCAAGAATCGATCGGGCAATCGGGTGTATAAGGGGCGCGAGGTGGAGCTGATCATGTTGGTGAAGCACCTCCTCTACACTGAGAAGTTCACCATCGAGGGCGCGCGCCAGCGCATCGACCAGTACCGTCGCACCGGGGAGCTTCGAGTCTCGGCACGGCGCGCCTTCGAGGCGGAGACGGTAGAAGAGCTGCGCGTGACGGTCGAGGAGGTGCTGGGGATTCTCGACGGCAAGGCGCCTCCCAAGAAAAACGTCAACAGTGAACAGTAAACAGTGAACGGTAGGACCCGTTCACCGTTCACCGGTTACCGGTCACGTCTTTATCTTCCCCGGCCATGAACATCCTGGTGACCAACGACGACGGCGTGCTCGCTCCCGGGCTCGCGCTGCTCGCCGATGTCTGCCGGAAGGTGGGCAACGTCACCGTGGTGGCCCCTGATCGGGAACAGAGCGGCACGTCACACTCGCTCACTCTACACCGCCCGCTCCGTCCCACCCGCCGTCCCGACGGCGGCTGGCAGATCGACGGCACGCCGACAGACTGTGTCATGCTCGCCTTGCAAGCCCTCATGACCGAGCGACCGGACTTCGTCTTTTCCGGAGTCAATCACGGCCCCAACATGGGCGAAGACGTGCTGTACTCGGGGACGGTGGCCGCCGCGATGGAAGCGGTGACCCTGGGGGTGCCTGGCATCGGGATCTCCTTTGCCGGCCACCAACCGGAGACCATGGCCACGTACCACGATGTCCTGCTCGAGCTGATCCAGCGAATCACCGAGGTCCGCGACTTCCCGGAACAGATGCTGCTTAATATCAATCTGCCGCGGATCCCCTCATCGCAGGTGCGAGGGATCCAGGTTACCAAGCTCGGGAGCCGCTACTTTTCCGAGTCGCTCACCCGGATGAAGGACCCCTGGGGCCGGGAGATCTACTGGATCGGCGGCGGAACCATCACCTGGACCGGAGGGGAGAACTCCGATCACCTTGCCGTCGCCGAGGGTTACATCTCGGTCACTCCGCTGCACATGGATCTCACCAACTACTCGCTCCTGGAAACGGTTCGGGGATGGTCCTTGGAGGGGTAGGGGAGGGCGACAGCTACGGCGGCTACCGCGGCCAGCTGGTGGAGGTGCTCCAGCGAAAGGGGGTGCGCGACCTGGCCGTGTTGCGAGCCATCCGCATGGTTCCGCGACACCTCTTCGTGCCGGAGAGCGTGCGGCACCGAGCCTATGACGACGCGGCGCTGCCGATCGGCAGCGGGCAGACGATCTCGCAGCCGTACGTTCAGGCCCGATATCTGGAGCTGATCGGACTCACGGGCAAGGAGAAGGTTCTCGAGATCGGCACCGGATCCGGGTACCAGACGGCGCTCCTGGCGTTGCTCGCCAGCATGGTCTTCAGCGTGGAGCGGGTGCCTCAACTGGCCCAGAGCGCCCGCGCCGCCCTCGCCGCATCGGGCATTCGGAACGTCACCGTGCTGGTAGGGGACGGCACGCTAGGTTGGCGGCCGTTCGCCCCATTCGACGCGATCCTCGTTTCCGCCGCGTCGCCGGAGGTTCCAGCGCCGCTTGTGGAGCAGCTCGCAGCCGGAGGCCGCATGGTCATCCCGCTGGGCGATCGAGAAGCCCAGACCCTTACCCTGGTCGAACGGGTGGATAACGGCATCCGCACCAGTACCATCGCCGACGTACGATTCGTGCCTCTGGTAGGTGAGTTCGGCTTCCGCCAGGACTAGTTACGGAGCTTTCGAGTGGACCCGCTGCGCAGCGTCATGGATTTTTTCCTGCACCTGGACCAGCACCTGAGCCAGGTGATCTCCGAGTACGGGACCTGGACCCACCTGATCCTATTCCTCATCGTCTTCTGTGAGACAGGACTCGTGGTCACGCCGTTTCTCCCGGGCGATTCCCTGTTGTTTGCAGCGGGGACGTTCTCGGCCCTCGGCGCGTTGGACCTGTGGCTGGTGGTGCTGCTCTTGATCGCCGCTGCGGTGCTGGGCGACACGGTGAACTACTGGGTCGGCGCGTACATCGGCCCCCGGGCGTTCAGTGGGAACACCAGGCTCTTACGGAGAGATTACCTCGACCGCACCCACGCGTTCTACGAGAAGCACGGGGGGAAGACCATCATTCTGGCCCGATTCGTTCCGATCATTCGTACCTTTGCCCCGTTTGTGGCAGGAGTAGGAGCCATGAGCTACCCGAGGTTCATCACCTACAACGTGGTCGGAGCGGTGTTATGGGTCGGGCTCTTCGTGCTCGGCGGATACTTCTTCGGCAATATTCCGACGGTACGGGAAAATTTCACGCTCGTCATCCTGGCCATCATCGCGATCTCGGTGTTGCCGATCGTGGTGGAGGCGGTACGGGCGCGACGGAGCCGGCCTGCGTGACCACGAGGTTCCTGGTGTCCGGCATGGTGCAGGGCGTCGGGTTTCGGTGGTTCGTGGCACGGCACGCGAGATCGCTGGGACTCTCCGGGTACGCGCGTAATCTGCCGGACGGCCGGGTAGAGGTGGTGGTCAACGGACCGGAGGAAGCGCTTCCCGCGCTGGAGCGGCTGCTACGCGCCGGACCGGCCAATGCGCAGGTGGAGCGGGTGGAGCGCTCTTCGGAGCACGTGCCGCATCAAGTGGGGAAGAGTTTTGACATCATCTAGTCTCCCGACCCCCAACCCAGGCCCAGGAATGACTGCAGTTGCCAATCGGGTGCAGCGCACCTTGCGCGCCATCCCGGACTATCCCAAGCCGGGGATCCTGTTCCAGGACATCACGCCGGTGCTCAGAGACGGCGGGCTGTTGCAGGAAGTCGTGGGGGCGATGAGCGACCCGTTTCGTGGATCCAATGTCACCCACGTGCTGGGGATCGAGGCGCGAGGATTCATCCTCGGAGGGGCGGTGGCCTCCGCACTGGGAGCCGGCTTCGCCCCGGCGAGGAAACCGGGAAAGCTGCCGTGGGAGCGGGCCGCCGAATCGTATGATCTGGAGTATGGCAGCGACTCGCTCGAGGCCCACCGCGATGCCTTGAGCCCGGGAGACCGGGTACTCGTCGTCGATGACGTGCTGGCCACCGGCGGCACCGCCCGCGCAGCGGGGCAACTGGTGCTCAATCTGGGCGCCGAGCTCGTCGGTTGGAGCTTCCTGCTCGAGATCACCGCGCTTCGAGGGCGGGAACGGCTGAAAGGGGCGCCGTGCCAGGTCGTCGCGAGCTGCTGACTCGCGTTCCCGATCCCGCGGACAAAGAGCCTCTTGACCGGCCGTGGCTATAAGAGATTCTCGCCTTTCGGAAGACGGTCAACCGAATTAGCATACCCGCGGGGTTTGCACCACGAGCTGATACCGCCGCCTCTCGTACAAGCTGAGCGAAACGTCACAAGTTACTACATTGCAGGTAGTTGCCCCCGTAGCTCAGATGGATAGAGCAGCAGTTTCCTAAACTGTTGGCCGCGTGTTCGAGTCACGCCGGGGGCATGAGGACGGGGGTGCGGCCCGAGGTTCAACTTTTTGCCGGATACTCATGGCCACGACTTTGGAAGCGAAAACGAAGGAGCAGGCTCCCGCGCCGGCCGCGCCGGCACCTTGGTACCAGGCTCACCGGCGGGCACTCTTGGCGGTGCTCATCGTGGTGTTGGCCGCGGTGATCGTCGGGTGGTTCATACTCGCCAGCGGCAAGCGTAAGGAGCAGTTTGCGGCTCGGAGCCTGAATCAGGCAAGAGCCGCGGCGGAAGCAGGGAACCTTCCGCTCGCCTCGAGCGAGCTCCAGAGACTCATCACCACCTACAAGGGGACCGATGCGGCAAACGAGGCGGTCATCACCCTGAACCAGGTTCGGATGGTCAATGGTCAGAGCGAGCTGGCGGCGGTTGGACTACGGGAATTTCTCGCCTCGAAGCCCCCAGCCAAATACGTAGCTCCGGCATATGGGCTGTTGGGCGCCTCGTTGGAGAACTCGAAACGCTGGGCTGAGGCCGCGACCGCGTACACTCAAGCCTCGAATGCCGCGGAGGTGCCATACCTGAAGGCGGCGTACCTCATCGATGCCGGACGAGCGTACCGGGAGGCGGGAAGGCCGGAGGAGGCGGTCCGAGCCTATCGGACAGTCCTCCAGAAGTATCCCGATTCGCCGAGCTTCACCGAGGCTCAGGTGCGTTTGGCGGAGCTCACCGCCGGAAAGATGTGATCTTATAAGGGAGGAACACAGGGGGCCTCGGGTGAGAGGCCCCTATTTAGTGGCCTCAGATATAGGACGTATAAGATATGTTATGTTAAGTCTGCTTGGGGAAAACTGTGGAGAACTGATGGCCTGCCGGTGATTAATGTTGTAAGGTGCTGCGATACAACGAGGTAGGATTCAGGACAGCGGTTCAACCTAGGGGCTCCTCGACCTGAGGATCGTCAGCTGCCTTCCCATACTCCCCGAAAGAGGAGTCGGCCCTGGCCGCCGAGCCAGGCATCGGAGGTCTGGCGGGCCTCCACCTTGGCGCGTACCCTGAGCTCGGGCCCTCCCCTGCTCCGGAAGGTCAGCGGGAGACAAGCCTCTCCCCGGGACGCCAGTGCTACGGCCGCAGCCACGGTCCCGGTCCCACAGGCCAATGTTTCGCCTTCCACGCCCCGCTCATAGGTCCGGATCAGCCAGGGCGACTCCGAGCCACCAAGCGGGCTGATGAAATTCACGTTGGCGCCCTCCGGGCCGACCGTTGGGTCGAAGCGAACCTTCCGGCCGCGACCGGCAGGATCAGCCGCTTCGATATCATCGACCCGGATCACCAGATGGGGCACGCCCACGATGACCTGAGACATCCAGCGCTCTCCTGCGGCCAAGCTGATACCGGAGAAATCCTGGGGGGCATCGAAATCGGGTAAGTTGATTTCGGCATCCTCACCCAGGGCCGGAGCCCTGACCCGGACGGTTCCGGCGTCAGTCAGCAGACAGAACTCACCGGCTGGCACCAGTTCGAGGTTAACGGCCAAGCGGCCTGCGCAGAGCGCCGCGTTGCCGCACATCGCGCCGCATGAGCCGTCGGAGTTCCAATACGTCATGCGGATCGCCTCGGGGCTGGCTGGCGTCAGGATGACCAGCCCGTCCGCCCCTACTCCGGTACGGCGGTCGCAAATCGCTCTCACCTGGGCCGCCGGCCAACGGTCAGGCGTGGTCGAGCGCCCATCGAGCACGACAAAGTCGTTGCCCGACCCGGTCATCTTGTAGAAGAGAGTTCCCCTCATAGCCGTCCCATGATCGCCTGGAGACGAAGCCACCAAACCATCCAGATGGCTTCCCGGACGATCCGTTTATTCATCTTGCTCTGCCCTTCGACCCGATC
This sequence comes from Gemmatimonadales bacterium, assembly GCA_036506575.1. Lineage (GTDB taxonomy): Bacteria > Gemmatimonadota > Gemmatimonadetes > Gemmatimonadales > GWC2-71-9 > CAVVWJ01. The sequence continues at coordinate 9,467 of DASXRM010000203.1, read as the reverse complement.
GGTGAACACGATAGGGATCTCCACCAGGCGGAATCCCCTTTTCCAGGCGCGGAAGCTCATCTCGATCTGGAAGGCATACCCGTTGGAGCGAACCTTCTCGAAGTCGATCGCCTCGAGCACTTCCCGGCGGAAACACTTGAACCCTCCGGTCGAGTCTGCCAGCGGCAATCCGGTGATCCAGCGGGCGTATTCGTTGGCTCCGATGGAGAGCAGCAGCCGGGAGATGGGCCAATTGATGACGTTGACGCCGGTACGATACCGCGAGCCGATCACGACATCGGCATCGTTGGCCGCCCGCACGAAATCGCCCAGGAATTTGGGATCGTGGGAGAAATCGGCGTCCATCTCGAAGATCAGGTCGTAACCACGGTCCAGAGCCCAGCGGAAACCGGCCAGATACGCCTTGCCCAAACCTGACTTTGCCGGGCGGTGCAGCACATGAACCCGCGGGGTGGACGCGGCCAGCTCGTCCGCCAGCTGCCCGGTGCCGTCGGGTGAATTATCGTCGACGATGAGGACCTCGAGGCGCGGGTCCTGCTGGAGTATGGCAGGCACGACCAGCGGAAGGTTGATCCGCTCGTTGTATGTCGGCACAACCACCAGGAGACGCTCAGCCACGTCGCTGACGAAGGCTCAGCACCGCCCCGGCGGCGGTCACCACCAGCACCAGAACCCAGGTGGCCGCGGTAATGCTCGTGGCCAGGTGCACAATCCTGGGCCGGTAGCGCAGCACGACCCGGTGATCTCCACTTCGAGTCAACGGCACGGCGATCAGGGCGTGATTAGCCCGGAGAACAGGGGCTGCGACGCCATCGATCTCCGCTTGCCACGACGGATGATACGTGCGGCTGATCGTCAATAGCGCCGGACCGCTGGCGCGCACCCGTACCGCTAGGGTGTCGTCCCCATTCCCTTCGATGACCGCAGTGCCGGTTCCACCCGCCTGTCCTATGGCCAGTACCGGCTGTTCGACGATGGCTGTCTTGGCCGGATCGAACGTCGGCGACCACAGGAGCGCGATGCGCCGCGCGGAATCCGGCTCGACCTGCACCTCGGGTACCACCGCGGCTCCCGGCATGGCGCCATCGTTGATATAGACCGCCACCCGCTGGTCGGCGCCGAGCAAGCGAAACCCGGGGAGCTGCACCTGCCCCGGGAGGAGTACGTAGCGCGCCGCGAGCGCGCGGAGCGCTCCACTATTCAGAAAGCTGATCCAGTATTCCTCCAACTCGCCGGCCGTGCGGGCTGACTGACGCACGTCGTAGCGGGTCAGCGCATTGTACCAGCGAAGCTGATTTCCATGGTACCCGAAGACTTCGGGAACTCCGTAGGTGGCCAGGAAGCCTTCCGGATACACTCCCCCGACGGTGAGGACGCGCTCCCCGGGGACCAACCGGGACCGAAGCGCTTCGATGCCCGGGTCGGGTGGGAAGAAATCCTGGTAGCGGACGACCTGAATGTAGCGGTGATCCACTCGGAGCAGATCGAGCGCGGTCAAGCCGGTAAGAATCATAGCGACGTGAGTCGCCCGCAACGTCCCGCGGTTCCACAGGAACAGGCCGGCCAGTGCAAGAGCGCAGATGAGGGCAACGAGCAGCGCACCCCCGGCGATCCTTGGAACATTCGTGGCGAAGGCCGCTTCCCGTTGGCCCCCGCTGGCCGCGCCGAAGATCGAAGTCCAGCCGGCATAGAATTCCGATCCCCCTGCAAGCACGATCACACCGATCAGAAGCGCCGCCAGGGCGCCGATGCCCAGAGCCACGGCGACGGCTCTGCGGGCCTGGGGATCTCCCCGGGCCAGGGCACGATCAAGCAACAAACCCGCCAGGAGGGTTAGCGCCGCCACGGCTACGAAAGTGGCGAGGCTCGGAGCCCGAAAATTTTTGAGACCCGGTACCACGGAATACAAGATCCCGAAGACCGGGGTCCCCGCCCCCAGCCCATACAGGAGCGCAATGGCCGCCATGACGCCCAACCCCCAGCGCCTGCGGTCGCCCTTGAGTCCCGCGATGGCGCCAATCCCAAGCACGAACACTAAAGCCCCGCCATACTCGGAGTTGTGCTTGAAGGGGTTCTTCCCCCAGTACGTCTCCGCCTGCGCATCGGTTCCGCTGAAGTCGGGAACGAAGAGCGACAGGGCCTCCTCGGCGTGCAGCGACCAGCTGGCCGAGTACTCGAAGCCGCGTCCCGGACCGGCGCGCGGTGAGTCCTCTCGCAAGTAGCGATACATAGGGAACAGAGTAATGGCGGCAACTCCAACGGCTGTGAGGGCCGCGAGCATACCACCGGCGAGGCCGGTGGCGAGCAAGGAGCCGCCGCTCCCGCGTCGAGTCCACAGGCTGCCCAGCGCGTATGCCAAGAGCGCGATGTAGGCATAGTAGGCGAGCTGGGGGTGGGCCACGACCATGAGACCGGCCACCGCTCCGAGCCACAAGAAGCGCAGCCATGAACGCCGGTCGAGCGCGGTCACCAGAAGCCACAACGCCGCAGGAAACAGGGCGGTGACGTACATCTTGCCATCTTGGCCGCCCCATACCAGGCTCACGAGATTGGCCGACAGCATATACGCCGAGCCGGCAAAGAGAGCCACATACCGGCTGAGCCCGAACGCTCGGGCCGCGAGGTACATGAACACCCCGGCGAGGTACACGTGAAGAATCAGCTTCCACGCAAGCGCGCTGGGCATGGATAACAAGAAGTGCAGGACCGACGACGGGTACAGGATGTCGCCGCTCCCCGCCTCGATCGTCGGCACCCCCCCGAAGAGGTAGGGATTCCACAGTGGCAGGCGGCCCAGCGCGCGCATGTGCTCCACGAAGAAGGAGCGGAACATGATCCCGGCCGCGATCGTGTCCTGCCCCAGCAGCATCTCCCCCGGCCCGCTCACGAGGTACTCGCGGAACACGAGCAGCGTCAGAATGCCCATTACCACGAAAGGGAGCCACCGAGGCATCTGGTCAAGATCGGAAGACTGTCGCGGTTCAGGATGCGACACGCGCTCTTCCCCGGGGAAAGGCGACAAACGGAACGGCGGCGCCGAGCTCGGCGATGGTAAGCAAGAGCCGCGAGGCTATTGCGAGCGCGGTTGCTGCGCCGATGCCGAGCGGTCCTTGCAACATGAGGATGAAGATCCCCTCGCGCACGCCGATACCGCCGGGTGAGAAGAGCGCCAAAAATCCGGCCAGGTAGGAGGCGGTGAAGACGACGATCGCCAGCCGGAGGCCGAGCCCGGAGGTGGGCAACAGGCCGCGGGCGAGAAGCCACAACGCAACACCGTACCCGAGCCAGGCAATGAAATTCGCCGCGATGCCCACAACGATGCCCCTTCCCGCGGGCTGCCGTTCAGCCACATTGCCGGGCGCGGCCCGGCGCAGCAGGCGGCGCAGGAACGGGGGCCACAGCAAGAGCCCGATGCAGACGATGGCGGCTGCGACGAGCAGACCGAGTACCGCCCCGGCTCCTGGGTAGGCCGACTCCAAGGCGTGGGCACCCGCGAGACCCGCTACGACCGCGCCGGTGCCAATCGCGAGCACCTGTAGCACCACCGCCGACCCGGTGGCAGCCCAGGCTGGGACCCCGGCGCGTTGTGACAACAATGCCATTCCAGCCACGGCCCAGACCTTCCCCGGGAGATATTTCCCCAGACTCGAGACGGTCCAGATCCGGGCCGCGCTCCATCCATCCAGCCTTTGGCCCCAGCTTCTAAGCATCGTGTGCCAGGCGAAGATCAGCAGGGCATACATGAGCCAGATGATGAGAAGGCCGAGCACGAGCCATATCGGCTGAATCCGCCACTCGAGCGGCTGAGAGCGGAGCTGATCCCAGTTCCGCACCAGCGATCGGGTCGCGAGCACGATGATCGGAAGTCCTACCGCGACCTGGACGACTCGGATCCAGCCGTTACGCACTCAGGGCCTCGCGGTACCACCCCTGACAGATCTCCGCGACGTGGTCGGGTGCGAGTCGCGCGCGCCACGACTCGCCTACCAGCCGGGCGACGGCGCGGCGGTCCGGATCATTCAGGATGCTCAAGAGAGCGTCACTCATTGCCGGCGCCGAGGGAAGCGTGAGCCGGCCCGCGCCCGATTCGGGCACCACGTCGAGAACTCCGCCGCCGTCCCAGCAGGCGACGACCGGGACGCCGACCATCAGCGCCTCCGCTGCGACCAGTCCAAACCCCTCGGCCTGGGAGGGAAGAATCATGACGTCGGCGCGGGCGAGATAATCCGCTACCTCCGTGCTGGACACGGCACCAGCGAACCGCACGAATGGCGCGATCCCCAGCTTCGCGACGTGGCGCTCGAGCGCCGACCGCTCGGGGCCGTCTCCAACGATGGTGAGTGGGAGGTTGTGACCGCAGGAGATGAGCACGGCTACTGCATCGATGCCGAGGCGCACCCTTTTCTGGGGCGTCAGGCGGGCGATTACGACCGCTCCTCCACCGCCTCTGCTCCAGGGAAAGGCGTTGCTCTTGACCGGCATCGGGTGGATATGCGAAGGCGCGACGTACCGGCCGGTCCCCCTCTGGACCCACTGGGCGAGCTCCCGGGAGACAGTGGTGACCACCCGGGCGCGGCCGAAGACCGGCCGGGCGAGCCGCCGGGCGATTCGCGAGCCGCGAAGAAGTGCCGCATCCGTGCCATGCACGGTGAGCACGGTCCGCGCCCCGGCCGGCACAGCGAGGCCGGCAGGTACCCACCAGTGAGCGTGCACGAGATCGGCGCCGGCCTCGATCTCTTCCCGGGCCGCACGACGCAGGGCTCGCCAGAGTCCCATCAGGGCCAGCCACCCCCCCGGCCCGCGCAATGCGGCCTGCATGGTGCCTCGGTACGCGAGGGTCTCGGCGCCGGCCGAAGCGTAGCGAACCCTGCGGACCGGTACTCCGTCCACAACGCTCTCGCCTCCCTGCCCCGCATCGCTCGGCGCGACGACCCGCACGTCGATACCCCGCCGGACCAGGGCGGAAGCGAGCGTCCCCAGGAATGACCCCGCCACGTCACCGGGCCATCGAGGATAGTTGTGGGTCAGGAAGACGACCCGCACCGCTCAGTCCTTGACGTCGTGTTTCTCGAGCCGGCCGAGCTGGCGGGCGATCTCCCGCGTCTCCTCGCGCATGCCGGCGATCATCTCACCCAGAAAGCCGAACCCGAACAGCACGATGCCACTGATCACCATGGTCTCGACCAGATTGAGCAGCGGCCGCAGTCCGATTCCGTAGCCGAAGCGAAGGACCAGGGCGACGATGCCGGCCAGAAGCCCGATCACGAAGAGCACGGCGCCGCCGATCCCGAAGAAGAGCATGGGTTTCCGGCCGAATCGAAGCTGGAACCAGACCGAGACGAGGTCGAACAAGCCGACCGGTATCCGCCGCCAATTGAACTTCGAGGTACCGGCGCGCCGGGGATACAGGGGGACCGGCAGCGAGGTGAGGCGGAAGCCATCGGCGGCCGCCATCACGACCATGTAGCGGTGCCAGTCCGGCCGAAGCGGTAGCCCGAGCATCACCTCACGGCGGTACGCCTTGACCGAGTTCAGATCGGTAACCCGCACGCCGAAAAGCCAGCGGCAGAGTCCATTGTAGATGCTCGAGATGAAGGCCTTCTCGTACTTGCCCTGCTTGGTGCCGGTAACGATATCCGCGCGACCTTGGAGGATAGGGGCCACCAACCCAGGGATGTCCTCAGGGAGGTACTGGAGGTCCGCCGGGTAGAAGACGAAGACGTCACCGCGCGCCATATCCCCGGCCGAGCGCAGCGAGTCGGCGATCCCCCGCTGGCGGCGATGGGTCACGACCTCGAGAAACGGGTACTGGCGCTCCAGGTCGCGGAGCACGCGATCGGTTCCATCCCGGGAACCGTCGTTCACCACAATCACTTCGAAGGAGAACCCGGCAGGGCCGAGCGCCTGGGCGCAGCGCTGGATGAACTCGGGGAGATTGTCCGCCTCGTCCTTGGCCGGGACGAGCACGCTCACGTCCAGCGTCTCGACCGAGGCGACGGTCATACCCGCTTCCGCATTCGGGCTGGAAGGATGCCGAGTTGGTCGCGGTACTTCGCGACCGTGCGGCGTGCGATCTGGATGCCCTGCTCCTGGAAGAGGTGGACGATCTGTTGATCGGTGAGCGGCTTGGCGCTGTTCTCATCGCTGACCATCTTCTCCAGCTTGGCTCGGATCGAGCGGGCGCTGGCATCCTCCCCCGACGCCGTGGAGAGAGCGCTGGAGAAGAAGAACTTCAGCGGGAGTACCCCACGGGGCGTTTGAACGTACTTCTCGTTGGTCACCCGGCTGACGGTCGACTCGTGCATGTTGATCACCTCGGCGACCTCGCGGAGCGTCAGCGGCTTGAGATACTCGATTCCTTTCTCGAAGAAGTCGCGCTGCCGGTCGACGATGAAGTTCATCACCTTGAGCATGGTCTGGCGCCGCTGCTCGATGGCCTGAATCATCCAGTTCGCGCTGTTCATCTTGGAAGCGATGAACTCACGATTCTCGGGCGTCATCTTCTTCTTATCGCGGGCGATCTCCTGATAGGAGCGGCTCAGTCGGAGCCGTGGCATCCCGGTATCGTTGAGAAACACCTGGTAGCGGCCGCCGATCTTCTCGACGATCAGGTCGGGGATGATGTAGCCATCACTCTGCTCGGAGTACTTGAGCCCGGGCTTGGGATCCAACCGGGAGAGCTGGTCGGCAGCGGCCTGCACCGCCCCCGGCTCGACCCCGAACCGCTTGGCCAGATCGTTCCACCGGTGGGCGATGAGGTCGGGAAAGGCTTCGGAAACCAGCCGGTACGTAAGGGAGTCGGTATCGGCCAGCTCGACCAGCTGAATCAGCAGACACTCCCTGAGATCGCGCGCGCCGACGCCGGACGGGTCCAGCCGTTGCATGACCGCGAGCATCTCCTCGGCTTCTTGCATGGTGTAGAAAGCGGAAGAGGCGGAAGGAGCGGAAGGTGAAGAGGCGGTAGATGAAGCGGCGGAAAGGGCAGAAGTCCGTCCTACAGCCTCACGACTGGAGCCCGTGCGCCCGTCGGCTGCTTCCGCCTTGTCCGCCTCTTCCGCCTCGTCTTCTTCTGCCCCTTCGAGATGTCCCGCTATCAGCTGATTCACCGACCCCAGAATCTCCTCGAGCGAAGCCGCGAGATAGCCCTCCTCGTTGATGTTGCCCAGGAATTCCTCGGCCAGGAGGAGCTGCCGGGGGGTGAGAGTCAGCATCTGGAGCTGTTCCCGCAGATGATCGATCAGGTTGCGGCTCTCGACGGTGACCGGCTCCGTGTACTCCAGCTGCTCGTACTGCTCGCGGGTTCCGCCCACCTCGAACCCATTGAGGAGAATCTCCTCCCAGTCTACCTCTTCTTCCTTCTCCTTCTGTTCCTTCTTCTCCTCAGCAGCCGGCTGCTCGGCGGCTTCGTCTTCCGGCTCCAGCAGCTCCAGGAAGGGATTGGCCAGCAGCTCCTGCTTCAGATGTTGCTGGAGGTCCATCATGGGCATGTACAACATGTCCATGGCCTGATAGAGCCGTGGGTTGACCCGAAGCTCCTGGCGAAGGCTGGTGTGCTGCGAGAGGCCGGTCCTCATGCGACTGCCTCGAGCCGTGCACGCAGTCGTGCCGTGAGTGTCGGTCCTAGGTAGAGCTGCGCGACCCGGTCGTCGTAGACCAGCTCGCGCACGGTGCCGGAGGCCTGCACTTTTCCTTCGAACATGATGTAAGCCCGGTCCACGATGTCGAGTGTCTGCTCCACGTTATGATCCGTTATCAGGACCCCGATTCCGCGATGCCGCAGCCCGGCGACGATGGTCTGGATGTCGTGCACGGCGATGGGGTCCACCCCGGCAAACGGCTCGTCCAACAGCATGAACTTCGGATCGGATACCAGCGCCCGGGTGATCTCCAGCCGGCGCCGCTCGCCGCCGCTCAGGGAGTACGCCTTGCTTTTCCTCAGATGCTTGATCGACAGCTCATCCAGCATCCGATCGAGCTGGCGATGGCGCTCCTCGCGTCCGAGAGGGCGGGTCTCCAGGATGGCCAGAATGTTCTCCTCGACCGTCATCCTGCGGAAGACGGACGGCTCCTGCGCCAGGTAACCGATGCCGCCGCGGGCCCGCTGATACATCGGGGCATCGGTCAACTCCACTCCGTCGAGCAGCACCCGGCCTTCATCGGGCAGGATCAGGCCAGTAATAAGGTAGAAGGTCGTGGTTTTTCCCGCGCCATTGGGCCCCAGGAGCCCCACAATCTCCCCCTGCTCCACCCGGACACTCACCCGATCCACCACCCGCCTGCCCTTGAAGCTCTTGCAGAGATCCAGTCCTTCGAGCAGACTCGCCTTGGCACGATGACGGGTATACGACCTGGCTCGCTGTACCGCACGCCGCGCTGACCCCAGGAGGGCGTCGTACACGGTCTGCCGCTCTTGCAACGTTGGTCCCCACCAGGCCACCCGCGGCCGCACTGTCTGCCAGTAACCGGCCGCCGTGTCGAGAATCCATCCCTCCGTCGCGAGCCGGGGAAGAACCGAGTCGGTGAGGTGGTGACGCACTTCGTCTCCCGAGACCTCCTGATCGGCGTCTCCCAGCGGTTGATAGCAGGCGAGGTAGGCCTCGCGATAGCTGTGCACCAGGTCGGAGAACGGGATGGCGTCGGACGGGCCGGCCGCGCGCACGATCGCCGCCAATCCGATGGGGACCGAGGGGTCCCGGTCTCCCAGTGCGGCCACCCACTCCGGCGCCGTCATCGGCTCACTCGTCCTGGCGGCGGTGAACTGCTGCGAGGAGCCAGCGTGTCCGCCCCAGGCGTAACATCGGCGGCTTCGAGTTGAACCCCGTCCACCTGGCCCCGAATATCGACCCGATCCACTCCGGCGCTGACACCCTGCTTCATGGTCATGACGATCACATCGCCACGAGCGTAATTGATCGAGGGCCGTTCGGGGTGCTTCGGGCTGGGATCGAGGTGAAACGACTGGGCACCCTTTCGGGCGACGATACGGCTCAGCGCGGCTCGCCGGGTCCCCGCCGAATCCCGCTGCACGAACTGCGCGACCACGGTATCGCCCCGCATCCAGTCGCGCTGTTTGGTCTTGGAATCGATGGTCCCGCCGAGCCAGGCCTTGCCGAAACCGCGCACCTCCTTCAGCTGCTGGCCAGGTGTGTCGAGCGCCAGCGAATCGGCCCGCATGGCGTAGGCGGGAGAGGTAGCGTATGGGCGGGTCGAATCACCCCAGGCCAGGGTCTGCTCCAGCCTGCGGCTCTTGATATCGAGGCCGATCGTATCGGCAACCAGATCCCACTCTTTGCTCACGGCGTGACCGTCGCCCTTGGCGATGACGTAGGTGAGCTCCCGCCGATCGAGTTTGAGGTCGAGCCGCCGCCCCGTGATGTTGAAGCTGTCCCGACCCAGGCCTCGCATGACGGGGTTGTTTCCGAGCAGGGTCCCATCGCTCCCCTTTCCGGTGTCGAGCCGAAGCGAAT
>DASXRM010000202.1:0-11961 GCA_036506575.1 Gemmatimonadales bacterium | reverse complement strand
AACCAGGTGCTGATGGTGGCAGAGCCGATGGCGGCCGCGATCGGCGTGGGATTGCCGGTCGAGACCCCGACGGGCAACATGGTCATCGACATCGGCGGCGGCACCACGGAGATCGCGGTGATCGCGCTCTCGGGGATCGTCTCGGACACCTCGATACGCACCGGTGGCGACGAGATGGACCAGGCCATCGTTCAGTTCATGCGCAAGAACTACAACCTTCTCGTCGGCGAGCCTACCGCAGAAGCGATCAAGATCAAGATCGGTTCGGCGGCGCCCACCGGGGATGAGCGAGAGATGGAAGTGAAGGGGCGGGACCTGGTATCCGGCATCCCCAAGACCGTGCGAGTGCACTCGACCGAAATCCGGGAGGCGGTGCAGGAGCCTATTCAGCAGATCGTCGACGCGGTGCGGCGAGCGCTCGAGATTACCCCGCCCGAGCTGGCCAGCGACATCGTGGATCGCGGGATCGTCATGACCGGTGGTGGCGCGCTGATCCGCGGACTCGACCTTCTCCTTGCGCAGGAAACCGGTTTGCCCATCCACGTGGATGAGGATCCGCTGACCTGCGTGGTCCGGGGCACCGGCCGGATTCTCGACGACTACGAGAAATACCGCAGCGTTCTGTCCTCTTGAGCATGTCCAGCATTTCAGATCGCCGGTACACCCGCCGAGACACCGTCTTATTCATCCTCTGTCTCGGCCTTTCCATCGTGAGCCTCTTCTCCCCGGTCGGGTGGAGCTACGGCATCGCCGACACACTTCGCCAAACCGTGCTTGCTCCGCTGGTCTGGCTCCAGACCCGAGCTGAAGAGGGCCGTACCAGCCGGGTGCGCTTCCGCGCGGTGACGGCGGAGCGCGACTCCGCGGCCTATCTGGCGCAGTTCCTTCCCTCACTTCGCGCCGAGAACGAGCGCCTGCGGCAGCTCCTGAAGCTCAGCCACAGGTTGACAACCACCTATGTACCGGCCGAGGTGCTGCACCAGCCACATGCCACCGATGGCCGCACCCTGCTGCTCAGCGTCGGGGCGCGGCAGGGCGTGGCACCGTTCAATCCAGTCGTGGCTCCGGAGGGATTGATCGGAGTCATTCTGACGACTACCCCCTCGAGCAGCATCGCCATGTCGTGGGCGCATCCCGAATTCCGGGTGAGCGCCTTTACCGTCGGGGGAAACGCGCTCGGCGTCGTGGCTCCCTCCGCTGAGGGGCGCAATGGCGAGGGCTCGCTCGAGCTGCGTGGGGTTCCCTATCGCGATTCGGTGCCGCTCGGCACCCTGGTGCTCTCCTCCGGACTGGGAGGGGTGTTCCCCAAGGGCATCCCGGTGGGCACTGTGACCGGCACGGTGCGTGAAGAGGCCGGCTGGGAGCGGGTCTATCGCCTGCGCCCCGCTGCCAATCCGGGCTCGACCCCTCATGTGCTCGTGCTGGTCGGATCCCGCATCGGTGACCTTGTCAGCGCGTTCCCCACCGACTCACAGCTGGAGGCCATGCGACTGGATTCGCTCGCCCAAATCCAACGTGCCGATTCGCTGGCCCAGCTCGCCAAAGCAGCCAGGGCAGCGAGAGCCGCCGCGCGACGCGATTCACTGATGAGGAGCTCTCCCATGCTGGGTGGCAGTCCGGCCGCCGGCTCGTCGGCGATGAAGGACTCCGCCCAATGAGCGCACAGCGGGTGAGCCGGGCCCAGCTGATTCTGGTCATGCTCCTGCTCCTCGTGCTCCAGTTCTATGTTCGTCCCCGGCTGTGGAATGCACGGGTGAGCCCTGATTTCATGCTCATCGGTTTGATGCTGTTTGCCATGCGCAGCGGCGCAGGAGCTGGGGCGGTTGTCGGGTTCCTGGTGGGCCTGATCGAAGACACGCTCAGTCCTGCCCGTTTTGGGGCGGGAGCCCTGGCTCACACCTTGGTGGGCTACTTCGCCGCCTGGGGGCGGTCCGTGTTCTTTGCCGACAACATGCTGGTGAACGCAGGATTCGTCGCGGCGGGACTCTGGTTTCGGGATCTGGTCGTGCTGATGACCAGCGGTACCGAGCACCGCCAGCTCATTACCGAGCTGACTCTCTACAGCCCGCTCCAGGCGCTTACTACCGCCGGGTTCGCGCTGGTGGTGCTGGTCACCTTCAGGGCCTGGTTTTCCATCCGGCTGGACGCATGAACGGCTTCGACTCCCACCGAGTCCGAGAACGCGCCGAAATAGCCCGCCTGGTCTTGATCGGGGCATTCCTGGTGCTCACCGGCGCGTTCTTTCGGACCCAGGTCATCCAGCACGACAAGTTCCAGCTCAAGGCCGAGACCAACCGGCTCCGGCCAATCCCGTTGACGCCACCTCGCGGCACGATCCTCGACCGCAAGGGCCAGGTGATCGCCGAGAACGTGCCCGGCTACTCGGTCAAGCTTCTCGCGCCCTCAGCCGACTCGCTCCGGGCCGTGCTGACCCGGGTGCGCCGGTACGTTCCCCTGGATAGCGTGCAGATCACCGACATCATCGACCGGTTTCTCCAGGCGCGCTATCAACCTGCGCTGGTGTTCGGCGATGCCTCGTTCGAGATCATCGCCAAGCTGGAGGAACACCGGTCGGCGCTGCCGGGGCTGGTCATTCAAGCCGAACCCAAGCGTCTCTATCCCGCGGGCAAGTCGGTCGCCCACCTCGTGGGTTACGTCTCCGAGGTCACCGAGGCCGATCTCGCTGCCGATCGGTATCCGGGGGCGGTGCTCGGTTCGATCGTAGGCAAGGCCGGTCTGGAGCGAGAGTACGACGACACCCTCCGGGGCAGTGAAGGGGTGCGCTACATCGAGGTCAATGCGCGTGGCCGCCTGGTCCGTGAAGGAGCTCCATCGGCCACTCTATCGCCTACGCCCGGCAAGCCGATCGTCACCACGGTGGATCTTGACCTGCAGCGGTTCGTCGACAGCATCTGGCCGGCTGGAGTCCGAGGAGCCCTGGTGGCTATGACTCCGAATGGCGAGATCCGCGCGCTGTATTCGGCACCGAGCTTCGACCCGAACCACTTCGTGGGAGGGATTTCCTCGACCGAATGGCGCCGGCTGAACAACGATCCGGCCAAGCCGCTGCTCAACCGGGTCATCCAGGCCCGTTACCCCCCGGCCTCTCCGTTCAAGCTCGCGATCGCGGCGATGGCCCTCAAACGCGGCCTGATCCGGCTGGATACCCGGATGCCGGAGCCCTGCCGAGGCGGTTTGCGTCTGGGTAACCGGGTATTTCGGTGTTGGAAGCGGGAAGGCCATGGGTCGCTGGATCTGACCGGGGCGGTGGCTGCAAGCTGCGATGTCTACTTCTATCAGCTTGGCCTCCGGCTTGGCCTCGACGCCATCATCCAAGATGGCCTGCTCATGGGCTTTCGAGACAAGAGTGGGATCGATCTCGAAAACGAGCTCAACCCGATCTACCCCTCCTCGGCCGCGTACTTCGATAAGCTCTACGGCCCCCGGAACTGGAGCCCGCCCGGCACCACTCTCAACTTCTCCATCGGTCAGGGCGAGAACACCCAGACCCTGATCAACATGATGAGGTTCTACGAGGGGCTGGCCGGCACCGGGGAAGCAGTGACTCCCTACCTGGTAAGGCCTAGCTCGAGCAGGGGCAGGTCGCTGGGCCTGAGCCAGAGAGAGCTGGACGGGCTGCGCCGGGCTCTGATCGCGGTGGTGGAGCGGGGAACTGCGGCGGCCAACCGCCGCTCGGATCTGGCGGTCGCAGGCAAGACCGGCACGGCTCAGAACCCGCACGGCGAGGACCACGGCTGGTTTATCGGTTTTGCTCCGGCCGAGAAGCCCGAACTCATCGTCGGCGGCATCATGGAGTTCGCGAAGCACGGTACGACCGTGGCGCCATACGTCATTCAGGCCTTGCGGCGATACATCCTGGGCCCCGCGGTGGTCGGACCAATCAAGGTGGGTGTGCTTCAGGACGAATCGGTGAGCTCGCCGGACAACGCCCCTCGCTCCATCGAGCTGAATCCCGATTCCGCAGCAGCTCAGGCGACGGCCGGCGATTCCGCCCAGCCAGCGGCGCCCGAGCAATGAGATCCCCCACCGTTGACCGGCAGCTCGTCACGGTCAGCCTCTGCCTCGTGCTATTCGGACTGGCAACCCTGTACTCGGCGGGGCAGACCGACGTCCCTACCCGGGCCGCGGGGGTATGGCATCGTCAGTTTTTATGGTTCGGGCTGGGCATCGTAGCGGCCTGGATGATCTTTCACGTCTCCTTGCGGGTGCTCGAGTGGCTCTCACCGGCACTCTACGCTTTCAGCATTCTCCTTCTTGGCGTGGTCCTGGTGGTAGGCACCGGCGCCGGTACGGCGGAGGGTAGCCACAGCTGGCTCTCCATCGCGGGACACCAGATCGGTCAACCGTCCGAGCTGGCCAAAGTGGCCACCGTGCTGATGCTGGCGCGATTCCTCTCCGGCCGGAAGGAGCCGCCTCGCTCACTCCGGGATCTCATCGGGCCGGTCCTGATTGTCGGGGCGCCCTGCCTGATGGTCCTCAAGCAACCCGACCTAGGCAGCGCCCTCGTGTTCGTGGGCATCTTCTTCGCCATGCTGTTCTGGGCGGGCGTGCGGCCCCGGATGCTCTTCCTGCTCGCCAGTCCGGTGATCAGTCTCCTGCTCGCCTTCAACACCTTGGCGTGGAGTGTCTGGATCATTCTGTTCGTGCTGATCCTGATCGCCTGGCGCCCCTACGTTTGGGACTGGGTGGTGTTCCTCACCGCTAACCTGGCCATGGGTGCGATCGCCATGCCGCTGTGGACGCGGCTTGCGCCTTACCAGCAGAATCGCCTGCTGACCTTTCTCAATCCGGAGGCCGATCCCCGTGCCGCTGGGTACCACGCCATCCAGTCGCGGGTTGCTATCGGCTCCGGGGGATGGTTCGGGACCGGGTACACTGCAGGACCCCAGAAGCGGCTCGCCTTTCTGCCGGAACAGCACACCGACTTCGTCTTCTCGGTCGTCGGGGAGGAGCTGGGCTTCGTCGGCGTACTGATTGCCTTGATTCTCTTTCTTGGGCTCTTCCTCGTGCTCATCCGCATCGCTCGGCGCGCCACCGATTCCTTCAGCAGCCTGGCCGTGTTCGGGATCGTAGGTCTCTTCTTTACCCACGTTTTCGAGAACGTCGGCATGACGGTGAGTATCATGCCCATCACCGGCATCCCGCTCCCGCTATTCTCTTATGGCGGGTCATTCTTCATCATCTGTTCGCTCTGTCTGGGGCTGGCGCTCCGGGTGGCCTGGGATTCCAGAATGTCCGGCTATGCTGATGGGTGACAGGCACTTACGTTTAGGGGTCTGGCGCGGACGACAGGGCGCGATGAAATTGCAGGGGCTTTGCAGGCCGGATGCCGCCCCTTCAACCTCTTTACCTGCTTTTCTATGGCCGTGATGGCATGGTTCAAGAAGGAGCGCAAGCCACGGACGTCGCAGCGTGAACGGCTGGAGATCCCTGCCGACGCGTGGGAGAAGTGTGATAGCTGCGGGCACATCGACATCCGGGAAAAGTTCGAGAAGGCGCTCAACGTCTGCCCTGAGTGTGGACGTCACCGCCGGATCGGCGCCGAGGACTACATCCAGCTTTTGACCGACCAGGGAACTTGGCGCGAGCTGTATGCCGGCCTGCGCTCGGCGGATCCCCTGGAGTTCGAGAACTATCCCGATCGTCTCCAGATCGCCCGTGGAAAGGGTGGCGAGGCCGACGCCGTTTACGCCGGTACCGCCCGGTTGGACGGGCTCCCCTTCAATCTCGCGGTCATGAACTTCCGGTTTATGGGCGGCTCGATGGGATCGGTGGTGGGCGAGAAGATCGCCAGGTTGGCACGGCGGTCACTGGAAAAGAAGATCCCGCTCGTGATCGTGTCCACCTCCGGCGGGGCTCGCATGCAGGAGGGAGTGCTCTCCCTCATGCAGATGGCCAAGACCTCAGCCGCCATCGCGCAGCTTCACCGTGAATGCATTCCCTACATCTCCATTCTGACCGACCCCACAACCGGCGGGGTGTCGGCGTCGTTTGCCATGCAGGGAGACGTAGTCGTGGCTGAGCCCGGCGCGGTGATCGGCTTTGCCGGACAGCGCGTGATCAAGCAGACGATCGGCCAGGATCTCCCCGACGGCTTCCAGACCGCGGAGTTCCTGCTCGAGCATGGCCAGATAGATGACGTGGTTCCCCGGGCCTCGCTCCGAGACACAACCGCTCGACTGCTCCGTCATATGCAAGGTCAGCGTCCGCCCGTCGAGGTTGCCGAGCTGAGCTGAGGCTGAGCGCAGTCCCGTTTTCGCGCCCCACCCACGGATCCCATTGGGTGGGGCGCAGTCGTTCTGATGTCGCCTCGTCGGCCGCCATGAGGATCCTGCAGATCGAGATCTGATGTCGCTCACCTACGACGAGGCCCTCGACTTCCTGTTCCCCCGCACCACCACCATCAAGTTCGGGCTCGCGACGACCCGCGCCCTCCTCAAGTCCCTGGGCAATCCTCACGAGGTCATGCCGTCCATCCACATCGGCGGAACCAACGGCAAGGGGAGCGTGTGCGCGCTCGTGGCGGCTGCCCTCCGCCAGGCGGGGTGGCGGGTGGGACTCTATACCTCCCCGCATCTGATCTCCTTCCGGGAACGGATTCAGGTGGACGGAGTGACCATCTCCGAGGAGGCGGTGGCCATGTGGACCGGCCGTCTGCTCGCCCCGATTCTGGAGCGCAAGGCGACCTTCTTCGAGGCCACAACCGCCCTCGCCTTCGCGGATTTTGCCGCGCGAGGCGCGGAGATCGCGGTGGTTGAAGTCGGCTTGGGAGGCCGGCTCGACAGCACCAACGTGGTTCTTCCGCTCGTTAGCGGCGTGACCAAGATCCAGCGGGATCACATGAAGTACCTGGGGGACACTCTGGAGCTGATTGCGTGCGAGAAGGCTGGGATTGCAAAGCCTGGGGTGCCGTTCGTCATCGGGGAGACCGACGCCGGGCTAGTGAATGTGTTGCGTCGTGAGGCACGCCGGGCGGTGAGTCGCGGCGCTCCCCGTGCCCCGGCGGACATCAGAGTGCTGCCCACCGATTACGAGTGGTGTGGTCCGCTCAGTCTCGCGGGCCCCCATCAGCGACGCAATGCGGCGGTGGCCCACGGCATTCTGTGCGCTCTCCCGGCACCATACCGACCCACGCAGGAGCAGATCGAGGAGGCCTTTGGAGCGGCCCGTGCTCCCGGTAGGCTCGACCGGCGGGGACGCTGGCTCTTCGACGTCGCCCACAATCCGGATGGCATGCGATCGCTCGTCACCGCACTCGGGGTACTGCACCTGCCTCGCCCGCTCCACGCGCTGGTCTCGATTCTGGGCGATAAGGAGTGGCCTGACATGCTGGTGCAACTCGATCAGGCCATCGATCGCGGATTCCTTACCATCGCGCCCACGGCCGCGGCGCGCGGCTGGGACATCGATTGGCTGGGTCGCTGGTTGCGGGATTCGTCGCGGCCGCCGGCCCATGCGGCGTGGACCCTGGTGCCGGATTTTCAGGAGGCGATCCAGCGGGTGCAGGAGGGGGCGGGCACGATGCTGGTCACCGGGTCATTCCACACTGTCGGAGATGTCATGACCGCTCTGGGAATGGACGTCTAGGAAAGAAGAACGTGAGCGGGAAAAGAAGAACGTGAGCGGGGAAAAAGGAGGGTCAGCGGGAGAGAAGACGGCCGAACTAGGTTGTGCTCCTGCGCCGCAACATACCTAGGAGCAGCCGCTGACTTCGCTGGTTTCGTGCTAAAAGACTGACCCCTGTATCTACAGCAACCACATTTGCCTTGAGGGCAATTTCGAGGAGCTCTCCGGTCTCGACAGCAGAGCCATAAGCTATGCGAAGATGCCGAGTGTAGGTCGGTGACTCACCAAAAGCATAGCCTTCGGCGATGTTTAGCGGAACGGACAAGGAAGCTCGCTGTAGCTGGGAGAGCAAGGCCGCAGCATAAGGCTTCCAGGAATCACGTGCGAGTTCAATAGTCCCAAGCACCACTGCCCGAGCTTCTTGCCAAGCAAGCAATGATCGGTGATCCCGCACGCCAAACTGTGCAGCACGGACATTCCCGAGTAGTAGGCCAGCTTCCGCAAGCCGTACCGTTACCCCGCTCAACCGCTGTCCTTCTTTTCCCGCTCACGCTCTTCCTTTCCCGCTCACGCATTTTCTTCCCCGCTCACGTTCTTTGTTCCCCTTTGATGCTTCTGTTCTTCCCGCTCACGCTTTACCCATTTATACTCCCCCCATGAAAACCAAGGCCCTACCGGGCTTTCGTGATTTTTACCCCACTGATCTCGCGCTCCGGTCCCACATCTTCCGCATCTGGCGTACGGTGGCGAGCCGGTACGGGTTTGAGGAGTACGACGGACCGCCGCTCGAGCCACTCGATCTGTATACGGCCAAGAGTGGCGACGAGATCGTGGGGCAGTTATACAACTTCAAGGACAAAGGAGACCGGGACGTCGCCCTGCGACCCGAAATGACCCCCACGCTCGCCCGCATGGTGGCGGCTCGTGCCGGTGAATTGAGGAAGCCCATCCGCTGGTTCTCGATTCCCCAACTGTTCCGCTACGAGCGGCAGCAACGGGGGAGGCTTCGAGAGCACTTCCAGCTCAACTGCGATCTGATCGGCGAGCCGGGTCCGCTGGCGGACGCGGAGATCATCGCGCTCGCGATCGATGTCATGCGTGCGTTTGGCCTTGGCCCGCAGGATGTGCGGGTGCGGGTGTCTGACAGACGTGTGCTCACGGCGATTCTGCACCATCGAGGGGTCCCCGCTCCGGTCATGCCCAAGGCCTTCGACTTCATCGACAAGGTCGAGCGGTTGAGGCGGGAACAGATTGCGGAGTTCTCTTCCAGGCCTGAGATATTCGCCCCAGCGACGGTATCTGATCTCGAGGAGGTTTCGAGAATACGCGGTTGGGACAGATTAGATGAGGAGCTGGCACGGTCGCCCGCGTTGGCGAGGTCTGCGACCCCTCTGCGAGAGACGCACCAAGCACTGGTTGGGATGGGCCTTGCCGAGTTTGTGGACCTCGATCTTACCATAGTTCGAGGGCTCGCGTACTACACGGGCATCGTCTTCGAGCTATTTGACACTGGACGCACCCTCCGCGCTATCTGCGGTGGTGGAAGATACGACAGTCTTCTTCGCGACCTGGGTGGAGTAGATCTTCCAGCGCTCGGCTTCGGCATGGGTGATGTGGTCCTGGCCGAGCTGCTGAACGAGAAAGGACTCGTGCCGGCCGATATCGCCAGCATTGATGTCTTCCTGGCATTTATTACCAACGAGGATCTGCCGCACGCGCTCGCCCTCGCTCATCAGCTGCGCGACGCTGGTCTCAGAGTAGAATACGCCCTGAGTCCGCAAACAGTAGGGAAGCAGCTGAAGCTCGCCGACGCGCGGAACGCGCGCCTGGCGGTCGTGGTCGGTCCCGACGAGCGGACTCGCGGCGAGTTGGTGGTAAAGGACCTACGCAGCGGGATTCAAGAGATGATACGTCAAGGGGCTGCTGTGGACACAATCAAGGCACGGCTTCATGGCTGAGACAAAAAGCCAGGCCAAAACTCTGACTACCCGCGCCGCGGACTTCAGCGCCTGGTACAACGAGGTCATCGCGCGAGCCGAGCTGGCCGACTACAGCCCGGTCCGCGGCTGCATGGTGATCCGGCCGAACGGCTATGCGATCTGGGAGCAGATGCAGCGCGCCCTGGATCAAATGTTCAAGGACACCGGCCACCAGAATGCCTACTTTCCGCTCTTCATCCCGCAGAGCTATCTCTCGCGTGAGGCGGAGCATGTGGAAGGGTTCGCGCCCGAGGTGGCGGTGGTGACCCATGGCGGGGGCAAGGAGCTGGACGAACCGCTCATCATCCGGCCTACGTCGGAAACGATCATCTACGCGATGTATGCCAAGTGGATTCAGAGCTACCGGGATCTCCCTCTGCTGATCAACCAGTGGGCCAACGTGGTCCGCTGGGAGATGCGCACCCGTCTGTTCCTCCGAACCACCGAGTTTCTCTGGCAGGAAGGCCACACCGCTCATGCGACTGAGGCCGAGGCGGAGGAGGAGGCTCTTCGAATGCTCGGGGTCTACCGGACCTTCATGGAAGAGTGGATGGCCATGCCGGTGCTGACTGGGCGCAAGACCGACAGCGAGCGGTTCGCCGGCGCGCTCCGCACCTACAGCACCGAAGCCCTGATGCAGGACAACAAGGCGCTCCAAGCGGGCACCAGCCATAACCTGGGACAGAACTTCTCCCGGGCATTCGAGGTCACCTTTCAGACCGCGAGCGGGGACCTGGATCACGTGTGGAACACGTCGTGGGGCGTGTCTACCCGGCTGGTGGGCGCGCTGATCATGACGCACAGCGATGACCTGGGACTGGTCTGCCCGCCGAAGCTTGCCCAATACCAGGTGGTGATCGTTCCCATTTACAAGAGCGCGGAGGAGCGAGCCACGGTACTCCAGGCTTCGGATCGCCTCCGCAAAGAGTTGGCGGTCGGGGGTGTCCGGGTTCATCTCGACGCCCGTGAAGGCATGAAGCCGGGCGCCAAGTACTATGAGTGGGAGGCGCGTGGAGTGCCTCTCCGGCTGGAGATCGGTCCGCGGGACGTAGCGGCAGGCTCGGTCGTGCTGGCCCGCAGAACCGGCGGCCAGAAGGAGACCCTTCCCATCGACGCCGTGCCGGCCCGGCTGATCGCGGCCATGAATCAGATGCAAGCCGACCTGCTCCAGGCTGCATTGGCCCGGCGCGAGGCAGCGACCTTACGCGGAGCCACGAAAGATCAGTTCATCGCCAAGATGGAAAACGAAGGGGGACTGGTCTACGGCGGGTTCTGCGGCTCCACCGCCTGCGAGGCGGAAATCAAAGAGCAGACAAAGGCCACCATCCGCGTGCTCCCCGACGAGGAGTTCCGATCCCCGGTGACGCCGACCAAGTGCATGTGGTGCGGGCGTCCGAGCCTGGCCGAGGCGGTGTGGGCGAAAGCGTATTGAAGGCACCCGGCGCCCCTGGCCGGCTGCTCGACCTCTTCAGCGAGGCGGGACTCTCGCGCCAAGGGAGTACCCTGCTGCTCTCCGGGGTCTCGTTGGTGGAAATCGCCGAGCGCGTCGGGACCCCGGCCTTCGTGTACGGCGCTGAGTCGATCCGCAACCGCTATCGCTCACTCGACACCGCTCTCTCCTCGATACCTCATCGGATCTGCTACGCGGTGAAGGCCAACAGCAACCTGGCGGTGCTCCGGCTACTGCGTGAGCTCGGTGCCGGCGCGGATATCGTCTCGATAGGCGAGCTGGCGCGGGCCCGGGCGGCGGGGTTCGGGCCGGAGCGCATCGTGTTCAGCGGGGTAGGGAAGACCGATGACGAGCTGCGGGGAGCCGTGCAGGCCGGGGTCGGGCATCTGAACGTGGAGTCTCAGGAAGAGCTCGAGCTGCTCGGCCGAATTGCAGAACAGGAGAGGATCCAGGTGCAGGTGGGCATCCGGGTCAATCCCGGTGTAACCACGGATACCCATCCGTACATCTCCACCGGCAGGAGCGGGATCAAGTTCGGTCTCCCTACCGATCAGGTCGTGACGGCGGCCGAGTACGTGCTGCGGCACCCGCGCCTCGAGCTGACCACCATCGCCATGCACCTGGGTAGTCAGCTCGTCGATACGGAGCCGTTCCTCGAGGGCAGTCAGCGCCTGCTCGAGCTGGTTGACCGTTTGCGCCGTCTCGGGGTGTCCTCGCTACGGGTAATCGATATCGGCGGGGGATTGGGGATCCGCTACGCGGAGGAGCGCTCGCTCGATCCGGCGGATTTCGCGGCGGCGATCATACCGGTATTGGCGCCGAGCGGTCTGACGGTGTATCTCGAGCCGGGTCGATTTCTCGTCGGCAGCGCCGGTATTCTTCTGACCCGGGTGCTATACAAAAAGCATTCGGGCGGAAAGGAGTTCGTGGTGGTGGACGCGGGTA
>DASXRM010000201.1:0-6397 GCA_036506575.1 Gemmatimonadales bacterium | reverse complement strand
CTCCTCCGCCGCAAGATCGGCCTCCTCGGTGTCCAAACGTGCCAGCGCCACCCTGGCCTGAAGTGGGTCGCTCTGGGGAGCGCTGGTCGAGGCATACCGAGCGGTTGAGATGTCCACCCCGGCCGCCAGCAGCTCGCGCTGCCGGGTGAGCGTCGCCCGCGCAGTGACCACGTAGCGAAGCCGGTAGTAGAGCTCAGCGGTCCGCACCACGACGACGCGGCGCCGAACCGCCACATCGGCCCGGCTGCCGCGAGCCTGGGCGCGGGCGACAGCGGTCCTCGCTCCGAGCGTTCCGGGCCAGGGAAATTCCTGCGACAGCTCGACGTCCACCTCCGTGAAGTCGCTTGCGCGAAAGGCGAAGCGCGGGAGGGTGACGTTCATGACCCCCGCGCTGAGCATCGGGTCGGGCAGGGCACCGGCAGGCCGAATCCGATTCGCAGCGGCACGGACAGAAGCCCGGCTCGCCTCCAGCCCCGGATTCGCGGCGACAGCCTCAGCCGTGAGCCGTGCCAAAATGGTGTCTACTTGGGTGGGAGGCTGGGCAGCAGCCGATGACACCGTTAAGTGTGCAGCGGCGGCAGCCGCCATCCAGTTCATACGAGGGCGCACAAAACACCTCTCCCTGGGCTCGAATTCCTGATTAACAGGCCGCCCTGAATCCGAAGCGGCGACCTATGGACGTAGTGATGGTCGTGACTGACTGAGCGCTAAGCGACTCAGTCGGTCAGACTGCCGGGACTGTGATCAGGCTCGGGGAGGATGAAACGGAGGAGCGGAAGAGATACCGGATAGGGTAGCCGCGGCCATAATGGTGGCTGCTGCATGGAGCGGGATTATGGATTCGAGGTTCTCGGCTAAACTCACTATCGCGAGCGGGGTAGGGGCACAAACGGAGGCCAAAGCGCAGCTCGGGGCCGGCGATCCGCTCTGGTTCACGGTGCCGTAAGGCAGCGCGCCGTGCTCCGGCATTTGGCACTCCTGCTGGCTCGCTCGGTTTGAGAAACCCAGACAAGCCGCCGTCCCGAAAAGGGGCTGCAGCTGGAACAAGAGGAGCAGAGCGGTGAGAAGGGACTTCATTGGCCGAAGGCTAATTGTGTGACTACCTGACCAGCAAGGAGTCGCCTCAGGCAGCTTGGCAACCCCGGGTCTTGACCCTCTACCTTGGTATAGGGTGCAGATTGTCATCGCGATGGAGGAGGTTCTGACGAATGCGTATCGGCGAGGTCGCGTCTGGCGCGGGCGTGAATATCCAGACCCTGCGGTACAACGAGCGGCGGGGGTTGCCTCCCGAGCCCGAGCGGGGCCAGTCTGGCTACCGAACCTACGATCCCGAGTCCGTCCGGCTCGTCCGATTCATCAAGCGGGCCCAGGAGCTGGGCTTCACGCTTCGAGAGATCGGGGAGCTCATCGCGCTCAGGCAGTGCCCTCGGCATGGGACCGAAGTGCGTACTCTGGCGACCGCCAAGATTGAGAACATCGAGCACAGAATGCGTCAGCTCCGGGCCATGCGGAATGCGCTCGCAGAGCTCGTCAAAACGTGCGAGTGTGAGGACGGTACGCCGAGCTGCCCTATTATCGAAGCATTGGATGAGGAGCCAGGGGACATTCTCCACGCCGGTGCCGCCGCAGGAGACTGACCGAGAGCAATGCACGTGACTCCAAGCCGTTCGCGCTTCACAACTCTGCTGCCAGGGTTAGGACTGGCGGTACTTTCGAAGTTCACCTGCTCGGCCTGCATGGTAGCCTATTCCGGACTGCTGGCCTCCGTCGGAGTGGGCTTCGTCGCGACGGACTCGGGGCTCACGATTTTGACGGCAGCGCTCCTCACGCTTGGGCTCGCTAGTGTGGCGTGGTCCACACTCCGGCACCGGCACTTCGGGCCACTCGCGCTCGTGGTGATCGGCTCCGCCATTCTGCTCGCCGCGCGGCTCTCCGCCCCGGCAACGATGATCTTGCTCGGCGGAGCTGTACTAACCCTGGCAGGTTCAGTCTGGAATCTATGGCTGGAGCGCAGGTCCATTACTTGTGGTGAGACACTCCGGACGGAGGTTGCCACCAAGAAGACCCACTCAATAGAGGAGTAGCGTATGGCCAAACGCACGGTGGAAGTGTTCACGGCTGGATGCTCAGTGTGTGATGAGGCGTTGGAAGTCGTCCGCGCCGCGGTCTGCGAGAGCTGCGACCTCCAAGTTCACGATATGCGGACTAAGCCTGCACAGACAAAGGCGCGGCGGTACGGTGTGAAGCGAGTGCCGGCTGTCGTGGTCAACGGGCGGCTGGCTGACTGCTGCCAGCAGGGCGCCGTCGATCTGCGGACCCTGCAGGGATTGGGCGTCGGTCAACGGCTATGACAAGGATATTCACTAACAGCGTTGAGCTTGACTGAGACGAGCACCATTTCCTGCCCGGCGTGTGGCTCCCAGACCTGCGAGCCCATGCCTCAGGATGCATGTATCTACTTCTGGCCGTGCCCGCACTGTGGAGTCGTGGTTCGACCGAAGCCTGGTGAATGCTGCGTGTTCTGCAGTTATGGAACGGTTCCCTGCCCGCCGAAGCAGCAGTGCGGCGCCGGCTGACCGATGGCTACCTGCCGCCTAGAACATAGATGCCACGTCCGACGCGCTCGTAGGGTACGCGTAGATCATGTGGGTAAGGTCCGAGACGGTGAGCCCATGCCGGACCGCGAGGGCGAAGATGTTGATGACTTCCTCCGCGTGCGGACCGAGCAGATGAGCGCCCAGCACCCGCTGGGTGCCTTCCTCCACGATCGTCTTGAACATCGCGGTCCCCTCGCGAACCCGCCTATTGGAGAACCACTCTCCGGTCTCCTCTGACTTGACGTGTACGGTCAGCCGCTGCTGCATCGCCTCGGCCTCGGTGGGCCCGACCCGAGCCAGTGGGGGCACGGTGTACACAACGCTCGGGATTCCCCGGTAGTCCGGGGTCTTTCGATTGCCGTGCAGGAGATTAGACGCGACAACCAGACCCTCGTGGGCGGCGACGGGCGTGAGCGGCAGCGATCCAGGCGGCAGCGCTGCGTCCCCCGTGGCATAGACTCTCGGGTTCGAGACACTCTGCAGGAACTCATTCACCTCCACCGCGCCGCGTTGGTCGGTTTTCACATTCCCCGTCCTCAGGTCGAGCTGCCGGGTCTTGGGAACCCGTCCGGCGGCGTGCACCACGAGGTCCGCCTCGACCGTTTCATCGCCGCTCGGGCCGCGGAAATGCACCCGGCATCCGCCGCCCCGGTTCTCGACTGCCGTGGCCGGCGCGTTCAGCCGCACATCAACACCCAGCGCAACGGTGTGCCCTACGAGTCGCTGCACCAGGTCCTGGTCGAAGCTGGCAAGCGCCCTCTCGCGGCCAAGCATGACGACCTCGGAACCCGCGCGACGCGCGACGTGAGCGAACTCGAAGGAGATATAGCCCGCCCCGAGAAATGCGATCCGCCGCGGCAGCTCGTCGAGCTCGAGGAAATCGGTACTGGTCCGCAGGTGTTTCTCCCCCGGAATTCCGAGCCGCCTCGGCTCAGCACCGCTGGCTATGACGACGTGCCGCGCCTGCAGCTCGCGATCCCCGACAATGAGGCGGTCCTCGCCAGTGAACCGGGCGATGCCATGGTAGGTCTCGATCCCGGCGTTCCGGAAGGCCGCCTCCCGGCTTGCCGGTACCGGATCGGTGAAGGTGCGCTTGAATCGCATGAGCGCAGGCCAATCGATCCGTGTGCTGCCCGAGATGGCCGACCCGGCCATACGGCGGTTCCAATCCGCCAGGTCGGCCGCGCCGACGAGCACCTTCTTGGGATCGCAGCCGCGGAGGGCGCACGTGCCACCGTAAGGCTCGTCATCGACGACCGCGACGCGCCAGCCTGCCTGCCGGCACCGATACGCCGGCCCAGAGCCGCCGGCGCCCGTGCCGATGACGATCAAGTCGTAGGATTCTACTTTACCCTCACCTCGACGCTGTCCGCCACTGCCGGCATCAGCGGTGCGTGGACGTTGTCGGCCAAGAGTGCAATGAGCTTCTGAGACGAGCCGGGCCTGAATCCGGCGGTCGACGCACGGAGCGTCTCCTCACAGCTCATCGCGGCCATTGTCATCATTCCCATCATCGGGCCCTTCATGGTATGGAAGTTGAGGTGCCAGTGCCCGTGGCCAGGCACGTCCGGCTTCCCCATCTCGGTACAGGTCAGGTCGAAGTTTTTGACGGCGATCTTCACATCGAAAGATCCCGATACCGCCTCCCCCGGCCTGGGCGAGAGAATCTTGAGCGAGGGAATCCCAGGGGATGCAGCCCCTCTCGCCAGCGGCTTGGGGCTCGTCGGCGTGTAGTCGATCTTGACCGAGCTCGCGTTATGCTCGACCTCGGCGTGATCGTTCTGCGCGGGGACGACCGTGAGGGTGTGAGCACCGGGCTTCACGCCTTCGAGGGAAACCGTGGCCTTGCTGCCACAATGCATATCCACCAGGGATTTGTCGAGTAGGATGTGATAATGGCCAGTGCCGGGCCGATTGGGCTTGCCTGCCAGGTCACACCGCTCTTGGAAGCCTGTGGCCGCCACCTGGAGGGTGACCTTGTCGCCGGTGATCCTGCTACCGTCCGGAGGCGATTGCACCGAGACCCTCATGCGATCGGCTCCCGGCTGCATGTGCATCTCCATCTCTTCGTGTTGCTGCGCCAGGGCCCTCGCGGTAGGAACGGCAAGGGTGGCCAGGACCAGCATGGATGTGGGCGGTTTCACGGTTGTCCTCCTTGGGTAAGAGCAACAGAAATCCTCCCACTCTAGACACCGCGGTGGACGTATTCTTTCTCCTCGGTCCGTGTCGCTGGCATGGGTACTGGGACAAAAACGGCCTTCTCTGGTGTCCAAGCTTTGGAGAGAGTGCCTGATCACTCACGACCAGGCGGGGGCGGATTCCCGGACGGGTGCCGGATGAAATGGTATAGACAGCTGCGCGCCGACCTCGGATCGACCGGACCCCATGCATTCGAGGAGCTGTTGAGCCAACATCTGGACGCGCTCTTTGGAATGGCTCTCCACCTCTGCGACGGTCGTCAGGCCGATGCGGAGGACCTGCTGCAGGATGCCGTATTGCGAGCATTCGAGGGGTTCAAATCGCTGCGGGATGAGGCGGCAGGAAAGTCCTGGCTGTTCACCATTCTGGTGCGAACCCACCTCAATCTGACTCGCTCGGGAAAGCGGCGCCGGGAGACCCTGGCAGCGGACCTCGATGAGGCGGACTTCGAAGACGCGTTGGCGGCTTGGAAGCCGGCGCCTACTCCGGATCAGGTAAGCGCCGACAAGGAGTTGCGGGACCGTATCACCGTCGCCTTAGATACGCTGAGTCCGGATCTACGAGCGGTGGTGCACCTGGTGGATCTGGAGGGCTTCGCCCAACGAGAGGTGGCGAAGATGCTGGACATCCCGGAGGGAACCGTCGCCTCCCGCTTGTTTCGCGCCCGGCGCGTGCTTCGGGATGAGCTGGCCGCGACGGCGAGAGAGCTCCGACTTTGGAGGCAGCAGTGACCATATCCTGTGGGCGGGCTCGGCGCCTGCTCTGGCCTGATGCGAGTCCCCGTGCCGTCACGGCCGAAGTCGAGGCTGCCGAGCGGCATCTGGCCGGGTGCGAAGAGTGCCGAGTCTTCCTGGAGGAGATGCGCCGCCTGGCTCGGCTCACCCAGGATCTGGCTCCCCGCCCTCAGGCGCCTAGGGAGGTTCGGGATCGGCTCTTCCGGGCCGTCGCTCGTGCCCGCACCGGGATAGCCGGCCCCAGCACCTCCAGCTCTCGCAGATGGGCAGCGCTCGCCGTCGTGGCGGCGCTGGTGGTCGGCTTGGCAGTCGAGTGGAGACGGTCCATTGTTGGCTCGGATCCTATCGCGGGACTCGTGGACGACCACATTCGCGCCACCCGGGGAGACGGCCTCGCCTCCGGCGATAGCGCTCAGGTTTCTCGCTGGTTGGCCGCGAGACTCGCCTTTGCCATTGACGTCCCTGACCTGCCGAGCCTAACGCTCCAGGGTGCGCGGCTCTGCATCATGAAGGGCCAGCGAGGTGGGGTCGTAGAATACTCCGCCGCTGGACGCTCCGTCTCCTACTTTGTCGTACCGGACTGGCACTCTCCGGCCACCCCGCCGGTCCCGGGCGAGTTGCACCTAGCCGCCCGCGAGGGCTATCACATTGTGGCCTGGCGGGAGCCGGGCCTGGTTCACGCCCTGGTGGGAGATCTTGCCGAGGCGAGACTGGTCGAGCTGGCTCGCCTCTGCATGAGCAAGGGAATGGCGTTTCTTCGTCAACTGACTCCCGGCCGAGCACTCATAGACTAGTCAGCAGCCTGCCACCAACTCCACAGGAACTGCTGCTCCTGGCCGGATGGCGTAAGGTGATTTTCTATCTCCG
>DASXRM010000200.1:0-2039 GCA_036506575.1 Gemmatimonadales bacterium | reverse complement strand
AGACGTGAGGGAGTTCTTCCGCCGCTATTACGCGCCGGACAACACCACGATGGTGGTCGCGGGCGACGTGAAGCCCGATTCGGTGCGCCGGCTGGTGAACGGCTACTTCGCCCGGATCCCGCTCGGTCCGTCGATCACTCGTCCCACCCCCGCCGCCTTCGCGCTCCCCCACGACACCGCGACGACCCTGGAGGACCGGGTCCAGCTCCCCCGGCTGTACTACACCTGGCACACGGTGAAGCGGGGCCACGCCGACGACGCGCCACTCGGAATCCTGGGCTACATCCTCACCGGGGCCAAGAACGGCCGGCTCACCCAGCCGATGGTCTACGAGCAACAGATCGCCGCCGATGTCGAGGCGATCCCCGACCCCAAGCGGCTCGACGGTGACTTCACCATCCAGGCCACCGCCCGGCCCGGGAAGGCTCTGCCCGAGCTCCAGGCGTTCGTGGACCGGGAGCTCGCCCGGATCGCCGGCGCCGCACCGACCCCACGGGAGCTGCAGCAGGCCAAGAACGCCACCGAGGCGAGCTTCCTGGCGCAACTCGAGCAGGTGAGCGGGAAGGCTGATCAGATGAACCAGTACCTGTATTACGAGGGCGAAGCCGACTACTTCCAGAAGGACCTCGACCGCTACCTCGCCGTCACGGCCGCGGATGTCCAGCGGGTTGCCAAACAATATCTCCTTGCACCCAAGGTCATCGTGAGTGTGGTCCCCCAGGGTAAGCAAACCCTGGGAGCTCAGCGGAGGGCGCAGCCATGAGATCGCCTGTAGTTGCCGTCTTCGTGGCTCTCCTCACGAGCTCTCCCGCTCTCCAGCTCCTGGCTCAAGAGCTCGACATCACTCATCCACCGGTGCTGTCGGCGCCTGCCCCCCTCAAGATCCCGGCGGTCCAGCAGACGTCCCTGCCCAACGGGCTCAGGCTGTATGTCATCGAGCAGCACGAGGTGCCGCTGGTGCAACTGGTGCTCTCGGTAAATGGTGGGGGGCGCAGCGACGAGAGCCACCCGGGACTCGCCTCCTTTACTGCCGAGATGCTCGACGAGGGCGCCGATACCCTGGATGCCTTCGGCATCGCGGCCCAGGCGGCCTATCTCGGCGCCGAGCTCGAGACCGGGGCCGACTGGGATCGTACGCTGGTAGCCCTCAAGGTTCCGGCCAAGACCCTGAGGCCGGCTGTCGACCTCATGGCGACCGTCGCGCTCGAGCCGAGTTTCCGCTCGGAGGAGGTGCGGCGGCAGCGCGATCTCCGGCTGGCAGCCATCCTGCAACAGCGCGACCAGCCCACCGTTGTCGCCTCGCTCGCCTTCAACGCTCTGGTATTCCCGACCGGCCACCCGTATCACAAGCCCCTGACCGGTGACTCGGCCGCGACGGCGATCCTCGATTCGGCGATGGTCCGAGCGTTTTACCGCCGCACCTTCCGTCCGGAGCACGCCACGATGATCGTCTCGGGGGATATCACGCTCGCCCAGGCCCGGCGGGTCGTCGCGCGCGCGTTTGGAGGTTGGCGGCCCAGGGCGGAAGCGGCGGCAGCAGCCTCTGCGCCGGTCGCACCCACGCCTCCGTCACCCTCAACCACGGTGTATCTGGTAGACAAGCCGGGCGCGCCGCAGTCGGTCATCATGATCGGCAATCCCGGGGTAGACCGGCGGAGCCCGGACTACTATGCCTTGCAGGTCATGAACACGCTGCTCGGCGGCTCGTTCTCCTCTCGACTGAACCAGAATCTCCGCGAGACCAAAGGGTATACCTACGGAGCTCTATCGGCCTTTCAGTACCGGCCGCTCCCCGGCCCGTTCTTCGCTCGAGCAGCCGTGCGTACTGATGTCACCGACAGCTCCCTCGTCGAGTTCTTCCGTGAGTTCAAGCGGATCCGAGACTCGGCGGTCACCCATGACGAGCTACGGCGAGCCAAGGCCTTCATCGCACTGCAGCTCCCCGGCGAGTTCGAGACTGCTAGCGATCTGGCCAACCAGCTCAGCGGGCTTCTGATCTTTGGCCTTCCGCTGGAGTACTACCGGTCCTACATACCGCG
>DASXRM010000199.1:0-7641 GCA_036506575.1 Gemmatimonadales bacterium | reverse complement strand
CCGGACCCCGGAAGCAGTGTCGCCCTTCCATCAGGCTCCAGCCATAATTGACACCCCGGCCCGCGCCGTCTGCAGCACTCGCATAGTCCACTTCCTCCCATCGGCTCTCCCCCACGTCCCCGATGTAGAGATCTCCGCTGGCTGGGTCGAAGCTGAAGCGCCATGGGTTGCGGAACCCGTAGCTCCAGATCTCGGGACGGGCATCGGCGGTCCCCAGGAACGGATTATCAGGCGGCACCGTGTAGGGAGGTCCCGAGGACACGTCGATCCGCAGGATTGAACCGAGCAGATCCCTTAGCGACTGACCCCGTCCCTGATCGCGGTCGTCGCCGTCGCCTAGACCGATGTAGAGCAAGCCATCCGGTCCGAAGAGGATCTGGCCGCCGTTGTGGGCGACACCCGGCTGCTGAACCGCGAGCACCACCGATTCGCTGACCGGATCGGCGCGGTCGGGATCGCCCGACACCCGGAAGAGGGAGACGCGGTTGTCGCCCGAACGATCGTTATAGTGGACGATGAACCGTCCGCTGGATGCGTAGTCGGGGTAAAAGGCGAGGCCGAGCAGGCCCTGCTCGCCGCCCTCGCTGGCCACCTTCGCGGTCAGATCGAGGAAGGGCGTCTCCAGGACCGCACCACCTTTTATCACGCGGATCGCGCCGGCTTTCTCCACGATGAACAGCCGGTCGTCGCCCGGTGGCGAGGTCAGGTAGAGCGGGAAATTGAACCCCGTGGCGACCTCTTGCAGTCCCAGGGTAACCGGACCACCGGGCGGAGCGGCTGCGACCGTGATCATGATGGTGCCGGTGACGCCTTCCGTGGTCGCGCGGATCTCGACCTGGCCCTGGCTGAGGCCGGTGACGAGACCGGTCGAGGACACCGAGGCCACCACAGCGTCCGCGGTGGTCCACTCGAAGGTGCGGCCCTCGACCACGGTGCCGCTCGCGTCCCGCGCCGTGGCCGTGAGCTGCACCGTCTGCCCGAGCTCAATGGTGGTCTGCGGGGCGGTTACGGTGACGGTGGTGACCGGAATGGGCTCCTGGATGTCACCACTTCCATCATCTCCGCAGGCCGAAACCAGGGCGGCGATGATTAAGACGGGGAAGAAGGCGAGCAGACTCACACGTCCACCCAGTGGGGGTTTTGGCACAACGGCTCCCGCTCGATAGGACAAAATCTGATGCCGACTAGCTGCGTAGATCAGCCTACCAGGGATGACGGATGTCGGCTGTGATGTAGCGTACTTGATCCTCACTTGACGGCTGGGGCTACCTTCGGCTGGGTAGATTCCACCTTCTGAGCGCGGAGATACCCATGGGTCAGCGGCGCCGCTTCAATATGATCCAACAACTTGTGCCCCTTCTGGTTGGGGCGGTCGCCGTAGGTACGCTTGGCTGCGGCCCGGAGCCCCTGTCCCAGTCTGGTCCGGATACAGCGCCGGCCCTCGCCGTCACGGCCCAGGCGCTGTCCTTCCGCCAGATCAGTGCGGGCAGCTTCCAGAGTTGCGGCGTGACCTCGGACAATCGGGCCTATTGCTGGGGCAACGGCCCCCTCGGTAACGGCACCAGCAACAGCAGCTCCAAGCCGGTCGCAGTTTCCGGCGGCATCCATTTCGTCCAGGTCAGCGTGGGCGGCAACCACACCTGCGGGGTGACTACCGACAATCGAGCGTACTGCTGGGGGGCCAACGGCAACGGCGTCCTTGGCGACGGCACCACGACGCAACGCAACAGCCCGGTCGCGGTAGTTGGCGGGCACCACTTTCGCCAGGTGGACGCCGGAAGCTACCACACCTGCGGGGTGACCACGGACGACGAGGCCTTTTGCTGGGGCTACAACAAGTATGGACAACTGGGAGATGGCTCCGATTTTGTCCAGCGCCTGAGACCGGTCCCGGTGGCGGGTGGGCTGCAGTTTCGCCGGGTAAGCGCGGGCGGCCTCCATAGCTGCGGTCTGACCCTCGGCCGACGGGCCTATTGCTGGGGATGGGGCGGAGACGGACAGATCGGCGACGGCAAGACCTTTCAGCGCCGGACCCCGCGTGCCGTCGCCGGCGGGCGAGACTTCACCCAGGTCGTCGCCGGCGGGAGTCACAGCTGCGGGGTCGGAACTGACGGCCGCGCCTTCTGCTGGGGTGCGAACTACTACGGCCAGATCGGTGACGGTACCACTACCCGGAGGCTGGCACCCACGGAGGTCGGCGGCGGCAGGATCTTCAGTGGCGTGAGCCCGGGCTCCGCTCACACCTGTGGGGTGACTCCCGCCAAGGTGGCGTATTGCTGGGGGTGGAGTTACTACGGTCAGCTCGGCAACGGGAGCTCCGGCAGCGACAGCCCTCATACCACGCCGTCAAAGGTTGCCGGCGGACTCCTCTTCAGCACGGTGAGCGCCGGTGGTTTTCACAGCTGCGGGGTGACCACAGGTAGCCTCGCATACTGCTGGGGCTACAATGAGTTAGGCGAGCTGGGCGACGGCACGACGACGAGTAGCTCGATCCCGGTCGCTGTGATCGGTCCGAGTTGAGACTCTTCACCAGCGATAACCCCTGATTCCGCCGAGTCACCCGGAAATGGTTAGCGGTTCAACAGTCGAGTACCACGGCCGCTCGAGCGCTAGGTGTCTCCTGGGGGCACGAGCACCGCAGCGCCGCGTACCAGCCCTGTCCGGAGCCGCTCGAGACCCTGGTTTGCTTCCGCCAATGGGAGCCTCTCCACCTCAATCCGCAGCGGTAGCCTGGTCGCGACTCGGAAGAACTCTTCCCCGTCCCTGCGGGTGAGATTGGCCACCGAGCGAAGGATTCGTTCTCCCCAGAGTATCTCATAGGGAAACGCCGGGATCGAGCTCATGTGGATCCCGGCGCATACCACCGTGCCTCCCTTGGCCACCGCCCGCAAGGCCGCCGGCACCAGGTCTCCAACCGGTGCGAAAATGATGGCAGCATCGAGCGGCTCCGGTGGCGGCTCGGTCGAGCTTCCGGCCCATACCGCGCCCAACTCGCGAGCGAAGTTCTGGCCCTGCTGATCTCCTTCACGGGTGAAGGCAAAAACCTGCCGGCCGTCGAGCCGGGCGATCTGAGCAACAAGATGGGCTGCCGCGCCAAACCCGTAGAGGCCGAGCCGCTCGGCTTCGCCTGCGGCTCGCAGCGATCGATGACCGATGAGGCCGGCGCAGAGCAGGGGCGCGGCCCGCGCATCCTCATAGCTGCGGGGGAGGGAAAAACAGAACCGTGCGTCGGCCACGGCATAGGTGGCGTAGCCGCCATCGCGATGGTAGCCAGTGAACCGCGCCCGGTCGCAGAGGTTTTCCCGCCCGCTGCGGCAGTAGCGGCAGGTGCCGCACGTCCAACCCAGCCAGGGCACGCCCACCCGGTCGCCCGGGCTGAAGCGCTCTACTCCCGACCCAGTCTCCACGATTGTGCCGACGATCTCGTGCCCCAGGATGAGCGGGAGCTTGGGGTTGGCGAGCTCGCCGGCGGCAACGTGCAGATCGGTTCGGCAGATCCCGCAGGCCTGCACCCGCAGGAGCACCTCCCCCGCCGCTGCCTCTGGCTGGGGCAGGCGAACCTGTTGGAGCGCATGGCCGGGGCGATCGAGCACCATCGCGTCCATGGTGCGGGTGACAAACCTCCTGCTCACCTGACCCCTGCTCGATTGCCTGGCGTAACCTTAGGCACGACACGACTAGCTCGCCCGCGCTCATCCCACCGAACGCCTAAGGCCGCGCCGAGTCGCTGGATCGACGTGAATTTCATTTCGAGCGAGGTCGTCATGATGCAGGATACTAACTCCCGGCTGGTCCATCGGCTGGTCCCTATCGCCGCAGCGATCGTGGTGGCGGTGGGGTGACTCGGCCGTTCCGTAGTTAGAATTCCGGTGTGACCCTGCGACTTAGTGGATTGAATGTCTATCCAATCAAGGCGGCACGAGGAATCCCGCTCGATGATTCGGAGGTGGACGAGTTCGGTCTTCTCTATGACCGTCGCTGGATGGTGGTGGACGACTCGGGCGAGTTCCTGTCCCAGCGCAGTCATCCACGCCTGGCGCTGGTGGTACCCACGATCGCTGATGAAACGCTGGTGGTAAACGCCCCCGGAATGCCGACCCTGGAGATACCATTGTCTCCCTCCCGGGCCGTGACGATGCGAGTCGCGGTGTGGGATGACAGCTGTGCCGCCACCTGGTTGGGTGACAAGCCGGCGCGCTGGTTCTCGGAATTTCTGGACTGTTCCTGCAGTCTAGTGCGCATGGCGCCGGAGACCATTCGCCCCGCCGACCCGGCATTCGCGCCCGTAGGCGCGCGGGTGAGCTTCGCGGACGGATTTCCCTTTCTGCTCATCTCTCAGGAATCGCTCGAGGATCTCAATCGCCGGCTGGATATGCCAGTGCCGATGAACCGATTTCGCCCCAACCTCGTCGTCTCGGGCGGTGAAGCGTATGCTGAAGACCATTGGACGAAGATCGAGATCGGAGGACTCGGTCTTCGGATCGTGAAGCCATGTGGGCGCTGCGTGGTCACCACCACCGATCAGACGTCCGGGGAGCGCGGCCAGGAGCCGCTCCGAACGTTGGCCACATACCGCAAGCGAGATGGCGAGGTGATGTTTGGGCAGAACGTGGTTCATGAGGGACCTGGACGACTTTGCGTGGGAGATCGGGTGCTTCTCAGATAAGTCGCCCATGTAAATTCCCGCCCCATGGAAGTCCAGATCTTCGGGATCAGGAAGAACCCTGACACCCGGAAGGCGCTCCGCTTCTTCGCCGAGCGGCGAGTGAAAGTGCACTTCGTCGACCTCCAGGAGCGCCCCGCGTCTCCGGGCGAGCTGAAGCGCTTCGCCCAACGGTTTGGGGTCGCGGCGCTGGTCGACCGCGAGTCGCGGAGGTTCGCCGAACTCGGGCTGGGTGCCGCACAACTGAGCGATGAGCGCTGGCTGGATCAGCTGGCGGCCGAGCCACTGCTGCTTCGCATGCCGCTGGTACGTAACGGGTCGCAGTTGACGGTGGGTGAGGCGGGGGTCACCTGGCGCGGCTGGACCGGGCGATGACCCAGCTTTCACTCGCCGGTGTTGGGGTGGAATTCGGTGCCACCCGCCTCTTTCAGGATGTCACCTTCACCGTCTCGCGAGGCGAGAAGTGGGGGATGGTGGGCCGCAACGGCACGGGTAAGACGACGCTCTTCCGCCTTCTTACCGGCGAGGCCGAGGCGAGCCGTGGTGCAGTGGCGCGCGCGAGTGGTCTGAAGTTCTCCGTCATGGAGCAGCACCGTGAATTCGCCGGCGCCACGACGGTGTGGGAAGCCGCAGCCGGACGCTTCGCAGAGCTTCTGGAATTGGAGCGGTCGTTGGCAGCGCAGGGCTTGACTCTGGCGGAGGCCGGTGATCGCTGCACTCCCGAGATGTTGGCAAGGTACGACCGTGACCTGGAGCGCTTCGAGCGCGAAGGTGGCTACACTCTGGCCCCTCGGATCGACGCCGTCCTTCATGGGCTCGGCTTCGATCCCGACCGAGCCCGTAGCCAGGAGCTCGCCGGCCTGAGTGGTGGGGAGCGGGGCCGGGTGGGTCTGGCGCAGCAACTGGTGGCGCCGGCTGACATTCTCCTACTCGACGAGCCCACCAATCACCTCGACCTCGAGACCACCCGGTGGCTGGAGCAGTACCTCTCGGGCCTCGATGCCACCGTGCTGATCATCAGTCACGACCGGACCTTTCTCCAGGCCGTGGTCGACCATGTGCTTCATCTCGAGGCCGGCACCGCGACCCCTTACACCGGTGATTACGAGGCATTCGTCCGCCAACGGGCCGAACGACGCCTCGCTCAACAACGTGCCTTCGCCAAGCAGTCACGGGTGATCGCGTCGGAGGAAGATTTCATTCGCCGGAATATCGCCGGACAAAACAGCGCTCAGGCGAGAGGACGCCGCCGCCGGCTGGCGCGGGTGAGCCGGCTGAGCCCGCCGTCCGGCGACGATGGGACGATGGGGCTCCGCCTCCAGGCCGGTGCCAGAGGCGGCGATCAGGTTCTGGTCGCGGATCAGGTCCGAGTTGCCATCGGCGGCCGGGTGCTCCTCGATCAGTTCTCGGCGCGAGTCCAGCGGGGCGATGTCATCGGCCTCATCGGACCGAACGGCGCCGGGAAGACAACCCTGATTAGAGCCTTGGTGGGAGAGCATCAGCCTGAGGCCGGTCAGATTCGAATTCCGGAATCAGTTCAGCCGGCTCACTATCGCCAGGACCTCGCCCAGGTCCCGGCCGGCCGCTCCCTGTACGACCTCATCAATGAGCTGAGGCCCGGTTGGGGGCGGGGCGCGATTCAGGGTCACTTGGGTCGCTTCGGGTTCTCCGGTGACGCCGTTCTACGCCAGACTGGTACACTGTCAGGCGGAGAACGGGCGCGCGTGGCACTCGCCATGACAATGCTCTCGGGGGCTAACCTGCTGCTATTCGATGAGCCCACCAACCATCTCGATGTCGAATCGATCGAGGCGCTGGAGGACGCGATCGAGTCCTTTGATGGAACGGTGATTCTGGTGAGCCATGACCGAGCGTTGCTCCGCGGCCTGACCACCCGGGTCTGGGTGCTCCACCAGGGACGGATCACCGACTTTCCCGGGGGCTTTGATGAGTGGGAGACCGCGAGCGCCGAGCGAGCCCACGCCGCCACGGTGGCGGCAGCCGAAGAAGAGGCGCTCCGGCGGGTGCACGAGCGCCAGCAGACCCGCCGCACGGAAGCGGTCCGGAAGCGGCAGCAGTCCGCGAAGCGAAGCGCCCAGAGAGCGCTGGAGGATGCCGAGGCTCGAGTGAGTGCCTGCGAGGCGCGCGTGGCCGCTATCCGAAATCAGTTGGAGGACCCGACGCTCTACGCCACTCCCGCCGGCTCGCTTAAGGCCCACGCGCTCGGCGGCGAGCTGGAGGAGGCACGAGGAGAATTGGAGCAGGCACTCGATGAATGGGAAAGGGCGACGGAAGCGTTAAAAGAATTAGCCGCAGATGAACGCGGATGATGCAGATCTGCTCCGTCCATCTGTTATGCCCCTGCTCTGACATAGGAAGTTTCGTCAACAGGATACCGCGACCG
This sequence comes from Gemmatimonadales bacterium, assembly GCA_036506575.1. Taxonomy (GTDB): domain Bacteria; phylum Gemmatimonadota; class Gemmatimonadetes; order Gemmatimonadales; family GWC2-71-9; genus CAVVWJ01. The sequence goes on along the minus strand of DASXRM010000199.1, from coordinate 574 downwards.
TGGTTTTTGGGCAGCGCGCGATGAGCATCTGTGGGGTTTCGGCAATAAGGAGCGATCCGCGTTTATCTGCGTTCATCTGCGGCTAGTTTTTCTACACGTTTGCTGGCATCTGTTAAACGACTATATGTAACGCCTAACGGCGGGGAGGACCGCAGGGTCTGGAGCACGACGCAGTAGCGCTCAGTCAACTTGAAGAGACCATCGAGCTGCCCCGGCGAGGCGTCCGTGTCGAGATCGAAGTGCAGGCGAATGGCCTGAAAGCCAACGGCAGCCTCCTTGCTCATCCCGAGAGTCCCGCGAAAATCGAGGTCGCCCTCTACCTGAACCGTACCGCTCCGGACTGGAATTTCGAGTGCCGTGGCCACCGCCCGCAGGGTAACCCCCGCGCAGGCGGCGAGGGCCTCCAACAGCATGTCCCCGGAGCATGCCTGAAGCCCCGTCCCACCGGTTGCAGGATGGAGACCGGCTTCCACCAGGGCCCGCCCCGTGTCCACCCGGCAGCTGATACCGGGCCCGTCCAGGCTGCCTGACGCCTTGAGTGTCACGACGGCGCTGCAGGGATCATCGCGATACC
>DASXRM010000198.1:0-20263 GCA_036506575.1 Gemmatimonadales bacterium | reverse complement strand
CGAAGCTCCACTGCGACAGCGACCCGCTCGCCCCATTCGGGATCCTCCACTCCCACCACGGCGCACTCTATGACGTCCGGATGGGTCCGGAGCACCTCCTCGATCTCCAGCGCCGACACCTTGTAGCCACCGGTCTTGATGATGTCCACGCTGGTGCGTCCGAGAATGCGGTAGGCGCCGTCTTCCAGGACCGCGACGTCCCCGGTGCGGAACCAGCCGTCGCGGAAGGCCTCGCGGGTCGCTTCGGGTCGCCCCCAGTACTCGAGAAAGACGCTGCCACCGCGGACCTCGATCTCGCCAGGCGTGCCGGGCGGCGCGCCATTACCAGTCTCGTCTACCAACCGGACTTGAACCCCAGGAAGCGGGGTCCCAACGGAGCCTGGACGGCGTTCGCCCTCGAGCGGATTGGACAGCGCCATCCCGATCTCGGTCATGCCATAGCGCTCCAGTAATGTGTGCCCGCTGATGCCGCGCCAGCGCTCCAGCGTCTGCACCGGCAGCGCCGCGGAGCCGGACACCATGAGGCGCAAGCCGGCACTGCCAGCGCTCCAAGCCCGCTGTCGCTCGGCGGGGGCGGCGTCCCAGGCTGCGATCAGCTTCCGATAGATGGTTGGCACCGCCATGAAGAGCGTGAGCCGGCCGGAGGCGAGCTGATCCCAGACGATCTCGGCGTCGAAGCTCGGAAGCATCTCGCAGGCCGCCCCGGCCCAGAGCGCGCAGGTGACCACGTTGACGATGCCATGGACATGGTGCAGCGGGAGCACCAGCAGAATGCGGTCGTCCGGGACCCAGCCCCACGCTTCGATCAGGGAGGTCACCTGTGACACTAGGTTGGCGTGGGTGGTTACCACTCCCTTGGGCCGGCCGGTGGTTCCGCTGGTGTAGACCATCATCGCGCGCCTCTGAGGCGCTAAGGTCGGCAGCGTCCTGGGAGGCGGGCCTCCCAGCGCCTGCCCGGTGCTCAAGACCTGGACTCCGGCCGGTTCAGCGATCCGACGCAGCCCGTCGGCGAACTCGGGCCCGACGACGGCCAGCTCTGCCCCTGCGTCGCGCAGGACGTACTCCCATTCCGGAGGGGGATGGCTGGTAGCGAGCGGGACAGCGATGCCGCCGGCGCGCCAGACTCCCCACTGGACGGCGGCGTACGAGAAGTCCGCCGGGGTCAGGAACGCCACCCTCGCTTCGTCGAGGTCCTGCCGTCCCGCCAGCAGCGTGCCGGCAATGCGTTCCGAGGCCGCGAGCAGCTCGGCATAGGTGTGAGTGCCGCCGGAGTCCACGATGGCAATCCGATGACCATAGCTGCGGGCTCGGGAGATGAGCGGGAGGTCGGTACTGATGACGGCGCGGGTCATGCGCCCCGCAATGGAGAAGGAGTCGGGCGTAGCCGGGTCGAACGACGATCGGTGTGAAGATACGGCTGCGCGACGGATCGAGCCATGGTCCAGGGATGAAGTAGCCAAGGTACCCTACGAACAGGTTGGACAGCGATGCAAACGCAGCGATTCGCCCGAGCCACATCAGCCATCCAACCTGAAACCCATCAGAGGACCGAACGTCAGCCGGGCATAGAGATAGGGACCACCAGTCGCGCTGAAGCGGCTGCCGACTTCCGCAAAGCACAGAATGATGAGAAAGATAGCGACCGCAGAGACCACGTACGCCAGCAAGCTATATGTCCCAGCGAGCCCGAACACTCTCGACGGAAGACCGAAGATCCCCGCGCCGATAATCGAATTGATCACGAGCGCGACAAGGTCCCTGCAAGTCACTGGAATTCAGGTGGGTTCCACGGCCCTGAACCAGATCGAGGTCGGGCGCTGAGGCGAGCGGACTGACCCCGAGTCAAGCCTAGTTGCGGTGACGCGACTCACCGCCCGCCGCTGGGCGGCCCGTTACCGGTGGACGGTGGCTGCGAGCTCCCGTTCATCCAGACCCGCCAGGCGACGTCTCATCGGCGCGGCTGTGGGCGTGCTTCTTTTCGCCGGTGCCGTGTTCGTCCTCTGGTCAGAGCTGCGGGGGCATTCGCTTCATGAAATCATAGCCGAGCTGCGGGCCTTTCCCCGGCTCCGTCTGCTCCTCGCCCTAGCGGCCACCGTCCTCGGTTACCTGGCGTTGGCGGGCTACGATGTTATCTCGCTGGCAGCTCTCGGTTACCGGCTTCCGTTTCGCTCCGTCGCCTACGCCGCGTTTCTTGCCTTCGCCTTTGCCAATAGCCTGCCGCTGTCGGTCGTAGCCGGTGCCACCGTGCGCTACCGCCTGTACTCTCACTGGGGAATCGCGCAGAGTGAGGCGGCCCGGGTTGTCGCTTTGAACACCGTCACCTACGCCATCGGCCTGCTGGCAACGGCAGGCCTCGCCTTCGCCGCCCAGCCGGTGCTGGTGCCCGGCTTCCTCCGCTTGCCTCTTCGCTCGGCGCGCCCACTCGGCTTTGTCTGCCTCGCTGTGGTTGCCGCGTACCTGCTCTGGAGCAGCCGGCCGGGAGGTGACCTCCGGACCTGGCGTTGGGAGCTGCCCCGTCCGACGCTACGTTTGGCGCTGGCCCAGATCGCCATCTCAGCTGCGGACTGGGTCTTTTCCGGTGCGGCCCTCTACGTCCTGCTGCCGAACCGAGTGCCATTCCACGTCTTCTTTGCGGTGTTCCTGTTAGGGCAGATCGCGGCGTTAGTGGCCCAGGTGCCCGCCGGTCTCGGCGTATTCGAGGCCGTCGTGCTCTGGTCTCTCGGGCCGGCCATCCCGGTGCCTGCACTCCTGATCGCCCTGGTCGGCTACCGGCTCGTCTACTTCCTGTTGCCGCTCCTCCTGGCGACGGGTATCTGGGCGCTGCACGAGGCCCACCTCTGGTATCGGAGGAGTCATGCGGCGCGCCGGCGCCGAGCGGCGGCCCGATAGCACCACCTGTCGGGCAAACCGGAATCGGGGTCACCAACACTCGAGACTGGGGCTGCCGCTTGCGATCCTGCTGCTCGGTGCCTTAACTCAGCCGTCGACGCTTCGTCATCATTGCGTGTCGGGCGCCAACACGTCCTCCAACGCGCGCAGCCGTTCGGCCCAATATTGCTTCACCCGCATCGCCGCGGCGCGATCCGGCAGCTTCCCGTGCTGGAGCGCGACCTGGCTCTTCGCGGCGGCCCGCCGCATGAAACCCACCTCCACCGACGTCCGGTCCGGCCAGGTGATCCGCATCGACTTTTCACGGGTGGCGGTCCGAACCGTCAGGTCCACGCCGGGCAGCCAGCGGGCCCGCAGGCGCGCATCGTGGAACACGTCGTACAGCCGGGCCAGCGGCACCGCGAAGGTCTTGCTCTTGTTGGCCTCGAACGAGCCGTCTCGACGCTGCCCTACTACGCGCAGGCCCTTGATGCGCTCGTAGCCCACCGTGACGGTTTGCGCCCACCAGCTCGGCACCTTGTACTTCTCCTGCACGTACTTCGCGATCTCGCGGTGGGGCCAGGTGTACGCCTTGGCGCGATCGAGCGCCTTGACCCAGCGCTCCCAGGTACAGCCGGTCTTCTCCTTGAGCACAGCGTCGCTCCGGCCGGCGAGCTTGGCATAGTCGGCAGGGGCAGGGGCAGGAGCGACGACGGCAGACGGCTTTTGCTTTCGGAGGTGTGCGCGGGCGGTGGTGTAGGCTTCGCCCGTCTTCTGCATGCGCCCGCGAACCAGGCGCTTGAAGTCTTTATTGGTAGGCATCGGTGAGGTCCTTTGGCGAGGCCACAGGCGACATGCCCCCCAGCGGCACGGCCGCGGCGTACCAAAGGATCGAATCAGACGGATCCGGGAGTGTGCCCCCCTTTGCCTCACGAGGACCCTGGCTGGGGCAGGGTCGCAGAGGTTGGGCGCGGATCGTCGCCCAGGGTCTTATTGTGCATTGGGCCGAGGGCGGAGGCAAGAGGCATTAGACTCACGTATCGGGCTGAGGGCACGCATTTGTGACCGAGGCTGAAGCGCTAATCGAGGAGGAAGCATGAGAATCGGCATTATCGGCGCGGGCCAGATCGGCGGAACGCTGGCGCGACGCCTCGCCGCGCTGGGGCACGACGTGTCCATCGCCAACTCGCGGGGACCCGAGTCTCTGGTCACGCTGGCGAACGAGACCGGCACCAGGCCGGTCACGGTCAAGCAGGCCGCTCGGGCCGGAGAGGTGGTCATCGTCACCATCCCCATGAAGAACATCCCACGCCTGCCGGCCGATCTGTTCGACGGCGTGCCTGACGACGTGGTCGTGGTCGACACCGGCAACTATTACCCGCAACAGCGCGACAGCCGGATCGACGCGATCGAGGACGGCACCACCGAGAGCCGATGGGTATCCCAACGGCTCGGCCGTCCGGTGGTGAAGGCGTTCAACAACATCTATGCGCGTCATCTGCTGGAGCGCGGGAAGCCGAGAGGCGCAGCCGGACGCATCGCCCTGCCGGTGGCTGGTGACGACCGGCGCGCCAAGGAGATCGTCATCCGGCTGCTGGACCAGCTCGGCTTCGACGGGGTGGACGCCGGGAGCCTAGATGAGTCCTGGCGGCAGCAGCCGGGGACGCCGGTCTACGGCACCGATCTCGACGCCGATGGGGTGCGGAAGGCGCTGGCGGATGCCAATCCGGAGCGCGGCGCCGCGTTCCGGGCGGGGGAGGGAAGCACCGCGGCGGGAAGGCGGTAGATAAGAGGCGGTAGATGAAGAGGCGGTAGATGAAGAGGCGGAAGATAAAGAAGCGGTAGATGAAGAGGCGGACTGCCATCACCGCCCGAGTAGCGAGACGAGGCCACCGCCCGTTTTCTACCGCCCGAGTCTCGCGCAGCGAGAGGGAGGCTACCGCCTTCACTCACGTTGACTGCAACCCAATGAGACAGATCAGGACTGCTCCACAACCGATCACCCTGTGCCTCTGGTTCGACACCCAAGCCGAAGAGGCGAGGACTTTTTCCCTCATGGAAAGATCCCCAGCTGCTCGTAACTCAGCGCCACCTTGTCGATCGCCACGATCATGGCCGCGATACGGAGGTTCACCTTGTCTCGCTGCTGCTTCCACACTTCCCGGATCGGATGATAGGCGCCGACCATGGTCTCTTCGAGGCCCGAGTTTACCAGGTCCTCCTCGCTCGCGCCGTGCGTCACCTGCGCGATCTGCTCGGTGGTGAAGCGCCGCCCCGTCACACCCTCCACCGCCAGGAGCAGGCGACTATAGGCCCCCTGCTCGTGCCGCTTCTGCATCCTCCCGAACCGAACGTGACCCAGGTTCTTCACCCACTCGAAGTAGGACACGGTGACGCCTCCCGCATTGATGTAGGCATCGGGGATGACCATGACGTTGCGCCGGCCGAGGATCTCATCCGCCTCCGGAGTGGTGGGGCCATTCGCGGCCTCGACCACGATCTTTGCCTTCACTCGTCCCGCATTCTCCGCCGTGATCTGCCGTTCCAGCGCCGCCGGGATGAGGATGTCGCAGTCGAGCTCGAGCGCGTCCTCCCGGCGTGCCAGATTGCTGGCGCCGGGAAAGTCGAGGATGGTCCTGCGCTCCCGCCGGTGCGCCATCACCTTCGCGAGGTCGAGACCCTTGGGATCGGCGATGGCGCCCTCGGATTCCGCCAGCCCCACCAGCACCGCCCCGGCTTCCTGGAAGAACCTGGCGGCGAAGTAGCCCACGTTTCCCAGGCCCTGCACGACGACCCGCTTGCCCTCGATCCCCGGGGCCAGCCCCAGCGCCTTCATGTCTTCGGCAACGCTGCAGATCTCGCGAACCCCGTAGAAGACCCCGCGCCCGGTAGCCTCGGTCCGCCCGCGGATGCCACCGGCGCTCACCGGCTTGGCGGTGACACAGCCGAGCGCGTCCAACTCCCCCGGGCGGAGCTGGGTGTAGGTGTCCGCGATCCAGGCCATCTCCCGCGAGCTGGTTCCCACGTCCGGGGCCGGGACGTCGAGGCCGGGGCCCATGAAGTTCTTGCGGACCAGCTCGAAGACGTAGCGTCGGGTGATCCGCTCCAGCTCCTCCGCCGAGTAGCGCTTGGGATTCAGGCGGATCCCGCCCTTGGCTCCCCCGAAGGGGACGTCCACTAGGGCGCACTTATAGGTCATGAGCGCCGCCAGCGCCTGGATTTCGTCCGCATCCACATTCTCGGCGTAGCGGATGCCGCCCTTGCACGGGAGCTTGTGGTGGCTGTGCTCCGCCCGCCAGGCGTGCATCACCTCGATGCGGCCGTTGTCGCGCTTGATGGGGAAGCTGGTGTAGAAGAGGTTCTTGCACGCCTTGATATTGGCGAGCAGAGTGGGGTCATGGGGGGTGAAGCCGGCCGCGTGGTCGAAGGCCCGGTTCACCTGGTCGAGAAAGCTGGCGCCCACGGACACCGAGCACTCTCCTGTGAGTGGCGGGATTGGCAGAGTGATAGTGTCTCTGGGCTCGTCTCGCCAGGGGGATGGTCCAGGAAGTCGGGTCGGTTCAGCCGCCGGAGGCAAGAATAAGATGGGTCAGGGTGGCCGCCGCCGCCGTTAGCCATCCACTCTGCTTGAGATTCTCCGCCCACGTGACCCCGCCCGCGTAGCCTTTAATCAAGGGCCGCCAGACGAAGGGATTCTCGAGCAGCGTAACGGCCCTATCGACGTTGCGATAGAATCCTCGTGATGCGTGGTATGTAATGAAGGTGTCCGTTAGAACTGATTTTCTCAGGCGCCGGTAGTAGACGTCGTGGCCGGCTCTACCTGCCAAACAGTCGTGGATAGTCTCGCCGGCGATTCGGCCGCTCTCCAGTGCATGATATATCCCTTCTCCCGTGAGTGCGTCTCCAAACCCCCCGGCGTCTCCGACGATGTAAACCGGAGCCTTGGGCAGCGATACCCGGTACCCGCCGTAGGGAAAGCGATGCGCCTCGAACGTCGCCAGCGGATCGGTCTCCACCCGGAAGCCCTTTGCCGCTATGTAGGCCGTGAGCTGCTGTCGAAGGTTCCTGCTCTTGCCCAGGGTGTACAGGCCGACGTTCCAGTGATCGTCCTTGGGAAACACCCAGCCATAGCCGGAATCGATCGCCCCGAGGTCGAAGCACGGCGGCGTCTCAAAGGGGAGCGTCGCGTGATCGCGTCTGAGCATCACCTCAACCGCCACGGCATAGCCCTTGGGACGCGCGATCGAGAACGCTCGGTTCACGACGCTGTAGGCGCCGTCCGCGCCCACCAGGTGTCGTCCGAGGAGCATCCGTTTAGCGGTGCGGACGCGAAACCGGCCGTCGTAGGAGATGTCGAGGACGCGCTCATCGTCGAAGAACTGGAACCGGCTCGTCCTCAGGTTCTGAGATACCAGCCAGCTATCGAACTGGGACCTGACCACCATGCGGAGGACTGGGGACGGCGGATGAGTGAATCGGTTCACCCTCCGCCGCCACACATTGAGTTCGACTTCGTTGAACTCGCCTCGGAGCACAGGCAGGGGGTCGAGCCTGAGGGCGTGGCATGATTTGACCGTGACCCCGCCTCCGCACGGCTTCACTCGGGGAAACTTGTATCGGTCCAGTTGGGCCACCGACAGCCCGTGCCGCAAGGCGACGGCTGCCGCGTTGGATCCTCCTGGACCCGCTCCCACGACGATGAGATCAAAGGCGGTCGTCATACTCGGTCGTAGGAACCAATCCGGACGCCGATTGTTCTGCTATTGAACCGGCTGGTCGTCGATGCTGCGGCCGCCAATAGGACCCCACCTTCGATAACGAGAGCAGCGATGTCGCTCCGCCCAGTAAGGGAGATCATTCACACCACGCCCACCATCGAAGGCGCTGGAGTGAGACTGCAGCGCGCCTTCGGGTTCGGCAAAACTAAGGACTTCGATCCGTTCCTGCTGCTGGATGATTTCCGGAACGACAATCCGAATGATTACCTGGCCGGATTCCCCTGGCACCCACACCGCGGAATCGAGACGATCACCTACGTGCTCGCCGGCTCGGTAGAACACGGCGACAGTCTCGGCAACAAGGGCAAAATGACTGCCGGCGACGTGCAGTGGATGACCGCTGGCAGCGGCATTCTGCACCAGGAGATGCCCAAGGGCGACACCGAGGGCCGGATGCACGGCTTTCAGCTGTGGGCCAACCTGCCGTCAGCGCTCAAGATGACCGATCCGCGCTACCAAGACATCCCGGCGAGCGCTATTCCCGAGGTGATCGACGACGACGGCACCCGGGTGCGGGTGATCTGCGGTGAGTTCTGGGGGAAGCGGGGGCCGGTGGAAGGAGTGGCCACCGATCCGAGCTACCTCGACATTTCAGTTCCACCTGGCCAGCGGAAGCGGCTCAGCGTCGAAACTACGCGCAACGCATTTGCCTACGTGTTTGCTGGCTCCGGCACCTTCCGCGACGCCTCGGATCCGCAGGGCGTCCTGACCGAGTCAGGGGCTGACCCGAACGCGCCGGCCCGGTATGACGCGAGCAATCACTCGCTGGTGCTCTTCGACCGGGGTGACGAGGTCGTGGTCCGGGCCGGCGAGGAGGGGATCCGCTTCCTCCTAGTCTCCGGCAAGCCGATCGAGGAGCCGGTCGCCTGGTACGGCCCCATCGTCATGAACACTCGGGACCAGCTGGAGCAGGCGGTGACCGAGCTGCAGCAAGGCACCTTCATCAAGCACCGCTGAGATCGGGGAAGAGCGGCGGCAGCTCGGCGATCCGCTGCCAGCCGCTGCCCCGGTCGACGGAGAGCCCCTCGAAATACTCATCCAGGACTGCCGCGCGCTCCTGGGCGAGGGTGGCCGGCAGTAGTCCTCTTCCTCCCACACCGCGGTGCCATCCGGCAACCGCCGAGCCCCCTCGAGTGAAGCGGTGAGCGGCTCCTTGCACTCCGCGATTTCGGCGACAACATTGGTGCATTCCTCGGTATACCCCCAATCGGAGCCACCATGAAACGCCTCGCCGTTGTCGCGGTCGTTGCCCTGGTCGCGTCGCCGCTGGTCGCGCAGGACAATCCCTTCAAGTTGCCCAAGAACAAGGTCAACGCCATCCAGGTCAGCTATGCGTATACCGGCGACATGCAGGGGACCGGGGAGCGCGCGATCTCCAAGGACAAGATCGTCAGCCACGAGACCACGACGGCCAAGATGTTCGGGAGCACCACCAATACCGACTCCTGGACCCTGATGACTTCCGACTGGAGCTACAGCGCCGATCTCACCAAGAAGACCGGCGTCAAGCACCCGAATATGCTCCCCTACATGGAAAAGGCGTACGACAAGCTCGACGGTGCGTCCAAGCAACGCCTCCACCAGAACCTGCAGGATATGGCGCAGATGATAACCCGCGCCTTCGGCACCCAGGCGCTGACGGCCGGCGAAAAGGGCGAGACCAAGACCTTCGCCGGGGAGAAGTGCCAGGAGCACTCCTTCGCCGGGTTCTCGGTCTGCTCGATGGAGGACGCGCCCGCCATTCCGCTCCACCTGGAGGGGAACCTCTTCTGCGTGAACTTCGAGGAGACCGCCACCTCGGTCAAACGGGGTGAGCCGCCGGCTTCCGCGTTCGAGCCGCCTGCCGGCATCACCTTCCAGAACGACACCAACCTGGCGAGCCCCGATTCCATGGCCCGCGGCTTCGTCACCTACCTCGCCAGCCAGCAGCTGGCCGATTCACTGGCCAAGGCCAAGACCGAGATGGCGAATCAGGCCCCGGCGAGCAACGCCAGCAACGCGAGCAGCAACGAGAAGCCGAGGGAGCTGACCCCGGAGGAGAAGGAGCAGCAGCGCAAGGCCTGCGAGCAGCTCAAGAACTTCGATCTGGGGAAGACGATGGCGGACGCCGGGAAATCGGTGGTCAAGGAAGCGCTGAACGAGGTGGCGCGGGAGAAGGAGGCGGAGGCCAAGAACAGCGCGAAGAATAAGATCAAGGGTCTGTTCAAGAAGCCTCACTTCTAAAAAAGGGCGACGGTCGGTAGCCCCTCACCGCTGCGTGTCGGCGGTCGGGCCGTAGAGTGAGGGCAGTGGGACCTCCCGGAGCCGGAGGTACACCGAGAGCTGGCCGCGGTGATGGATCATGTGGTTCAACACGAACCCGCGCAGGGCGCCGGCGCGCGGCACGGAGAACACCACTGTCCCTCGGTTCTTCAGGGCCCAGTTCTCGCCCATTGCACCATCCGACATGGAGGCCAGGGCTGCGCGCGCCTCGCGCACGTTGCTGTCGAACTGATCGAGCAGCGCTCTCACGGTGGTGAAGGGCACCCGGGCGATGGAGGCGTTGGCCGGCAAGCCGAGGTCCAGCTCCGGCTGCTGGAGCACGTGGCTGCACCAGAGGGGCAGCGTGGCGATGTGGGCGGCGAGGTCGCCCAGGGTATAGGACCTGGGATGGGGCTGCCACGCCGCCTCGGCGGCTGGCACGATTTCGAGCAGCCGTCGAGTGTTCGCCATCTCGTGATCGAATTCGGGCAGCAGCGTCTGAACGATCGACATCGATGTCTCCGTGAACGGGCGGGCAGGCGGACGGGCGGACGGACGAGCATCCGGCTCTCATCGTTGTGTAGGATAATCGGAGCCGGGGCGCGTTTCTCGACAGCCGCTACGCATGTCTCAGCCGCCTTCGCTTCGCGACAACACCGGCTTGATGTCGATGACTGGCGTCCCGTCGATCGCCTCGAGGCCCTGGACCTGAAGCAAGCCGCCGTCCCCGATCGCCAGCAATTTGACTCGATGCAAGCCGATGGGATTGGGCCGGTCGGGCGAGCGGGTCGCGAACACGCCGGTCAGCGGTCGGGCGAGGTCGTCTCGGGGATGCACTGCGAGCACGTCGCGCCGAGCCTGGTGCAGCCAGGTCAGGATCAGAATATCCTGCCCGGCCTTGAGGCCGTCGAGGCCGCCCAGGAAGGCCGGCTCGATCTGCAGGTCTGCGTCGGGAGCGCCCTCATGGCCTTGCTTGGGCGCGTCGGCCAGCCGGCGCAGAGGAGAGCGCACCCAGCCGATGGCCCGCACCGCGTGGGTTTGCGGCGTGGTCATGAACGATGGCAGAGCATGAGCGTCATCTTTGATTTCTTGCTGTGTTTGTCCACCAGCGTCCTAGTCGGGAACCACATACTCACTCTGGACCAGGCCGCTGGCGTACTGCCGGGTTCCGACGTGTTTGAGGACGATATCACGCTCTAAAGAGCCGAAGAGCGGGATCCCGGCACCGAGGAGCACCGGAATGCGCGTGATAATGAGGCGCTGGATGAGCCCAGCCTGAAGAAACCGCTGAATGGTGATCCCGCCATCCACGTAAATATGCTGAACGCCGCGCGCGGCAAGCTGCGACACGATCTCGCCCGGAGTCCCCGACATGCGCTCCACCACGGCTCCCGGTGGGGCGGGGGTGAGCGCGCGAGTGCTGAGCACGAAAACGGGTTTCTCACCATAGGGCCACGTGTCGAAGGTCAAGACCTTCTCGAAGGTCCTGCGGCCGATGACCAGCGCATCCACCGTGGCCATGAAGGCCTCGTAGCCGTGCTCTTCGCCACCACCGGGTGGTAGCCAGTCGAGGTCGTCATTGGCTCGAGCGATGAAGCCGTCGAGGCTGGTGGCAATAAAGACGGATGCTTTCACTGCAGGGTCCTCATGTTGCCGCCTAACGGATCGCGCATCAGCTGCAGCGACTGGCCCAGGGCTCGGAATGAGGACCGAGGCTTCCGACTCTGCTCGACGGCAGCCTATTTCGCCGGTGCGTCGGTGCGACGAGTGCCGAGGTCGAGTACCAGCGCGGTACGGAGGTCACTCCCCAGCTTGCGGATGTTCTCGAAGGCAGGCTGATCCAGTTCCTTTTCCTCGGTTCCCGCGTGCCAAGGGTATTTGGCGAGGTGTTCGCTGAGTGCAACCTGCAGGGTAAAGTAGGCATCCCGAGAGCGATCAGTGAGAAACATCCCCCCTTCCTCGAAGTACCACCGTCTGAGTGAGATTGCCAGGGTCCAGGCGGTGCAGTTTGTTACCGGCCAGTGGCGCGCATAGAGAGCAAGAGCAAAAGGCTGCAGCGTTCCCCAGAGCATCGGGTAGAACCGAAGTCTCGCTTCGCGCACCATCCTTCCATATTCGGATTCGAGATCCTTCCGGATCTTCCATCGCGTGGTGAAATAGGTGCGAAGACCACCTAGCACAAAGGTGATTAGTGCTACTGTCTTCTCATCCATCGCTCCCCCCCGGATGCGGGTCCTGGTCGATCGACCGGCGTGGTAAAAGAGACGTGGCGTCTTCTCGGGAGTGGGAAGTTGAAGCCAGACTGTAGTCCGGCCCCAGCGGCGTCAAGAGTCAACCAACCAAGAAGAGGAGGCGTCGGAAGTCTGTCATTGACAGTTTTTAAGTGAGCTCCCGACCGTTTGCGACATCGGCGCGCCGAGTCGATGTCATAACTCTGTCCCGGGCTGGGTCAAACGCGACATCGCGTTTTGCCTGCCGAACCGCTCATTCATCGAGCCGAGAAGGAGTCCGACGACGGCGCTTGTCAGGGCAACCACCGGAGCGTCCTGTGGCCCGATGGAGTCGCCGAGTTCCTGCCACTCGGTTATCTGTTCATGCGGACCATGCCCAGATTGAGAGTCGCCCTTTCCCCGCCAGTGATTTATGTCGCCAAGGTGGTATTGCTCGCCTTGGTCTATTATGGCGCGGCCCGGCTCGGTCTTCAGTATGCCTCGATCGGCCGAAGCGTTTCTCTGGTATGGCCACCCACGGGGATTGCCTTTGCCGCGCTCACCCTGCTGGGCTACCGATACTGGCCGGGTGTAGCGCTCGGCGCCTTCCTAGCCAACGCCGCCACACCGGTTCCTCTCCTCGCCGCCGCCGGAATCGCCCTCGGTAACACCTTCGAAGCGCTTGTAGCGGCTCACCTGCTCCGCCGGACCGCGGGCCCCCGTCCGCAGTTGGATGATCATCGACACGTACGCGCTCTTCTGGTGGCGGCGCCACTCGGAGCACTGTGTGCCGCGGTGATCGGGCCGATGAGCCTGTTGACCACGGGAGCGCTGCCTGCACCAGCCGTTGCCGCCGCCATCGCTGCCTGGTGGGCGGGCGACGTACTCGGCGGGCTGGTGGTGGCGCCCGTGATCTTCACCTGGGCGGTTCGCCCTCGAGCCTCGGACAACACCGGCCGTCTTATCGAAGTAGTCGTGCTTTGCCTGGCTACAATCGGCGCGGCCGAGCTGGCGCTGGGCCGGGTGCTCGACCCCGCCGTGCTGCAACAGTTGGACTACCACTACCTCCTTTTCCCGTTCGTTATCTGGGCCGCACTACGCTTTGGCGCACGTGGCGCCTCGCTGATGACCCTCACCGTCTCAGCGGTAGCTGTAGTGCACGCAGTTCACGGCGGGGGTCCATTTGTGAACGCGACCGCGGCGCGAACGCTCTTCTCGCTCGCGGGGTATCTCGGGGTGGTAGCGGTAACAGGACTCGTGCTTGCGGCGGCAGTTCAGTGGGAGCGGCGCCAGGCCACTAAAGCGCTGACCGAGAGTGAGGAGCGGCTCCGGCAGGCCCTCGACGCCGCACGCATGGGCACCTGGTTCTGGTCGGTCGAGAGTAACACCCTGAGCTGGGATGACAACTTGCGCCAGCTCTATGGCCTGGGCGCCGAGGACAGTATCTCCACTCCGGAGGACTTCCTGGAGCGAGTGCATCCTGAAGACCAGGCGCTGGTCGCGGGCGCGGTACACCAGGTGCTGCAAGACGGCGGCGATCTGGACCATGAGTTTCGAGTGTTTCTCCCCGATGGACGGACCCGCTGGATCGCGGATCAGGGCGAGGTCCAGCGCGACGAAGAGGGCCGCCCATTGTATATGACCGGTGTGTCTACCGACGTTACTGAGCGCCGGGTCGCCGAGGATCGGCTGCGGCAGGCTCACCGCATGGAGTCACTCGGCCGTCTGGCCGGCGGGGTGGCGCACGAAGCCAACAATCAGATGAGTGTGGTGCTGGGTTCGGCTGACTTCATCCTCGGTCGGACTGACGTGCCGGAAGCGGTCCGTTCGGACGTGGAATTCATCCGTAAAGCGGCCGAGCGCACGGCTGCGGTGACTGCGCAACTGCTGGCCTTCAGTCGGCAGCAGATCTTGAACCCCGAAATGCTCGACCTCAGTGCGGTGGTGGGTGGCTGGGAACCGGTGCTCCGCCGGGTCATGGGGGAGGATTGCGGAGTAGGCTTCGGATTGACCTCCAACCTGGGCGTGGTGAGAGCCGATCCGGGGCAGCTGGAGCAGGTGCTGCTTAACCTCGCCCTCAATGCTCGCGACGCTATGCCGCGCGGAGGAAGGCTCACGGTGGAGACCTACCGCGCGGAGCTCAGCGCATCGTATGTGCGGCTGAAACCGGGAACAATCGTCCGGCCCGGTGAGTACGCAGTGTTGGCGGTGAGCGATACCGGACACGGCATGGATAAGCAGACCTTGAGTCACATCTTTGAGCCCTTCTTCACGACCAAAGGCGTCGGCCGGGGCACCGGATTGGGATTGTCTACGGTGTATGGAATCGTGAAGCAGTCCGAAGGCTACGTCTGGGCCTACAGCGAACCCGGGCAGGGCACGACGTTCAAGATCTACCTGCCCCTCAGGGCGGGGACGGTAGCGCCCACGAAAGTGGACTCGGCACCGCTGAGGTCGGCAGCGCGCGAAAGCATCCTGGTAGTCGAGGACGAGCCGCCGGTCCGCCACATAATGAAGCGATCATTGGAGGCTGCCGGATATACCGTGCTCGAGGCCGGCACCCCGACCGAGGCTTTGGATGTGTTGGGGCGTACGACCGAAAGGATCAGCCTGCTCCTGACCGATGTGGTCATGCCGGGCGATAGCGGCCGCGAGCTCGCTGAGCGAGTCGCTGAGCTGATGCCGGGTATCCCGGTACTCTTCACGTCGGGGTACACTGACGGCGAGATCGTGAGCCGTGGGCTGCTGGGGCCCGATGCGGCCTTCATCCAGAAGCCGTTCACGCCGGCTGGTCTGGTGCGCGCCGTCCGGGAGCGATTGGAGCTCGCTAGTCTTCCCCGGCCGTCGGGCTCCGACGGTGCTGCTTGATCTTGGAGCGTCGACGCTTGGCCTCGAGCGTGGCTTCCTTTGCTGCCCGGCTCGGCTTCGTTGCCTTCCGCTTCTTCCGGATGGCCAGCGCCGAAGCCACGACCGATTGTAGCCGTTGGGTGACGTCTTCCCGGTTCCGGAGTTGGCTCCGCGAGCCGCTGGAGACCAGGCGCAGGCGGCCGCTCGAGTCGAGCCGGTGGCCGAGTCGCTCCAATAATTGAGCCCGCTGCTCGGAACTGAGACTGGGAGAGCCGGCCACGTCCCACCAGACCTCGATACGCGTCGAGCTCGTGTTGACGTGCTGACCCCCGGGACCACCCGAGCGCGACGCGTGGTACTCGAGCTCCGCGAGGGGGAGGCGAAGTTCTGGTGTGATTTCAAGAACGTTGCTGTCGGCCATGCGTAAAACAAGGCGGTAAGGCGGCACGGCGGTAGAGTGGTAAAAGATATTCGAGATCCGCCGCCTCGCTCCCCTGCGCTTCGCTCAGGGTGACTTCTACCGCCTTACCGCCCCCTCGCTCTGCTCGGGGCAAGCTCTTCCGCCTTACCGCTCACGCTTTTTATGAATTACGTTTCGGCCTATGGCTGACCTCGAACTCCTGCGCACTCATCTCACCGGTCTCGGCCGGGTGATACTCGGCTACTCCGGCGGTGTTGACTCGGCGCTGCTGGCAGTGGTCGGCGCTGGCGAGCTCGGCCCCGAGCGGTTTCTCGCGGTCACCGGGCGAAGCGCCTCATACCCCGAGGTCCAGGCCCAAACGGCCATCGACCTCGCTCATCAGTTCAGCGTGCCGCTGCTCGAGATCGACACCCACGAGCTCGACGATCCTCGCTACCTGAGCAACTCCACCGATCGCTGCTACTTCTGCAAATCCGAGCTATGGACCCGGCTCGGCCAACTGGTGCGGGAGCGGGGATTCGATACCGTCATCGACGGCACCAATGCCGACGACCTGGGTGAGCACCGTCCGGGAATGCGCGCCGCCCGCGAGCATGGGGTACGCTCGCCGCTTGCGGAGCTGGGCTGGACCAAGACCGACGTGCGCACCGCCGCCCGAGAGCTGGGGCTGTCAACCTGGGACGCACCGGCTGCACCTTGCCTCTCCAGCCGAGTTCTCTACGGTCTAGAGATTACTTCAGAGCGACTGCGCCAAGTCGAAGAAGGAGAGTCATTTCTGCGTTCGTTGGGTGTCCGAGGTGATCTCCGCGTCCGGCACCACGGCAGCAAGGCCAGACTCGAGGTGGCGCCGGATCAGATGGAGCGGCTTCAGGCGAACTGGGACTCGATCGACAGCGTATTCACCAGCCTCGGCTTCGCGTTGGTCGAGCTGGATCCCAATGGATATCGCCGTGGGGGTCTGCTCGCGATTGCCCCCCGGACCCTGAGTTAATGCGGCTCTTTGCCGCTGTGCCTATACCCGAGCCCGCTCGGGAGCAGATCCTCAAGCTCCTGGGTCATCTGCGGGATGGCGGTTGGCCGGTTCGCTGGGTGCACGACGAAGGGGTGCACATGACTCTCAAGTTCTTCGGCGAAGTCGGTGCGGAACGTCTGGACGTCATTGTCGAGGCACTGCGCTTCGCTGCCGCGGGTGCAGGCCCCCTGGCGCTAAGGCTGGGTGAGCTCGGAGCCTTCCCCAGCCGCAGCCGCCCCCGGATTCTTTGGGTCGGGATCGAGGCGCCTCCTTCGCTCGAGCTGCTCCAGGACCGGATCGAGCGGGGCTGCGAGGCCATTGGATTTCCCCCGGAGGGCGCGCCTTTTCAGCCCCATGTCACTCTCGGCCGAGTGCGCGAGGGCCAGCGACTGCCACCTCGCGGGCTCGATGATCACGCCGAAGTTTTCGATCCGGTGCAGTTCGTGGCTCAGGAGTTGGTGCTCTATGAAAGCGTGTTGACCACCGGCGGGCCACGCTACGAATCGCGTCTCACGCTCGACCTCGGAATCTGATGGCCTGCCTGGCGGCACCGTTCAAGTTTCTCGGCTTCCTGGGACTGGTCGCCGCGTTGGTGGTCGGGTGGCTCTATCGGGACCGCCTGGTCAGCGAGGCACATCGCATGTTGGGCTCATCCTCTAGTAGCCAGCCGTCCCCGTCCACTGGAAGGCCCGGCTCCCGCGCTCTGGTCTCCGCGCGCGCGAAGATCGATTCGCTGAACGGCTGGGGGGCGGACTCGGTGGTGCTCAGTGCATCCGAAGTGGCCTCGATGATCGGGGCAGGTCTCGATCCCAGCGTGCGGAGCCAGATCGACTCGCTCCGGGTGGAGCTTCAGGAGGGAGTGATCGCGGTGCACGCCCGGCTCGCGACGGCCAGGCTTCCTCGCGAGCTGCTGGGTCCTCTGGCAGTGGCGCTGCGGCCGACCGAGCCTATCGAAGCCGCCGGACCAATCCGGGTTGTGGCGCCGCGGCAGGCGGAGTGGGCGCTGAACGTCTTCCGAATCCGCAACTTTCCCATCCCCCGCGATGCCGTGCCCACGCTGGTGTCCAAGGCCCTCGGCGATCCCAACAAGCGCGCCGTGCCGATCCGCATTCCGGCGGGAATCCGTGAGATTCGGGTGCGCCCCTCAGGGGCGACCCTGATCGGAGCTCCCCGGAGATGAGCCACCGGATCCTGATCGTCGACGATGAAGCCGGGATCCGGCAGGCGCTGAAGCAGGTGCTCGAGTATGAAGACCTGGTGGTCCGAGTCGCCGCATCGGGGGGAGAGGCGATCACGGTGTACTCCGAGTTCCGTCCCCATCTCGTCTTTCTGGATGTGAAGATGGCCGGCCTCGATGGTCTGGAGACCCTCACCCGCCTCCGGGATTTGGATCCCAAGGCGCAGGTGGTGATGATCTCCGGGCACGGCACCATCGCTACCGCAGTGGAAGCTACCCAGCGTGGCGCGTTCGACTTCCTGGAAAAGCCACTCGACGCCGACCGGCTGCTGGTGACGGTCCGGAACGCGCTGGCCCATGCCGAATTGGTGGACGAGAACACCAGACTTCGGGAGGCGTCGGAAAGTCGGTTCACCATGGTGGGCGACAGCCCGGCGCTGCGGACGGTCCGGGAGCTCATCGTCAAAGTCGGTCCCACCTCGGCGCGGGTGCTCATCACCGGAGAAAACGGGACGGGGAAGGAGCTGGTCGCCCGGGCACTGCACGAAGCGTCTCCCAGGCATGACCGGCCGTTCATCGAGGTCAACTGTGCCGCGATTCCCTCGGAGCTGATCGAGAGCGAGCTGTTCGGTCACATGAAGGGATCCTTCACCGGGGCCTTTGCCGATCGCGCAGGGAAGTTCGAGCAAGCCGATGGCGGCACCCTGTTCCTGGATGAGGTGGGAGACATGTCCCTCTCCGCCCAGTCCAAACTGCTGCGGGTGCTTCAGGAGGGAGTCGTCACCCGGATCGGGGGCTCCAAGTCGATTCAGGTTGACGTCCGGGTTCTCGCGGCTACCAACAAGGATCTCGAGGCCGAGATCGCAGAGGGCCGCTTTCGGGAGGACCTGCTGTACCGGCTCAATGTGGTACCGATCGAGGTTCCTCCGCTCCGCGACCGAAGAGAAGACATCCCCGCACTGGTGGCTCACTTCGCCGAGCAGCTGTCGGCCAGCGCGGGGGTGCCCGGGCGAAAGTTCGCCGAGGAGGCGGTGCGGCGGCTACAGTCACGCTCCTGGCCCGGCAACATCCGCGAGCTCCGTAACGCCGTCGAGCGGGCGCTGATCCTGGGCTCAGGCAAAGTCGTCACCGCGGCCGATATCGACCATCTTCTGCCGAGTGGCGCCGGCGGAGCGGCCTCCGATGCATCGGGCGGCCACACCTTCGAGACGTTCAAGCTCGAAGCGGAGAAGAACTTTCTCACCCAGCAGCTGCGGGAGCACGATTGGAACGTGTCGGAGACGGCGCGGGCGCTGAAGATGCCGCGGTCCAACCTGTACAAGAAGATCGAGCGCTATGGCCTCAGCCGGGAGTCAGTATGACTGAGCAACCACGAAATTGGGACAAGGAGCTCGCCGACATCGACCGAGCGATGGCCAAACAGCCGGGATCACCGGCCGGCATCCCCGTCGCCGGGGGTCCGCCGCCTCGCCGACGCTTCGTTGCGCTAGCGTGGTTCTGGGCGGTGCTCGCAATTGTGCTCGCCGTCGCCCTCCTGGTCTGGCCCTACGACAAGAGTTGTGGGCTCCGGCTCATCTTCTTTCTCGGAGCTGCCCTCCTGGCCGGGTTGATGGGTGTTCTCGGCGCGTTCGCCGGCTGGTCGCACCGGCAGGGCCTCGCGCTGGTACTCTCACTTCTGGTGATCCTGTGGGCCGGCCTGATGGCCGCCCGGGAGATTCTGCCGCGCGCCGGGTATGCCAAGGCAGCGCGGGAGTGGACTTGTCCACCGCCTCCGCCGGTTCCCAATCCGGCGCCGTCCCCTGCTCAGTAGGCGACAATGCCAAAGACATTCGATGTACGCGAGCCGCGTGTGACCAAGACAGTCGACGCAAAGACGTTCAAGAATTACATCGGGGGCGAGTGGATAGCTCCGGCCAGTGAGGCCTATTTCGAGAATCGCAATCCGGCGAAGCCGGGCGATCTCATCGGCCGCTTCCCCGATTCGGATCACCGCGATGTGGACGCGGCGGTTCGGTCGGCCAAGCGAGGATTTGCGCTCTGGTCACGCACCCCGGCCCCGGTGCGGGGAGACGTCCTGCGCCGGGTCGGTGATCTGCTGGTGGAGCGGAAGGAGGCGATCGCGGACGCCATGACCCGGGAGATGGGGAAGGTGCTGGCCGAGACCCGGGGTGACGTGCAAGAGGGGATCGACACCGCCTACTACGCGGCGACGGAAGGCCGGCGACTCTTCGGCCACGTGGTCCCGTCGGAGCTCCGCTCCAAGTGGGCAATGAGCTACCGGCGTCCTATTGGAGTGGCAGGCCTGATAACTCCCTTCAACTTTCCCCTCGCCATCCCGAGCTGGAAGATGTTTCCCGCGCTCCTCTGTGGAAACGCCGTCATCATCAAGCCGTCGGAGGATGTCCCTCACTCGGTGCATCTACTGGTCGAGATTCTGGTGGAGGCGGGGCTGCCGCCCGAGGTGGTTCAACTGGTCCACGGCCGCGGCGAAACGGTGGGCAAGGCATTAGTGGAGCATCCCGAGGTTCCGCTCATCTCGTTCACGGGTTCGACTGAGACCGGAGCGATCATCGGCGAAACCTGCGGGAGAATGCACAAGCGGCTCTCGCTCGAGATGGGCGGCAAGAACGCAATGATCGTCATGGACGATGCCGACCAGGACCTGGCTCTCGAAGGCGTTCTCTGGGGCGCGTTCGGGACGACGGGGCA
>DASXRM010000197.1:0-15986 GCA_036506575.1 Gemmatimonadales bacterium | reverse complement strand
TGGTCTTGTCGCGCCGGCGGATCTCCTGTTTCAGCTGGGTATTCTCGACCTTGACCGCGCGGTACTCGCAGGCCCGGCGGAGAATCGCCACCAGCTCGTCATTGGAGAAGGGCTTCTGGATGTAATAGAAGGCGCCGGAGTTGACGGCGCTGATCGCGCTCTGCAGCGACGCCTGCGCGGTCATGAGGATCACCGGGGTCATCGGATCCTGTTCTCGGGCGGCGCCGAGGATGTCGAGACCCGAGACCTGCGGCATGCGCACGTCGGAGAGGATGATATCGTGGGCCCCGGATCGGATCTGCTCCAGGCCCGCCTTCCCACCCTGGGCGGTGGTGACCTCGAAGCCTTCATTCCGTAGCAGAATCCTGAGGGTATCGAGAATCCCCGACTCGTCGTCGACGACCAACACCGACGGCTTGTAGCTCATGCAGCATCCTCCGCTACCATCTTGGCGGGCAAGAAAATGGTGAATGTAGTACCGGATCCGGGGCCGGAGTCGACCAGCACCAGGCCGCGGTGCGCCTCGACGGCGCGCTGAACGATCGCGAGTCCGAGCCCACTGCCGCCGGACCGGCCGGACACGAACGGCTGAAAGAGCCGCTCGCGGACTTCTTCGGGAATTCCGGGCCCATTGTCGCGCACCTGAAGCCGGACCGCATGCTCCAGGTCGGTGCCGTGCGGAATCTCCGAAGTCTGGGCGGTCGCCACCGTGACCGTCACCCGGATCGGGCCGCGGGCGGCCTGGACGGCGTTGAGGACCAGATTAGCCACCACCCGATGCAGCAGGTCTTCATCACCCTCCAGCAGGGTATGCTCCCCCTCGATGGTGATGGCCGCGTCCGGCCGGCAGTCCGGATGCGCGCGAATCAGCCGGACCACCGCCACCACCACGGAGTGAAGGTCGAGGGGGGTGAAGTGGGTAGCTCGCACCCGGGCGAAATCGAGGAACTCGCTCAGTAAGCGGCTCAGCCGATCGCTCTCCCGCACGATCAGTCCGGAAAGAAACCGCTCGTCCTCATCCGCATGCTTCGAGCGGGCGAGCTGCTCCACCGAGCTCCGGATCGAGGCAAGCGGGTTTCGAATCTCGTGAGCCAGCGAGGCGCTCAGCTCGGCCACCGCCTCGAGCCGCTCCGCCCGCATGTGAAGCTCCTGGACTTCTTTTAGATCGGAGATGTCGGTGAAGATCGCAGTCACCGACGGAGCCTCCTGGGCCTCCTGCCGGAAGGTGGTGGTACTCAGGCCGATGGGGAACATCCTCCCCACCCCCTGCACAACCATTCCCTCACCCCGGCTAATCTTCCGTCCGTTGCGGATCCCCGCGACCGCGGCCGCCCACAGCTCGGACGAGCGGGTCTTCAAGTGATCGAGGACGGGAAAGCCGATCAGCGCCTCGCCGTCCAGATCCAGCAGCCGCTCGGCGGTTGGATTGATGAAGGCCAGCCGGCCCAATCCATCCACGGTGAGAACACCTGAACGGATGTTCCGAAGTATATCGTCGGCCTCGAGCCGCACTCTCTGAAGCTCGGTGGCGAGGGTGGCCTGTTCCATACCGGCTTCGCGCAGCCGATGACCCAGTACCGCGACCAATCCAAAAACCAAGTTGTACACCGCGATCTGCGCCCAGGACGCGGTACCCAGAGCGACCCCGTGGGTCCAGAGGGTGTCGCCGAGATACAGCAACGAGGTGAGCGCCGCCGTGAGTGCCACCCACGCGGGAGGCATGAGCAAAGCGTAGGCGACCACGACTAGAACGTACAGCGCCGGGAATGCGGACTGTGGCTGGCCGGCGAAGTGCACGACTGTGGTGACCAGGCCCAGATCGACCAGCGCCTGAAAGAGAAAGAAAGCGCTGGTCGGTGTGCGGCGCAGCAGAAATACGGTGCCAGCCCCGTACAGGGTGAACACCAGGGCGAACACCACCACAATGCTGACGATGAACGATTCCTGCGGTCGCTCGGTCCAGACCAGCCCGGCGCCGAGGAGAACGCCGGTCGCGAGGACCAGGCGACCGCCGAATAACCAGGTCAGCAGCGTGCGCTGATCGGGGAGAGTGTTCTTCCCGGGCTGGCGCCGGTCGGGCACCGTCGGGACCGCGGCGCGCCCGGACGGAGCGGAAGATTCCATCGTCCCTCGAATCGGGGTGTCTATGGGGGCCAGCCGAAGATAGGGAGGGCGACCGCGGATGCGGTAGGGGCGCACCGCGACACGCCTCGGTCTATCTTCACTGGATGTCGTGGGCCGTTTACCTAGCCCGCTGCCGTGACGGCAGCCTCTACACTGGGGTCACCACCGATCCCGTCCGCCGGCTGGCCGAGCATAATGCCGGTTGCGGCGCCGCCTACACCCGCGCGAGACGGCCCATTACGCTGGTCTACTGGGAATCGACAGCAAACCGCTCATGCGCATTACGGCGCGAGCACGCCATCCGACGATTGACTCGAGCAGAAAAGGAGGCGCTGGCGCGCGGAGGCCCAGCCCCTTCCTCTCTGTAGTGAATTGCTGATGAGAAGCTTACGAGATCCGGCGATCCATTCCCGCGTAAGCCGAGGTGGAGGACGCGCGCCGTTCCGCCCCGCCATACCGCGGGGCAGTTCCCGCCCGTGATGCTCCGGCCAAGCCGGCCCCCGCAGGCAGTTCCGATAGTGAGCTTGGGGAATCCAGGTGGGCTCCATCATCGACCCCGACTCCCAGCCGGCCCACCAGCTCGCCACCTAACCAAGCGGTAGCCGCCGCGATCATCACCCCAATCAGGCCCGCGACAATCGCGCCGGTGGGTGGCGCAATGGGGTTTTCCCGCCGCAGCAGCCAACTCAAGATGAATAGAGCCAGGACCACCACGTTACCGACCCCATGCCAGAGCCCGATCCGCCTGGCCCGGGTGCCGGCGGGAATCGCAAACCAGTCCAGCCATCCGAATGCCGCAGCAGCGAGCCCACCGATTATACCGGCGCCTATCATGTAGTATGCGACTACCGTCCACTGCGAATTGCTGGAAACGAGATAGATGATGTCGAAGATGACCGCCGTGGCTAGAAGGCCGAGCGGGAAGACGACGAGCACCGGGTGGACCGGATGCCCCGCAAACTTCACTCTGCTCTGCATAGTCGACCTCGGGATGTCGCGACCAGGGAGCGGCGTGGATCAAAGATGCGCTGGGTGGCGGAAAACGTGATGTGATCCATGACCCTCAAGCCTGTCACCGGACCCCGGCGTCGAGCACTTCGCGAACCTTGAGCATCAGGCTCTCGGCCGAAAACGGCTTCTGCAGAAAGGAGCGAGCGGAATCCTGAATCCCGGGCTGGAGCTTGTCCCCCTCCGCGTAGCCGGACATGTAGACCACCTTCAGCTCGGGCCACCGGTCCCGCAGACGGGCGGTCAGTTCCAGCCCCCCCATGTCCGGCATGACGACATCGGTGAGGATGAGATCGACGCTCCCGCCGAGCCTCTCCAGTACGGTCAGCGCCTCCGCCCCGTTACAGGCCTGGAGGATAGTGTACCCCTGATTCAGCAGAACGCGTGCGGCAACGCTCCGGACCGCTTCCTCGTCTTCCACCAGCAGGATCGTCTCCGACCCGCGCGTGGGACCGGCCAAGGGAATCGACTGCTGCACCAGGGCGTCCTCCGGCTCGACCCGGGGAAAGCAGATCTTGAAGGTGGTTCCCTTCTCCGGCTCGCTGTCTACCCAGATGTAACCAGCGCTCTGGACCACAATCCCGTACACCGTGGCGAGTCCGAGTCCGGTGTTCTGGGTGGTGGGTTTGGTGGTGAAGAAGGGCTCGAACAAACGGGCCTTGACCTCCGGGGCCATGCCGTGACCGGTATCGCTCACGATCAGCATCACGTAGGGTCCGGGGGGAATGTCGATGCCGACGTGACGGTAGGCATACCCTTCCGGCAGATCGACATCCAAGGTCTCGATGGTGAGCCCGCCCCCGCCGCGCATCGCATCCCGCGCGTTCAGGGCCAGATTCATGACCACCTGCTCCATCTGGCCGTAATCGGCCTCAACGCCTCCGAGCCCGACCGAAAGCCGCGTGATCAGCCGAATATCCTCCCCCAGGAGCGGCCGCAGCATGCGTTCCATCCCCGACACCACGTCGTTCAGGCTGAGCACATGGCGGGCAACGAGCTGCTGACGACCGAAGCCGAGGAGCTGGCGGGTGAGGTGCATCGCGCGCTCCGCTGCCTTCCGGATCTCGTCGGCATCGGCCCAGCGCGGATCGCTCCGTTCCAGCGTAGTCAACAAGAAGTCACTGAAGCCCATGATGATCATCATCATGTTGTTGAAATCGTGGGCCACTCCACCGGCCAGTCGTCCCACGGCTTCCATCTTCTGGGCCTGGCGAATCTGCTCTTCGGCCCGTCTCCGCTCGGTGAGGTCCTGCACGTTCACGGCGTAGTAGATCACCTGCCCCTGTTCATCCTTCACCGCGGTGGCGTCGATCAGTGCGGGGAACACCATGCCGTTCCGATGCACCCGCTCAGTCTCCCAGATCTGGTGGCCCCGCGCGTCATATAGGGGGTTCATTCTCGGGAAGTCCTGCCGGCCGACCGAGAGCTCGGCCATCGGCTTGCCGCGCAGCTCCTCCACCGTCCAGCCGTGCATCGAGGCAAAGGCCGGATTGACGCTTTCGATGGTCCCCCCGTCGGCGCTCACGAGCGCGACACCCCAGCCGGCATGCTCGAAGATTCGGGCCCAACGCTGCAGCTCCCTTCCGACCTCGACCCGCTGACTGATGTCGCGCCCCACGCCGACGATCCCGGTGATTTCACCGTAAGGACCGTGCAGCGGTGACAAGGTAGTCTGCATGTGGCGGATGCCGTTCCGGGTGCGGAGCGTCCACTCGTAGGTGACGGTCTCACCGGCGAGTGCGCTGAGGTTAGCGCGTTCGTGGGCGGCGGCATCTTCGGGCCCGACGATCTCCCGGGTGGTCCGCCCGATCAGGCTGGCTGGATCGAACCCTTCCCGCTCGAGCCAGCGCCCGAAGGCATCGACACAGCGCTGGTCGCGGTCGAGTCGAAAGACTACGTCGTCAATCGACTCGACGAGATGGCGGAAACGCTCTTCGCTTGCCAGCAGGGCGTGCTCCGCGTGAGTCCGGTCGGGCAGCTCCCGGGCATAACAGGCGAGTCCGTTGTTGGTGGCGGTGATCCGGATGGTGAACCAGCGGTTCGCGGGCGGAAAGAACTCCTCGAGCTCGACCTCAGTCCCTTGCGCGTGTGCCCGGAAGGCCTCCGCCTGGAGCCGGCTGCCGGCGAGGCCCGGCATCGCATGCCAGATGTTCTGACCCAGAAGCCTGGCGCGACCGAATCCATGCGGCGACAGATAGGCGTCGGCTCGCGCATTCACATGGGTGACACGCCACTCATGATCACACCCGAGGAACGCCTCGCTCATGCCGTCGAGGATCTGGCCGGTATAACCGGCCAGCGGATTCTCACGGAGCA
Source organism: Gemmatimonadales bacterium (assembly GCA_036506575.1). GTDB lineage: Bacteria > Gemmatimonadota > Gemmatimonadetes > Gemmatimonadales > GWC2-71-9 > CAVVWJ01. The sequence continues at coordinate 10,538 of DASXRM010000197.1, read as the reverse complement.
GCACGGTAAGCCCGTCATCCGTGGGATACACCCGGACCTCCACCGATCCACGCGTCCCCGCGTCGGGTACTTCGTGCACTACGGCGGTCTGGTCGGCGTACGCCCGGTGAAGCGCCCGGCCTAATGAAGAGTCCGCCAGCGCGGGGCGGTCCCAGATGACGGAGCCGAGGAGGTTGGTCGAGGGAGACCCGGATAGGCGGGAGAGCACCCGTTCGGCCTGGCGATTCAGGTAGGAGAACCGCCAGTCGGGATCGAGGGCGAAAATTCCTTCGCCGATGCGCTCGAGCAGATCCAGCGGTTGGGTGGTGTTCAGCAACCGAATGAACCCTGCTGTGAAGGAGGCGGTTCCAAACTAAGACCATAGCACCTCCGCTGCCAAGCTCACATCTGCTGTTCCTGGCTCGCCGGCCCATCGGGCGAGGGGACGGGGAGGGTGGCCTCCGCTCGATTGGGGACCTCACCGCCGTAGAGCGCGCGATAGATGTCCACGTTGCGTTGGATGACCCGCACGTAGTCCCGCGTCTCCACGAACGAGATCTGCTCGGCAAAGACCTCGGGGTCCGTGACCCCGATGCGTTTGGACCAGCGCTCGACCCGCGGCGACCCGGCGTTGTAGGCGGCAAGGATATGCGCCCGCTGATCGTAGCGGGCGAGCAGCTCCCGCAAGTGGAAGGCACCGAGCTGAATGCTCACATCCGGCTGATAGAGGAGCACCGGGTCCCAGAGAGGATAGTTCAACTCGCGGGCCAGCCGCTCTCCGACCTCAGGCATCACTTGGGCGAGGCCCCGCGCCCCGGCGGGAGAAGTGGCGGCCGGGTTGAAGCTGGATTCCTGTCGGATCAGCGCGGCAACGAAGCTCGGATCGAGGCCCTGTTCGGTGGCTTCGGCGAGCAACGCATCCGCGTGGACTACCGGATAAATCAACCGGAAGGTCCGGGCATCGGCTGGGGCGCCCCGCACCAGCGCACGCCGTGCCAGCTGGATCGCCTGGGAGGCCATGCCCTGGCTGCGGAACGCGTTCGCCAACACCAGCAGGCGCTCGGACGAGCTGTCGGGCGATCTCGCCAACCGGTCCAGCTCCCACCGCGACTCCTGGGCCATTCCCAGTCGCGAAAGCAGAGCTGCACGCGCCACCACCCGGTCAACCACAGGATCGGCGGGGAACGAGTCCGGGGCGGGCGGAGGTGTCCAGGGTGTATTTCCCAGCCGGGCGGCGCTCAGGGCAGCATAGTAGGAGAGCGGATCCCGGGAGGTGACACTCTGCCAGCGGGCTCGGGCGATCGCGCTGTCAGCCGCATCTGCCCAGGCCCGCCCGGCCCAGTAGATCGATCCCAGCGCCTCGTCACTTCCGGGGTAGCGCTCCGCAATGGCGTCGAATTCCTGAGCCGCGATCTTGGGGCGACCGCTGACGAGCGCGCCCATGGCCGCGCGGAAACGAGCGATCGGGGCGAATCGACTGGTGGGGTACCGGGTCGCCACGATCCGATAGAGGCGTCGCGCCTCCACGTCCGCGCGATCGTCGGAGGCCAGGTCAGCCAGGAGGAAGAATGCGGAGGCGGCCGCGGCAGTGTCGCGGGGATAGCTCCGCGCGACTCGACTCAGCGCCGCGCGCCCTTGGCTCAGCTGGCCGTCACGCACCAGGGCGCGGGCCCCCTGGTAGGCCGCGAGCGATGCGAGGGCGTGGGGCGAGCGCACCTGCCTGAACTGAATTGCCGCTTCACCATTCCGCTTGAGCCGGGTAAGGGCGGTGGCGTAGGTAAAGCGATCCTCGCCCGAACCCACTCGCGCAGTTCCGGCACGAGCGAAACCACTCGCCGCCCGAGACGCCAAACCCGATTCGATGGCGGCCCGCGCGATGACCAGTTCCTCGGCCGGCGTGAGCGGCGCGAAGGCGCTGTCGATGACCGCGATGGCTTGCCGGGCAACCGCGCTCGCAACCCGGCCACTGATCAACCCGAGAAACTCCCGTCGGATCGCCGCCCGGGGAGCGCTGTCAGGGGTCGAGACAAGCCGCAGACGCAAGCTGGTCAGGCGCTCGCCCAACCCAGCGTATCGCCGAGCCGCCTCGGCCTGGTCGCCGGTGCGCTCATACGCCGCGGCCTCTGCCCAGGGTATCCGTCCGCGGGCGAGCGGGTCCTCAATGCCATCGTAGAGACCGGCTCGGGCGATACTATCGGCGGTCACTGTGGCGGCCCGGAGCCGGAGCCAGTCCGCCACCTGGGGCAAACGGCCGGCGGCTCGGCTGTAAACGATGGCGGCGCTGTCCCGGGCTCCGAGGCGATCCAGCGCGGTGGAGACGAGCATGAGGCGCTCTCCCGACGTGGGATCGCCTCGCAGTGCGATCAGGGCGTGCTCCAGCGCTTCGGCGTCCGCGTGCCGCTCCAGGGCGGCACGAGCCAGCAGCACCCGAGCGCGACCCTCGTACAGGGTGTCGATCCAGGGCTCTGCATTCAGGAGCTGCAGGACCTGATTCCATCCACCCCATTCGCCGGCCGCAGTCGCCGCGAGGAACACAGTAGCAGGGGTGCGGCTCGATGAATCGCGCAGTGCACTGGACAACAAGCGCGTGGCCTGCCACGGTCTCCCGCGAGCCAATGCCTCCCCTGCCTGCAGCAGAGTGGAGTCCAGCGCGGTGCGAACCTCGCCGGAGTCAGCCAGCACGAGTCTCGACGAAGGCTGAGGGGCGCCGATGGTTGCGAGCCAGAGCCACAGATGCATCACATGCGTCACGCCGCACCGCCGGTTTGGGATATGAGTCTGCCGCAGCAGTGCAAATGCCGCGCCGCCGTAGATTTAGCCCCGGAGGCATCAAGCCCGAGTCAAGCCTCTGATTCTGCGCGGAATCATTACTTTTGCCTTGTGAGCGCACCCGACGAGAGGACCCGAATAGACAAGTGGCTCTGGGCGGCACGGTTCTTCAAAACGCGGGCACTGGCTGCGGAAGCGATCGCCGGCGGCAAGGTCCAGGTCAACGGTGAGCGGGTCAAGCGAGCCAAGCCGCTGCGGGTGGGAGACGAAGTGCGGATCCGGCAAGGGCCCTACGAGCACCAGGTGGTGGTGCGTGAGCTCTCGAGTCAGCGGGGTCCCGCGGCTCGCGCTGCCGCTCTGTACCAGGAAAACCCAGCGAGCCGAGCGGCGCGGGAAGCGCTTGCCCTACAGCTGAAGACGCTGCACGCGGTGTTTGTGCCCCAGCGCGGCCGGCCGACGAAGAAGGACCGGCGGGAAATAGAGAGATTGAAAGGGCGTGAACGGTAAACGGTGAACAGTGAACGGGGTGGCCGGGGGAGGCCGGTTTACGGTTTACTGTTCACCGTTCACGCCTTCATGTTTTCTACCATCGCGCGGCCGAACTCGCTGGTTTTGAGCAGGGTTGCGCCGGGCATGAGCCGCTCGAAGTCGTAGGTGACCCGCTTCTGCCCGATGGTTTTTTCGAGCGAGGACACGATTAGATCTGCGGCTTCGTGCCAGCCCAAATAGCGAAACATCATCTCGCCTGACAGTATGACCGAACCTGGATTCACTTTGTCCTGACCCGCGTATTTCGGCGCGGTGCCATGAGTGGCCTCAAACACGGCATGCCCCGTCAAATAGTTGATGTTCGCACCGGGGGCGATGCCGATCCCACCCACCTGCGCCGCCAACGCATCGGAGATATAGTCTCCATTCAGGTTCATTGTGGCGATGACGCCGTATTCCTTGGGTCGCGTGAGGATCTGCTGCAGAAAGGCGTCGGCGATCACGTCCTTGACCATCAGACCGCCGGGCAGCCGGCACCAGGGCCCGCCATCGACATCGGTCGCGCCGTATTCCTCGCGCGCCACGGCATAGCCCCAGTCCCGGAAGCCGCCTTCGGTAAATTTCATGATGTTGCCCTTGTGCACCAACGTCAGACTCTCGTAACGGTGGGCGAGGGCGTAGTCAATGGCCGAACGGATGAGTCGTTTCGATCCCTCTTCCGATATCGGCTTGATCCCGATCGCGCTGGTCGCCGGGAACCGAATGGTCTGAACCCCCATCTCTTCCCGGAGGAACTCGATCACCCGCCGAGCGTCGTCGCTCCTGGCCTTGTACTCTATGCCGGCATAGATGTCCTCGGTGTTCTCGCGGAAGATCACCATGTTGACATCCTGGGGGGCCTTCACCGGTGAGGGCACACCGGCGAAGTAGCGGACCGGGCGGACGCAGGCGTAGAGATCGAGCTTTTGCCGGAGCGCCACGTTGAGGGATCGGAATCCCCCGCCGACCGGGGTGGTCAGCGGGCCTTTGATGGCCACGAGATAGCGGTGTATGGCAACGAGCGTCTCGTCCGGAAGCCAGCTGCTGGTCTGATTCTTGGCCTTCTCGCCGGCCAGCACCTCCAGCCAGGCGATCCGACGCTTGCTTCCATAGGCCCGTTCCACCGCGCTGTCGAACACGTGCTGTGACGCGCGCCAGATGTCGGGGCCGGTGCCATCGCCCTCAATAAAGGGGATGATGGGCCTCGCGGGCACCTGAAGCCGTCCCTCGCCCATGGTGATCGCCTCGCCCCCCGTGGGGGTCCGGAGGGCCTGAGAGGCGGACGTGGAGGTCGCTGACATACCGAGTATCCTTGTCGCACGAGAGAGCTATCGGGGATGTCGCCGCTCAATCTGATCGAGTGACGGATGAACAGCAATACGACGCTTCGACCCGTTGCCGCCGCCGCGGCCGCCATCCATGCGGCCTATGACGGCTATGAGCGTGGGTTCGAGGAAATCACTCGCCGAGCCCGCGCCCGGTTCGAGCTGCGTGACTGGTCCGGCGCCCAGGCCGATGCCACTGAACGGCTGGAGCTCTACAAGGCACATGTCGATGCCGCCGTCGCCGACGTCCATGACATTCTGGAAGATGCGGTGATGGAGCGGACCGTGTGGGCGGCAATGAAATCGGCTCATGCATCGCACACGGCCCGCCGGCCCGACGCGGAACTGGCAGAGACGTTCTTCAACTCGGTCACCCGCCGGGTGTTCAGCACTGTCGGAGTGGATTCCTCCATCGAGTATCTGCAAGGGTCGCTCCCCAGTCATCCTGATGGCGGGGGACCGGAGATCTACGACACCCATTTGGTTTCCCGGGTGGACGCTGCCCTGGTGCGCCGTATTCTGCTGGCGCTCCCCTGGTCGGTTCCCTATGCCCAGCTCGAGCGTGATGCGGTTCTGGTAGCCGAGCTGATCGACGCGCGGGCTCGCCGGGCGCTCAAGGGGGCAGGCCCGATCCAGCTCGATGTGGTGCGCTCGGTGTTCTACCGGAACAAGGGTGCCTATCTCGTCGGGCGGATTTGGGCCGGAGATGAGATTATCCCGCTGGTGCTGCCGCTGTTGCACGCGGAGCGGGGCATTGTGGTCGATGCGGTGCTGATGACGTCGGACGAGGCAAGCGTGGTCTTCGGCTTCAGCTGGACCTACTTTCGGGTCGAGTCTCCTCGCCCACGTGCGCTGGTGGAGTTTCTTGCCTCCATCATGCCGCTCAAGCAGATCAACGAGTTGTACACTTCCATCGGTTACAACAAGCACGGCAAAACCGAGCTCTACCGGGGCCTGATGCGCCATCTGAACGACCCCGACGCCCGCTTTGCCTTCGCTGAAGGCGATGAGGGGATGGTGATGGCTGTGTTCAACCTCCCCTCCTTCAATGTGGTGTTCAAGATCATCAAGGACAGGTTTGGTGCCCCCAAGAACACCACCCGCCGGGTGGTCATGGGTAAGTATCAGTTCGTCTTCATCCGCGATCGAGTGGGGAGGCTTGCGGATGCCCAGGAGTTCGAGCATCTCGAATTCCCCAGGCGATGTTTTCCCGACGAGCTGCTGCGCTATCTCCTGAATGTCGCCGGCTCGACCGTACGGGTGGATGGCGACCGGGTCATTGTCCGCCATCTCTATACCGAGCGGCGGGTGACACCGCTCAATCTCTTTCTGCGAGATGCCGACGACGATGCGGCTCGGGACGCCGTGATCGATTTCGGGAAAGCCATCAAGGATCTGGCGGCCGCGGACATCTTCACCGGGGACATGCTGGCCAAGAACTTCGGCGTGACACGGCATGGCCGAGTGATCTGCTACGACTATGACGAGCTCTGTCTGCTTTCGGAGTGCCGGTTCCGCCGCCTTCCCCAACCGGCCTCGCTGGAGGAAGAGTTCGCGGCCGAGCCATGGTTCTACGTGGGCGAACAAGACGTGTTCCCCGAGGAGTTCACGGCCTTCCTCGTGCCGCCCGGGCGCCTGCGCGACGCCTTCCTGGAGGGGCACGGCGACCTGCTGGATGTGGCATTCTGGCAGGACGTGCAGCGGCGGCTTGCCGAGGGCGAGGTGGTCGACGTGTTTCCTTATCGGCGGGAGGCGCGCCTCCAGCGCGAACCCGATCCTACGACAGCTCGATCCTGACTTGCAGCGGGGCGCCTTCGATCTCCAGGAGGTTCACCAACGTCCGGTCCCGATGCCGGCGAAACTGGAGGGCCACCCGCGATTTACCGATAAGGAGCCCGCTGATCATGATATCGCGGAGAAAGTCGGGCAGCACCGGGTCACGGACGTGCAGCACTCCCGCCGGAGCCTCGGGGAAGAGACCGAGCGTTCCCTGGAGCAGCATGAACACGGCTCCCGAGGCCCACGCTTGCGGCGTGCAACTGACCGGGTAGAGAACCGGTTGCATCCCGGTGACCCGCTCCATCCCGCAGAAGAGCTCCGGCAGTCTGGAGGATTCCATGTGCACGCAGGTTTCATAGAGGCTGGTCAGGATTCGGCTCGCCTGTTCCCGGTGACCGTACAGACCGAGCCCGAGCGCCACGAGAGCGTTGTCGTGAGGCCAAACCGATCCGTTGTGATAGCTCATTGGATTGAACACCGGGTGGGTCGCACTCAGGGTCCGGATTCCCCAGCCGGAGAACATCCCGGGCCCCAAGAGGCGGTCGGCCAAGCGGGCAGCTTGTTCGGCGGTCGGGACCCGGCTCCAGAGTAGGTGTCCCGCGTTGGAGGCAACCGTCGGAATCGGATGCTTGTCCCCGTCGAGCGCCAAGGCAAACGTGCCGAGCTCCTCCAGCCAAAAGTGTCGGAGAATGGCCGCCCGCACCTCCTCTCCCTGGCGCCGGAGCTCCTCCGCGCGGCGGTGCTGGCCGACGGCATCGTAGAGTGCGGCGACACGCAGCTTCGCATCGTGCACGTATCCCTGCACCTCCACCAACGCGATCGGAGGACGGGGAAGCCGGCCATCCGGGAAGGGAACCCCATCGGCCGAATCCTTCCACCCCTGGTTGATGAGCCCCTTGGTCGAGGTGTGAGCGTATTCCACCAGGCCATCGCCGTCCACGTCGCCATAGCGGTCGATCCAGTCGAGCGCGCGCTCCGCGTGGGGCAGAAGCTCATGTACCAGCCGGTCGTCGCCGGTCCAGCGCCAAGTCTCGTGGAGCAGCACCAGCCACAGGGGGGTCGCATCCACCGTCCCAAAGTACGGGACATGGGGGATCTCGCCGCTCCGGGCCATCTCGCCGCGCCGGAGCTCGTGCATGATCTTGCCCGGCTGCTCCTCGGTGAACGGGTCCTCACAACTACCCTGATGGCGGGCGAGATACCGCAGCGTCTCCAGCGCGATGATCGGATTCAGGGGCAACGTCTGGAGTGCGGTGATGATCGAGTCCCGCCCGAAGACCGTCGAGTACCAGGGGATTCCGGCGGCGATGATCTCGGAACCGTTGGCCTGGAAATGCAGCGCGCGCAGATCGTCGATTCCCCGGCCGAGCATCGTGTTGAACGCGGCAACATCGGTGTGCCATGCGGTACAGGTCGCATTCCAGCTCTCGTATGCTCGCTCGAGCCTGGCGGAGCGATCCTCCAACGTTCGGGACGGAACCCGGGGAGGCTCCACCCCGGGCATCTCGGTGAGTACCTCCCATTCAATCTCCCGCCGCGCGCTCGAGCCGAGTCGGAACCGCCAGCAGGCCCCATGGTCGCCCACCTCGGTCGGTGGCTCCGGGAATCGGATCTCGGTGCGCAGCAGGGCTCCGTCGCGCCCCCGATAAGAGAACGCGAGCGAGCGACCGTCCACCTGCGGCGCAAAGAACTGGCCCCGGGTCTCACGCCGCCACCCACGCACCTCGAAGATGTCGGCGAAATCGCAGCCGACCGTGAGCTCCACCCAGAGGTCGATCGGCTCCGTCAGATAATTGGTAAGCGTCACCCGTTCCAGCAGGCTGCCGTCGAGCAGCAGCTCCCGCAGGATGTGAACGGCGTTCTTGGGATCCCACGAATTGCCACCGAACGCCTGATCATTCATCGCGAGATCGATCTGCGCCTGATACATCCGGAGCACCTGGGCGGAGAGCAGCGAGGGCAGCCCGCCAGCGAACCGGAGGCAATAGTGGCTGAGGATGCGGGTGTCATCGAAGAACAGCCCGAAACCACACCTGCCCGGTGGTGTGATCTGGCCTTGGCGGTCAACGATCAGAAACAGGCGGTCTTGTTTGAGGACGAGCGTACGCTCGCCGGGGGCCTCTTGCGCGCAGTCCACCGAGGAATACCCGACCGCGGCCTCCATAGGGACGGGCGCAGCGACTTCTGGGGCGGCGGCCGCCGAGGTCCTGGCCGACCCGGGATAGAGCCCCGGCGGTTCGACCCGGCTCACTCAGGCCACTCGACTGGGAAGGGCCCGCTGGCGAGATGGGGTTCCCCGCGCAGTGCGGGCGTACAGGCGCTCGTACTCAACCACCATCCGATCCCGGCTGAACCGCTCGACTGCACGCTTCCAGCAACGCTCACGATCGAAGCGCTCGACCCCGCCACCAGGGCGGATCAACTCGACCATTTCCTCAGCGCTTCCCACGATGAATCCGGTGACGCCCGGCTCCACCAATTCCGGGACGCTGCCTCGGGCAAAGGCGACGACCGGACAGCCCGACAGCATCGCCTCGATCAGGATGAGTCCGAATGGCTCGTTCCAGTCGATGGGCGCCAGGAGAGCGCGGGCATCGCGCAGGAGCGGCAGCTTGACCTTCATTCCGATGCTGCCGAGGTAGCTGACGTAGGAGAGCCCGAAGCGCCAGCTCAGCTCCCGCTTCGCGAATTCGCGGTCGGGTGGGTGGATGGCACCTGCGATCCGGATCGGCACGCCCGCGCGGGCGCTGATGTCGATCGCGGTGTGTGGTCCCTTGACTTCAGTCAGGCGGCCCACGAAGCAGACGTAGTCGGCAGGCCGAGGCGACCAGGTGAATCGCGCAGGATCGAGTCCGTGGTGAATGACACTGCAGCGGGGAAGGGGGATCTCCCGGCTCGCCTGATCAGCCGAGATCGCTACAAAATGCGCGTCGTGGCAGTGGCCATAGAATGCGGAGAGCTGTTCATCCCGCGCATGATGGAGGGTGTATACCAATGGTGGACTGGAGACCAGGCGCCGAAGCGCGAGGGCGACGGCCGAGTGAGCGTGGACCACATCGAAATCACGGGTCACCTGCCCCATGGCCCAGGTGACGTGACTCAGGTCGGTCAGCATCTCGGGAGGCCATTGCGATTGCGGGTATAGCGCCCGCAACTCGGCCCGGGTATGGGAATCTCCGGTGGCGAAGAGGGTGACCTCGTGTCCTCGCTCGATCAGCCCGTCCACCAGCTCGTGGACCACCAGTTCGGTCCCCCCGTAATCCCGCGGTGGCACCGGTAGAAACGGGGTGGATATCATTGCGATTTTCATAGTTAGCTCAACTCCCCGCTCGGGGAGTCGCCCTTCCTAACGTTCGAAGCTCGTCAGCCTGGCTGTAGCCTCCAGAATCCGGCGAGTGTAGTCGCGGGCCGATTCGCGCGCCTTCCGCTCGGGCAGCACGAAGGCGGGATTGTCCGGTTCAGCGGAGTCGGGGGCATTGGTCATCGTGTCTCCGCCCCGCGCCTCTACGATAAATTCGAACCGCTCTACTGCCGACCAGAGCTCCGCCAGCTCGTCATCGCTCTCGTCACCCGCCAGCAACACGCCTCGGCGGGCAAGTATGTCGGCAGCATGCTCCCTGGCTTTGGACTGTTCCTCGCCCCGATGCGGGTTCAGAACGTCGTCGATTTCGGTGGATCTCGCATCGTCTCGGTCGATCATGGTCGTCTCCCGGGTCCTCGAACCCTCAGGAATCGCTCCGCGAGCTGCTCCAGCCGCTCATTGCCATCCTCTCGCGCCTCATCCAGAATGCGCTCGACGACTGGGCGCAGCTTCGGCTCACCCCAATAATACCCGGTGGCGCTTTCGGCGCTGGCAGTATCGCCCAGGTCAGCCCCATGCAACAGGGCCCGTGCGGCCGCGACATCAAACGAGGGATCTTCGCGCGATGGCAGCGGAAAGCGGGGCGCTTCCCCTGCTCCGGCGTCTTCGTTGACAAAGGCTCTCGACATACCGGAGTATAGTCCCGCCACCGCCCCAGGTTCCAGACCAAGAAAAAGAAACGCCCCGGGAGACGAGCCCCCGGGGCGAAACACTGGTCCTACAGTCGGTCAGACCCCGCGGCGGAACGGAGCAGCCAGGGTAACCTTGAGGCGTGACCCTGAGGGCACCACCACGTC